>JAOOLS010000041.1 GCA_028408915.1 Prochlorococcus sp. AH-716-J09
CTCCATCTGGCATTTAGCAGCTAATTCAGATATCGTATCGGGAACTGAAAACCCTGAAATAGACTTTAGAGATACTTTTCTTACAACTTATAATTTACTACTGCTATGTAAAAAAAATAAAATAGGAAAATTTTACTTTGCTTCTAGTTCTGCAGTATATGGAGATCATGGAACTAAACCTATTACAGAGGATTTAGGTCCTTTGATGCCTATTTCAAATTATGGCGCAATGAAGTTAGCATCAGAAGCAATATGTTTTTCTGCTTATGAATCATGGCTTGATGATCTGCGAATATTTAGGTTCCCAAACGTTGTTGGCACGCCTGCTACTCATGGTGTGATTTTAGATTTTATTGAAAAGCTTAAAAACTCTCCTAATAGTTTAAGTGTGCTTGGAAATGGTTCCCAAGAAAAATCATATCTGCATGTGAAAGATTTAGTCGCAGGATTGTTATTTTTATCAAATAAAAAACTTGTAAAAAATGATAACCCTATTTTTAATTTAGGTCCTAATGAAGACTCTATCAAAATAAAAGAAATAGCGGAGGAGGTGATTAAATTAGTTTCGCCTAAAGCTGAAATTGAATTTGGAAATGAAGATAGAGGCTGGGTAGGAGATGTACCAAAATTCAAGTATGATTGCAATAAGGCTTTAAATTATGGCTGGTCTCCTAATATGAATTCGCGAGAGGCAGTTATCTTATCTATTAATGAAATATACTCTCAGTCATTAAACGTAAATTTTTGAAATGGTAAGAAAAAAAATACTAGACGCAATAGTTTTATCCTCAACTTTTGGAGAGGAAATTGAATTTATAGTTAATTTTCTTGACTCAGTTATATTAAACTGCTCAAAAATAAAAGAATACTATTTAGTCCAGCCTGTATTAGTCTTTGAACTGAAAGAAAAGGAAAAATGTAGAAAAATAAGAGAAATTTTTTCAAAAAAAGATTTTCCTATAAAACCCTTATTATTAATTAATAAAAATAGTAGAGGTTTTCCTGCCTGTCTTAATTATGGTATCGCTAATACTAATTCAGAGTTTATTTTAAGGTTAGATACAGATGACCGCTTAGAGGAAGACAGAATTAAAAAACAATTAGATTTTATGAAGAAATTTTCCCTAGATATGTCAAGTGGAAATATGAACGATTTATCTGGAAAAGAATTACGTTATCCTACGAATAGATTTGGACTATCTTTAGTAACTGCTTTAGGAGCTTGTCCAATAGCTCACCCATCAATTTGTATTAGAAGGTACATATTTAATCCTTATAATGAAAAACTTAATAGATGTGAGGATGTTGAATTATGGATAAGATTATTTATAAGTGAGGGATTCAAGTGGAGGGGATTAGATTCATCTTTAACAAAATACAGTATTAAAAGGGCTTCAGAAAAAAGTGGCGAAAATGCTCTTTATCAAATAAAAATAAGGGCTTCTTATTCATTAAGGCTAATATTCGCATCTTTTATCTTGATATTAGGTATATTCCCAAATTTAATTAGGATTTTCGACTCGAATAATTTACTTTTAAATTTGAGGCGAAGATTCTAATAAGTGAGCCCATTTAAAAGGTATGTTTGCCTTCTGAGCGCACTCTTTATCTTTTAATGAATCTCCAATAAATAGTGAATTTTTTAAATCAATATTCCTTTCGAAGGATGCCTGCAGAACTAATCCTGGTAGAGGCTTCCTACAAAAACAGGAAGTCTTAAGATTTCTTATTTCATTCTCAAAACCACCATGTGGGTGATGTGGGCATAAATAGAAACATGAGATCTCTAAACCAAAATCAAGACATTCATTTATAATTTCACCATTCAAATTTATTACATCTTGCCAACTTACGTAACCCATTGCAATTTGAGGCTGATTAGTTATTAAAGCTATAAAATCATAATTTTCAGAAATTATCTTAAGACTGCGAATTCTATTATGAAAAAAATTAACTTGTTTATAATCATTAATATATTCACCTTTTTTGCATTTTATTAATGTGTTGTCTCTGTCAAGAAAAATGACTCTTTGTTTATTTCTGTAAGATCTTTTTTCTACTAAGCCATCTTTTAAATCTTTACAAACTTGCTTAAACCTTTCCTCTGTACCCATATCCTTTATGTACTCTGAAGTGTTGTAACTAAAAACTTTAAATTTATTTTCATGTCCAAAAATTGAAAAGTCTTTAAAAGCTTGAAGTGGTGAATTTAATGATTTTGATTTAACAAACTCAACAATTTTTTTTGAAATAATAACTATTCCAGCATTTCCAAGAAAGAATCCTTTTTCTATAGAAGTCTCGTTTTTTAACTTGAATTTATTTATAGATAAATTAGGGCTTTCAATAATACTATCTGAGTCTTCAGGATGATTGGTTGTATGAGTTATTAGAGTTAAATCTGAATCATTTCTCTGATGAAAATCCCAAAGCTTTATTAAAGAAATATTAAAAATTACATCTCCATTTAAAAATAAGAAAAAGTCATCTAATTTATCTGAAATTTCAACAAGACCTCCTGCTTCGCCCATAATCTTATCCTCTCTGTAAATATCTATCAGTACATCATATTTATTTTGTAGTATTTGCGATGTCTCTAAAAATTTTTCACTCTGATAATTTACTAATAAAATAAAATGAAGAATGTTTTGCTCTGACAAATTTCTTACAGCTCTCTCCAATGTGCTGATCCCATTAATTGGGAAAAGTGGTTTAGGACACTCTTGAGTTAGATTTTTTAGTCTTGTTCCTCTACCCCCTACTGTGATAACAGCTTGCTTTAAATTTCGCATGAAACACACCCTTCTTCATCGAGGATAATTTTTTGTAAATATAAATTTGCCTCCTCAAGCATGCCTCTATCTTTCTCAAAATTTTTTCCTTTATATTTGATTAGGAAGTAACCTCCACCACCTGCTCCGATTAACTTCAAAATTTTAAAATTACATTTCTGAATGAATTTTTCAGCATTACTAAGTTTTTCATTATAAACTCCCGTAAGGGCCTTTTTTTTATTCCATGTTTTTGTTAGTGATTCTTCCAAAAAAAGTTCAATATCATTAATACTTGCGTTTTTTGCATGGTCTATAAAAGAATCAGTATCTTCCAGTATTCCTTGAATTCTCTTATGTGATTCATTGCTATCTTTTAGCTTTTGTAAAGTTGTACTTGCGGATCGCTTAATTCCTAGATTGAGGAGATATGAATCATTTAAATATTTTCTAATGCCACTAGCGATATTTTGATATAAATGACTTTTGATTCTTCCGTTTTTTCTAAACTCTATAAAATTGACGCCTCCAAGCGCACAATGATACTGATCTTGTCTGCCAATTGGATAATTTAAACGAGTAATCTCTACTTCTGAAGCTAAATGGGCTAACTCTATATTAGAAAAACTTTTACCTGTTAATTTACTTAAGGAGCTTAGTAGCGCAACGGTAAAAGATGAAGAGCTACCAAGTCCCTGCCCAGATTCCTTTTCCCCGAAGGAGCAAAGTTCGATAGTTTTTTTTATTTCTAAAGCTTTTAAAGTTTCTCTAATAATTGGATGGGTAATATTATCTACATCATGATAAATTTCTCTTGAACTATAATTTAATATGCCACTGTCAGATCTTGAGCTAAAAGAAGTAATTACTCGTGAATAAAGAGCAATAGAACAACCAATTGTAAATCCTCTTCCATTATCATTAACAAACCAATCTAAATCGCTTGTTCCCCCCAGCAATGATAATCTTAAAGGGCATCTAGAGATATAAATCATGCTATTAAGTTTTCATTTATTCTTTTGAAATATTTTGAACTATTAACCTTCTTTTCACAAATAATTTCAATAAGATTTTGTTTGATGAGATGAAATATCGCCATTTGTGCATCTTCAGCGATTTCCATGTCATTTACTTTGATATGAATAGTTATATCGGTTAAGTCCTTCAAAGCTCCACCAGAGTATCCTACCAAACACACAGTTTTAATATTCTCTTTTTTTGCCGCTCTTGCGGCCTTAATTAAATTCATAGAATTCCCACTTCCTGATAGGAAAATAATTAAATCCCCTTTTTTGATTCTTGAATTTATTAATGTATTAAATATTTCAGAATAATCCAAGTCATTTGAAATTGCAGCTAAGTATGCAATATTGTCAGATGGACAATTTATCTTAATGCCTTTATTTAGTGTTGCAAAGGTTTTAGAGTAGTCACCCACAATGTGAGAGGCGTTTGCAGAACTTCCTCCATTACCAAAAATGTATATTTCTCCATTACCATCAATCCTTTTTAAAACCTCTTCGAAAAGCTCATTAATTTTTTTATCGTCTAAAGAAGATAATGCATCTTTTAAGTTGTTGGCATATTCTATAATTTTTTTCATTGATTGATTTTCTTAATTGACAGCTTATCAGATAATTACATGTTTCTTATAGATAATAATATAATCCTTTTAGAGAATATTTTTTTGACAAGAAAATTTAAAAACAAATTTAATTAATTAATGTTTTAAGTAAAAAATAATAAACTAATAGGTAATGTAAAACATAATGATAAATGTAAGATTAGAATAAAAACCACTGTTTGTTTATGACTAAAACCTCTTTTTAAAAGCCTATGATGAAAATGGTTTCTGTCAGGATAAAAAGGGGATTTCCCTTTTATCAACCTTGAAAGAACAACGTATAACATATCAACGATCGGAATTAATAATATTATTAGAGGGTAAAAAAATTTAAAAGAACCATTATAATTTTGCATCTCAAGGTAAAAATTAGTTAAGGGCAAAATTGATAAATATGCTAGAAGTGAACCTATAAAATTAGATCCTCCGTCACCCATTACTACTTTTGCCGGGAAAAAATTGAATCTTAAAAATCCACATAAACATCCAAAAATTACCAAGGATATTACTCCTAATAATATAAATCCTGAGTGCAAATTGATAATAAAGAATATGAAAAAACTTATAGCAGCTACTCCGGCAGCTAAACCATCTAATCCATCCATCCAATTAATTGCATTAGGAATGCCCGTCAACCAAAAAATGGTTATCAAATAGCTAATGATTGTATTTAATTCCAGTTTTTCAATATTAAGATGTAAAAATCTAATATCTAAAGTTTCCAGCGCGATCCCATGATTAAATCCAATAGAAGTTATTATTATTTGTAAAGCTAAACGAAATAATGGCGACAGTTGGTAAATATCATCAGCAATACCAATAAGAAAAAATGAATAAATAGAAAAAATTAATGTAAAAATGTAGTTTAATTCTAGATTTTGCAAACCTAAAAACTTAATAATTAAAAAACTAATTGTTAAAGCAATAATAAATCCACCTGATATAGCTAAACCGCCAATTCTTACAATAGGATTTTTATGCTGTTTCCTTGAGTTTGGGATATCAATGA
>JAOOLS010000042.1 GCA_028408915.1 Prochlorococcus sp. AH-716-J09
TTTCTCACAATCATTAAATAAAATATCTGGAGATATTATTTGCCCTTATCCTCCTGGGATACCTATACTAATTCCTGGCGAAAAAATTGATATAGATAGGTTTAATTGGATAAATAATCAAAGTTTATGCAACAAGGATCTGGTAAATTTTAATATAAGAGTCTTAGAAACATAGCAATTTCATATGAGATTAAGAAGCGGGTTACTTATAGGAATTTTTGGTTTAATTGTTGTTTTGATGGGGGGATGGTTTTTTACATTGGCAACTGCTTTGCTTACATATCTAGCATTATTAGAATTTTTTAGAATGGCAGAATTTAAAGGAATAAGACCAGCTACAAAAACCACATTATTTTCATCCTTTATTATTATAGTTTCTACTTATCTTAAGACTATTGGTGTGCTTGAAGGAGAAATTTCAAATTCAATTTTGCCAATCAGTTCAGTTGGGATATGTACTTGGTTACTTTTGCAACCAAAACCTGGGACAATTTCAGATATTGCAGCCTCTATTTTTGGATTATTCTATTTAGGTTTTTTACCTAGTTACTGGATTAAGTTAAGAGGATTAGATTCAGTGATAATCAGTTCAAATCAGGGTTTTATATCGTTTGAGAACTTATCAAATACTTCAGGTCTGCATTTAACTTTAACTTCTTGCTTTTTAATTGTAGCTAGTGATATTGGTTCTTATTTCATTGGGAAGTCATTTGGTAAAACATCTCTATCTCCAATATCTCCGAGCAAAACTATAGAAGGTTTAATTGGAGGAATATCCTGTTCAACTTTACTAGCAATAATTTTCGCATTTTTATTGAATTGGGAAAATCCATTATTTGTTGGAATAATATATGGCATTTCAATTTCTCTTATGGCATTAGTTGGAGATTTAATTGAATCGATGATGAAGAGAGATGCAAAAATAAAAGATTCCGGAACTTTTTTACCAGGACATGGAGGGATTCTTGACAGAATTGACAGTTACATCTTTACCCCATCTGTTTTGTATTATATTTTTATAACTCTCAAGTATCTAAATTAATTAAGAAATCTTTTATTCCAAAAAATAATCTTGAATAATTTTACTAGATAATGATGGAAGATCTATATGTGGAAGATGACCACAATTTTGTAACCCTACAAAATTTAATTTTTCAATATTTCCTATTTTTTTAAGCTCTTTTTTTCCAAGAATTCGATCATTTTCTCCACATAATGTTTTAATTGGGATATTTTGGATATATTTTTGAGTTCCTGCAAACCCACCACTCTTTGCAAATGATGCAAGTGAATTCCTCCATCCTTTACAACCTAAATGAATTGAAGCAATTTGCTCTTCCATCTTACCAACGCATTCATCTGGAAAAGCAAATGCTTGCCTACAAAGACTTTTTCTAACCTGAGGCAATCCAAGAAATGAGGCACCAATTTGGTTAAGAGGAAAAGGGATACTCTTAGGTTCACCAAACAATCCGGCGGGGGATAAAAGGATAATTTTTTCAATAGAATCAGGAATTTCATAAGCAAGATTTAAAGCTGTTGAGCCTCCCATAGAAGCACCTATAATTTTTAGATTCTTTGTTATTTTTAATGTCTTAAGGAGATCAATTAAATGAGAAATTATTTTCGAGGAATTATATTCATTTGTTGCGCACCTTGGACTAAAACCAAAACCCAGAAGATCAGGAACGATAACTTGAAAATTTCTTTTTAGTGATTTATATATTCTTCTGAATTCTAAAAAACTACTATCAAAGCCATGTAGAAGAAGTATAGGTTGACCTTTTCCTCCAATAACTACTGGGAATTTTATGGAGTTCCAATTTTGGTTGAGTTTTATCCACTTAACATCATTTGCCAAATAAAAACCTAAAGGATCTAATAGTGACAATTTGGCACTTTCGAAAAATTCTGCATTTAAATCACTTAATTTTTCAAAATTGTTTTCAGTCAAAAATTTTTATGTTTTAATTTTTTGTTGTTCAAAATTTGAAATAACCTCAATTATGTCTCGTTTATTAATTTCAAAAGGCAAAAAGTGAATCTCAGATTTATCTCGACAAGTAAAATCAGCAATTTTCTCTAAATTATTATTTTCAAAAACATTTATTCCAAGTTGTCCGATAGTAGTTGGTAAATTCAATTCTTTCATAAGTACAAATAATTGTTTAATTGATTGATCAGCTAATTTATTATTATTTTTCATTTCTTCTAGTTTTAATTGCAATAATAATCCGACCCCAACAATCTCACCATGTAAGAATTTATTAGGGGTGATTATCTGAGTAATTGCATTATGAATAGCATGTGCTGCTGCAGTCCTACATTTTTCTCCACCAATACCGCCAACTAATCCTGCTGTAAGTCCACATGCTTCTACAGTATTTTGCCAAGATGGATTATTTTCAAATTGGTCCTTAAACGCTTTTCCTCCATTTATTAATAGTTGATCTCTTAAAACTCTTGATATCTGAATTGCTTGTTGAACAAGACCGTCATCTATTTTTGAACTTGTTATTGAGGATTCGTACCATTTTGCCAAGGCATCTGCTATGCCACTTGCCAGTGTTCTTGATGGAGCTGTTTGATTAAATTTATGATCAAAAACTAGTATTTTCGGACAAGATCCTAATGCAACATCTTTTATAAATTGACCATCCTTTGTATAAATATTCGATAAGGCTGTCCAACCAGCACATGTAGAGGCGCTAAGGGGAACTGTAATACAAGGAATATTAAGAGACTCGGCTATATATTTTCCTGAGTCTAGAACTTTGCCACCTCCAGCTGCGATAACACAATCATTATTATTATTTGAAATAATATTCTTAACTCTTGAAATATCTTCGTAACAACAATCAAATTGTAAATTAGCCGAATTTACATCAAGTTTTTGATTTTTTAAATCATTAAAAATATTATTTCGCAAATTATTCGTTTGAATCCCTCTACCTAGAATTAATGGACTTTTAGTTAATTTGGTAATTTGAGGTAAAGATTTTTCCCAAGCAGAATTCCCCCTGTATATAGTTTCTGGAGAGATAGACTGCATATTTACTTTGAATGATTAGAAATTAGCACCTGCTAGTTCTTGAGAAGATTCTTCAGAAGAAATATTTATTGTAACTTTTTTATTATCATCTATATCAACTAAAGCATTATCTCCATCTTTAATTCTCCCAGAAAGAACTTCTTCAGCCAAACTATCTTCGAGTAAACGCATAACTGCTCTTCTCAAAGGTCTTGCTCCGTATGAAGGATTATAACCTTCTTCGACTAGTCTTTCTTTGAAAGCATCGGTGACATTTAATTTAATACCTTTATCCTGTAGTCGGACAAAAACTTCTTGCAACATTATTTCAGCAATTTCTTTAACTTCATTTTTAGTTAGTTGTCTGAATACAATTATTTCATCAAGTCTATTTAAAAATTCAGGCCTAAAGTATTGCTTAAGTTCTTCATTAACTAATGATTTAATTCTATTGTATTGGCTATCTTCAACTGAATCACCTGAGAATTCGAATCCTAGTCCACCACCACCTTTCTCGATTACTTTTGAACCGATATTAGAGGTCATTATTAACAATGATTTTTAAAGCAATTTTGTGATCAAATGCTGGGAGATTATCTTGTAAGTTTGTAAGTTCAGTAAGCCAATCTTGTCTAACGAGATCTGGTCTAGTGGAGAGTGCTTGACCTAATTTGATAAAACAAGGCCCTAAATCCGTTATTACATCAAAAAGATATTTCGAGAGATTTTTTTGTACATTTTTATTTTTACTGTTACCTTGAAAAAGTATTCTTAAAAAAAGAAAAATAAAAGTTAAAAGGATATATAAAACTCTTGGGATAAAAATCCATGGTCTCAAAATCAACCAAAGAAAGTCTTCTTTTGCTGAATATTCCGAATAAGATCTTTTCATTAAAGTTAAAAAATATCAAAAAAGATTACCATGTAGCCCATTCTATATATGTCAATAATAGTTTATGAGCATTTCATCTTTTCTAACTAAAAAGTTTTTAAAGTCTTTATTCTTTCCCGCTCACAACAGAGGGACAGCTTTACCAAAGAAATTAGTGAAGTTGTTAAAAAATCCACCTGGTTATTGGGACTTGCCCGAACTACCAGAAATAGGCTCCCCACTATCTCAGAACGGATTAATTGCTAAATCTCAAAGAGAATTCTCCGATAAATTTGGGGCTAAAGAATGTTTTTTTGGAGTTAATGGAGCTTCCGGATTAATACAATCAGCAGTAATTGCAATGGCAAATCCAGGCGAAAATATCCTGATGCCCAGAAATGTTCATATAAGTGTCATAAAAATCTGTGCGATGCAGAATATAAATCCAATATTTTTTGACTTAGAATTTTCAACTATAACGGGTCATTACAAACCAATTACAAAAATTTGGTTGGAAAATGTATTTAAAAAATTAAATTTTGATGAGAATAAAATTGTAGGGGTTATTCTTGTAAACCCAACTTATCATGGTTATTCCGGAGATTTAGAGCCTTTAATAGATTGTTGTCATGAAAAAAATTTACCTGTTTTAGTTGATGAAGCCCATGGTTCATATTTCCTTTTTTGTGAAAATCTTAATTTACCAAAACCGGCCTTATCATCAAACGCTGATTTAGTAGTTAATTCATTGCATAAGTCACTCAATGGATTAACTCAAACGGCGGTACTTTGGTACAAAGGTAAATTAATAAATGAATATAAATTAATCAAAAGTATTAATTTGCTGCAAACCACCAGTCCAAGTTCCTTATTACTTTCTTCTTGTGAAGAGTCTATTAAAGACTGGCTTAACAAAAAAAGTTTATCAAAATATCAAAAAAGAATTTTAGAGGCAAAAAGTGTTTATAAAAAATTAATTCAAAAAAATATTCCTCTCATAGAAACTCAAGACCCTTTAAAAATTGTAGTAAATACCTCTAAAGTTGGGATTGATGGTTTTACTGCAGATA
>JAOOLS010000043.1 GCA_028408915.1 Prochlorococcus sp. AH-716-J09
TTTTCCCAAGCTGCATAGCTTTTTTAATTAAAAGAATTCTCTCAGATGTAGGGTTCCTTAAACTATTTCTAATTTGACTCTCGTTTTTAAATTCATCTTGTGAATCACATTCCCATCCAAAAACACCTACTTCTAATGACCTTAATGCTTTCTGAAATGATTCTTCAAAAGAACGACCTATTGCCATTGACTCACCTACAGATTTCATGGCAGTACTTAAAGTATTAGAAGAGCCTTTAAACTTTTCAAAAGCAAATCTTGGGATCTTAGTAACTACGTAATCAATTGATGGCTCAAAACATGCAGGTGTTTTTTTTGTAATGTCATTAATAATCTCATCGAGTGTATATCCGACAGATAATAAAGCTGCAATCTTAGCTATTGGAAATCCAGTTGCTTTACTCGCTAGAGCAGAGGATCTACTAACACGGGGATTCATTTCTATTACAATTACTTCGCCATTAGATGGATTTATTGCAAATTGAATATTACTCCCTCCTGTCTCAACTCCTACTTCTCTAATGATTTTCAATGACAAATCCCTTAATCTCTGATACTCCTTATCTGTTAATGTCTGAGCAGGAGCTACTGTAATCGAATCTCCAGTGTGGACACCCATTGGGTCTAAATTCTCAATGCTGCAAACTATTACAACATTATCAGCAGTGTCTCTCATTACCTCTAGTTCAAACTCTTTCCATCCAATAAGTGATTTTTCAATCAATATTTGATTACTTGGACTTTCCTCTAAACCTGATTTACACAACTCGACAAATTCTTCAAGGTTAAAAGCAATTCCACCTCCTACTCCACCCAATGTAAATGCAGGCCTGATAATAAGAGGATAAGAACAAATTTTTTTGGATACCTCTATAGCTTCATCGAGATTAGATGCAATTCCAGAAGGACAAACATTTACATTAATTTTCTCCATTGATTCCTTAAACAATTTTCTATCTTCAGCTTTATTAATAGCTCTTAAATCAGCACCAATTAACTCAATATTATTTTGCTTTAAAAAATTTGACTCTGATAATTTAACTGCAAGATTCAAAGCGGTTTGCCCACCCATAGTTGGAAGAATTGCATCAGGTTTTTCTCTTAAAATGATCTGAGAAACAATTTCAGGAGTCAATGGTTCAATATATGTTTTGCTTGCGATATCAGGATCAGTCATTATTGATGCTGGGTTTGAATTAATTAAGACAATTTCATAACCAGCATTTCTTAAAGCTTTGCAAGCTTGAGTACCAGAATAATCAAATTCACATGCTTGCCCTATAACAATCGGTCCCGAACCTAGAATAAGAATTTTTTTTAGATCACCTCTTTGAGGCATAATTTAAACCCTTCATTTATCACATGCTACTTATAAATCATCAGATGTTAATCAACTTACTTGAAAAGCAACATTTGTTTCTATAGTATTGAAAGAAATTAATATTTTATGAGCGAACTTCAGCGACTTAAAAATTTGTTGCCTCCAGAGAATGAAAGTTGGGTATTTGTTGAAGCTGCTGCGGCTATAGACCCACCTTTAATAACACTTGAGGAAATCGGTCGTGACGAAGTAGAAATTCAAATAGATTTAGATGAATGGGATAACTTTGCTATTGATCACAGAAATCTTTTATTTTGGCACGAGGTTGGGAAAATTCAAAATGATTCAATACCCAGAGATGGATGGGAAATGGCAGCTCTTGCGATAGGACTTGGAGGAGCTATTGGAGAGTTGTGGGTACAAGATGGTTTACTTTTATTACTTGCTCTTGGTTTATCAAGTTTTGCAGGCTATAGATTATATTTAAAAAACAATTCTGAAAAAAAACTTCAAGATGCTATTTATGCAGATGAAAGAGCTATAGATCTTGCTTGTAGATTTGGATACAGTATTCCAAATGCTTATAAAAGTCTTGGAGGGGCATTAAAAGAGTTAATTGATAAGACACGAAAAAAGAAAAAAAGAAGTTTCTTTGAAGATAGATTAGATGCCTTAAGAAAAAGCGCAGAAAAAGCAAGATCAGAATTATCTCAACAAGAAGGTTCAGAAAAATCAGTTTCAAGCGAAAATGTTTATGGACAATAAAAGTTTGGTTTTAATGGCAGCTAAAGCATGTGATGAAAAAAAGGCAAAAGATATAAAACTTATAAAAATTGACAAGGTATCTTTTATAAGTGAATGGATTTTAATTGCAGAAGGTTTATCTGATGTACAAGTCAGATCTATAACTAACTCCGTAGAGGGAGAACTTAGAGAGAGGGCTAAAATTGAACCGATTCGAAAAGAAGGGGTTAACGAAGCTAAATGGGCTTTACTTGATTATGGAGATTTGATAGTAAATATTTTTCAACCAGAAATAAGAAAATATTATGACCTTGAATCGTTCTGGAGTAATGGAGATAATCTTATATTTCCATAATATACTTATGAACGAATCTAAGTGTCCTGTCCCTAGAGAGCAACAACCAACAAATGAATTCATAGAATTATCAAAATCTAAAATTTTTTCTTGGCCAAAAACAAAAAAGTCACTTATTAATATTTTGTTAAAATTCTGGCTAGGAGCTTTTATTCTATTTATTGTCATTTCTTCAGGAAGTGTATATTTTAAAACATCTACTTTAAGATATGTCCTATTAAGTTTTTTTAGTAGCTTATCAATACCTCTTTTAATTTCCATAAGGTTATATCTAGGTTGGAATCATATATTTAAAAGATTAATATCTGAAAAAGTTGAATATGAGGAATCTGGCTGGTATGACGGTCAAGTATGGGAAAAGCCATTAGTTTTGAAAGAAAAAGAATCACTTATAGCATCATTAGAAGTTAAACCTATTTTAAAAAATTTAATTCAAATTTTTTCTATTATTTCAGTCTTTGCCATGTCAGGCATTTTACTTTTTCAGTATAACAATTTCTAAATGAGTTCTAATTTCAAAAACCTCTACACCTCTAACAATCCTCCCTTACAAGCAACCTTAATGAGAGGATCAAATATTGAGTCGATCCATAAAATTCATGCTGTTATTACTGATAAAAAAGGAAGGGTTTTAATGTGCGCTGGAAATCCAGAATATCAAAGTTTCATAAGGTCAGCACTAAAACCGTTTCAAGCGATACCTTTCGTTAGTAGTGGAGCAGCCTCAAAAATCAATAATGAATCAAAATCAATTGCCTTAGCATGCGGGTCTCATAGTGGATCAAAACTCCATTCAAGGGAAGCATTCAAAATTTTGTGGGAATATGACATTGACATTCATAATCTTAAATGTCCAAAATCAAAGACAAGTCCATTGGAACACAATTGTTCGGGTAAACATGCAGCTTTTTTAGCTACATGCAAAAAAATGAATTGGCCATTAGATAGTTACTTAAAGGGAGATCATCCTCTTCAAATAGAAATATTCAGAATTGTTTCTGAATTACTGAAAATCCCGCCATCTGAAATAAACGCAGCACGTGATGATTGTGGCGCACCCACTCTTTATTTAAAACTATTAGAAATGTCGAGGTTATATTCACTTCTGAGCAGTTCCGAAAATGCTGAATTAGAACAAATCAGTAGAGCCATGACAATAAACCCAATAATGATAAGTGATAATAATAAATTTGATACAGAAATTATTAAAGCTTCTCATGGGAACGTTATAGGTAAAGGCGGAGCCGAGGGAATACAGTGTCTATGTAAAGTAAATGAAGGAATAGGAATAGCTTTAAAAGTAGAAGACGGTTCAAAAAGAGCAAAGCATGCTGTTAGTCTTCACTTACTAAAACAGTTAGAGTGGATATCTGAATTAAGAATCCAAGACATCGAAGAAAAGGTGTTTAATTTTTCTGAAGGCGTGCGACTTGAAGTTAAAGGTAAAGTAAAATTCCAAGAATCCTAAAAATGAGGAAAAATAACCCTTTCAGATGTATGCTATGTATATAACGCGGGGTAGAGCAGTCTGGTAGCTCGTCGGGCTCATAACCCGAAGGTCGGAAGTTCAAATCTCCCCCCCGCCACCATTTATAAGCAGCTTCACAGCTGCTTTTTTTTGTATTTGCAATAGTTTTAGCAATTATAAAAATATAATAGAAATAAAGGTTTTTTATATCGTACAGAAAAATAGCTTGTTAGAAATTATTTAAAATCCTTTTGAATTGAGAATTTAAAGTCAACTCTTACCAGTAGACCAATAATGATAAAAAATATCCCAATGTATGAGTTCAAAGATAGACCCAAAATATTGAATTTAAGTTTCTAATTAAATTTTAGCTTATAATTCACTTCTATTGAATCTACTAAAAATAATAAATTTAAACAAATCTGAATGTTGGCCATTTTCATCTTGAATAATTAATTTAATAAAGTAAAGTTAAATCTATCTATTTTGGATATTATATGCAGAATTTGCTGCAGCGCGATTTAGGTTCAAGCTTGTTATCAATAGCTATCATATTAGGTTGGTTAGGTCTGTTTTTTGTATTTTTGAGAGTATTAACAATTTTAATAAAGAGAATCCTTGAAGCGTTTTTCAAAAAATCGTAATTATTGAAATAAATCAATAATCCTAAATTAATCGCATAAATCCTTTGTTACTAAGTATAATAACCTAAAAAATGTCAATTTTAGATAAGGTTAAGATAGGTAATACTGTTCAAGTCAACATAGAACTATCTAAGGATAGACTTAACAAAGAAACTATTGAAGCAATAAATGTTTCTTCATTGGGGAAGATAAGTGACTTCAGAATAACTGATGGTAAAGGTATTGGAGTTGTCTTGCAATTATCTAATGGAAAAGAGCAATGGTTTTTTGAGGATGAAATTGATCTTCTCGACGAAAATGGTAATGTAATAAAAAAAAATAATGAGAAAAAAGAGAATGGTAATGTTATATTTGATTTTTTAACAGGATTGAATTATCAAAATAAAAATA
>JAOOLS010000044.1 GCA_028408915.1 Prochlorococcus sp. AH-716-J09
TAATTTCCTTAAAAAATGACTACCTAAATGCTGAATATCTATTTGAAGAATTAGAAATCGATACCTCAACCAAAACAGAAGATGATAGTTCAGCTCTTCCAACTAATCCTTTTGAACTTGTGGAAATGATTAGAAGGCAAAATAGTATGAATGATGCGACTAAGCCTTCTGATGCAATTGATGATGCGTTAAATTCTTTTAATAGTTTGGAGGAAAATTAAGAATCTTAATACTATAAACTGTTATTTTCAAATTTTCATATGTTAAAAAACCCTATCCCAAAAGTTACTAACCAATTACAACACAGAGCAATCGGTATTATAAATGGTAAATTCACTCCTGTTAGTAGTGAGCAATTAAATAGAGGCTTTTTAATTGATAATAAAGACGAAAAAATTGAAACAGTAGTTCTAGGTAAAGCATTATCACTTTTAAAAAAGCATATTGATTTAAAGAAAAGTTATTATTGGATTGTTTATCCAAAGAATAAAAATACTCAAAACTTGCATTTACAGGTTGCAGGCATCTGGGATCCATATCAACTAAATGATTTTCCTAATGATTCTTCAAAAACTAACTTCTCAAAATTATTAGAAGAATTAGATCTAAAAGACAACTATTTTTCTGTTAGAGGAGAATTAGTTTTTGTCAACACTAAAAAGAAAGAATTTGTTATTAAAATCTGCCCAGCTATAAAGTCAAAAAATTTAAAAAATAAAAATTTTAAATTAGTCATAAAAGGAGAGCTTTCTCTTGAACTTCTTCATAGCTTTGTAAGTTTAGATATCAACAGAGATGGAAATTCTTTGCAATTAATAAATTACGAAGTGATTGAAAAAAATCTTTCTAAATATAATTAGAATGAAAGGCTAATTTTCAACGAAATTTTACCAGTTAAGAAATCTTTGATTTATGGATGATGTTTTAATTGAATGTTCTCCAGGTATCTCTGGGGATATGTTATTAGGAGCATTTTATGATTTAGGGGTACCTAAAAAAGTTATTGAACAGCCTCTGATTGATCTTGGATTAAAGGATTTATATAAACTAAACTTTAAAGAATCAAAAAGTTGTTCAATCCGAGGCATCAAGGCAAAAGTTGAGTGTGTCAACTGTAGTCCTATTAAAAGAACTTGGGGAAGTATTAAGGAATTTATTTTAAATGGCCATTTAGAAGATAAATTAAAAAAAATAATTTATGAAGTATTTGAATCTTTAGCAATTGCGGAAGGAAAAGTTCATGGTGTTAAATCTGATGATGTTCATTTTCATGAAATTGGAGCTATAGATTCATTGGTAGATATCATTGGAGTATGTGCTGCAATGAATTACTTAAATCCCAAGAGGGTTTATTGTAATGAACCAATGTTGGGGAAAGGTTTTGTTCAAACTGAACATGGAAAATTGTCTGTACCACCTCCAGCTGTTATAGAGCTAATAAGACAAAAAAACATTAAGGTTTTATCAAGCTTTGACTCAATTGAGGGTGAACTCTCAACACCAACTGGCGTTTCTTTACTTGTTAATTTAGTCGATTATCATGAAACTCCTTCAAAATATTCTATTAATTCTTATGGAGTAGGCATTGGTAACCTAAAATTCCCATTCCCCAATTTGGTAAGAGTTTATAAAATTTCTTCATTTGAGGATTGTTCTATTGATGATGAGGCACAAATCAGTCCAAAGTGTGAAGAGATATCTATTCAAGAAGCATGGATTGATGACCAAACACCTGAAGATATATCTAATTTTGTGGAGAAACTGAGAATTGAGGGAGCTTATGACGTTTCCTATCAAGTTATCAATATGAAAAAGAATAGAATTGGATTTTCTATTCAAGTAATCTTGCCTGTAGAGAAAAAAGAATATTTTAGGCGATTATGGTTTGATTATTCCAATACTATTGGGGTTCGTGAAAGGAACCAATCCAGGTGGATATTACTCAGACGTAGAGGAGAATGTTCAACGAAGTTTGGAAATATAAAAGTTAAACAAACTTTGAAACCAGATGGATCAATAAATATGAAACCAGAAAATGATGAGGTTTTGAGATTAAAATTAAAGCATAAAATATCAAGTTACGAAATAAGAAAAATAATAAAAGAGTCAAGTAAAAAATTTAAAGCGTTTGAAAACTGGAAATGAAATTGAATATAAGTAATCAACGATACTTGAAATTCTTTAAAAAAATAAATTTTGGTGGTTTAAAGAGTATTTTCTTTATTTCAAGCTTGTCATATTTTTGCATCTATTTTTTTGATAATGTTGATCAAATTTCTTTTGATGTCAATTTAGAAAGAAATGGAATTAATTTTTCTTTATCATTTTTATTTTGTGTTTTAAGTATTTATCTGAACGCTTATGCATGGAAATATATTGTTAAATGGTTAGGGAAAGAATTTAAAAGTAATAATCTAGTTTCTTTTTATGTTTTAACTAATATTCTTAAATATGTTCCAGGAGGGTTGTGGCATTTTATTGAAAGATTTAATTTTATAAAAAAAATAAGTAACTCTCAGATCGCTTTGTATTCGACAATCATAGAGCCTTATTTTATGTTGACTGGATCTTTTCTCTTGGCATCAATGGGATTAATTTTTTCACCATTTTATTTTTTTTTAATTATTCCTTTAATATTCTTAAATAGGAAATTTATTTTTTTGATATTTAAGATATTAGGGTCTCTTAAGGGGAAAGTACTTGAGGTTTTGAGACTTCCAAATTCAAAGGGCCAATTTGAAGAGAAAATAAATATAGTTTCTTTTTTCCCTTGTAGAGCTTTATTCCTTGAAATTGGTTTTGTTTTATCTAAATTTATTGGGTTTTATATTTGCTTAAATACTTTTTATACAAGTAATACTCAGAACATCATATTTTTATTAGTAATCTTTTCTTTGTCATGGTCTATAGGCTTGGTAGTTCCAGCAGCTCCTGGAGGAGTTGGCGTTTTTGAGGCTTGCCTCCTTTTATTTGTTGGCAAAAGTATTCCAGAAAATATAATTCTTATAAGCTTAGTTTATTTTAGGGTTATATCTACCTCGGCAGATTTGTTGTTAAGCTTACCTTTCTTAATAAGAAAAGTGTCTAAAAGAATTTAGTTTTTTTTCTCTAAACTTGGTATCAATGTCATTGATGCAATAAGGCCTAAAGTCATGATAAGAATGGCCGGTAATATTGCCTCTACCATTCTTTCATCTCCAGCATATTGATATACTCTGACAGATAATGTATCAAAATCGAATGGTCTTAAAATAAAGGTTATGGGCAATTCTTTTATTGTGTCAACAAAAACTAAAAGTGATCCTACAAATATTGGCCCTTGCAGAAGAGGTATATGAATTTTTTTGATGATCCCCAGCCAATTCTCTCCTAGTCCAAGTGCTGCTTCATCAAGACTAGGGGAAATTCTCTCAAGACTAGAATCAATAGAACCCTTAGAGATAGTTAGAAATCGGACAAGATAACCCCAAATTAGTAAGCAAATAGCAATAAAATTAAACTTTGAAGAAGAAATGCTTATTAAAGATAAAGCTAATACAGTGCCTGGTATTGCGTAACCTATCCCGGCAAGATTTGTTATTAGTCCTAGTAATAAGCTTTTATTTGGGCGTCTGGTTAAGGAAATTATTAAGGAGAATAGCATCGCTATAAATGCAGTTAAAAGTCCTAGACTAATAGTCCTTAATGATAGGCTAAGTAATTCTATAGATAACCCTTTTTGAATTAGATCTATATTGAGTAGAACCCAAAAACATGGAATCCCAAAAGAGAAAATTGGAGGGAATAAAGATATGATTATTGCAAAAAAAGCTCTAGTTTTTTTTAATTCCCATCCTTGAGAATCTTTTGATGCAGGATTTTCACTCCACCTCTTTGATTTTCTTCTTGATAACTTTTCGAAAATAATTAAAGTGAAAATTATTAATAAGGCTACCAATGATAATCCAATAGCACTTTTTGGATTACCCTCAATTATCCAATTTTCAGCTATACCAGTAGAAATACTTGGTATGTTTAATAATGCAAATGTACCTAACTCATTCATTACTTCCATACACATTAAACTTATTCCTGTTATTAGTGCTGGTAACGCCATTGGGAAAGCGATTTTAAAGAAGCTCCTCCAAGGCCCTACTCCTAATCCTCTACTAGCATTGATTTGATTAACTCCAAATTTATTAAAACTTTCGTTAGCAAGAATGAATGCATATGGATAAGTAGAAATTGAAAGTATTAATACCCCCCACCATAAACCAGTTACTTGATACCCAAAAATACTACCTAAATCCTGCAAAATAGCTGTTATTAGATATGCTGGGGCAGCTAGTGGAACTAGCTGACAAATACGGAGAACTTTTCTGAACTTAAAATCACAATTTGAAAGTAGCCATCCATTCAAAGTTCCTAATCCGCCGCCAAAAAAACTTGTCAGTATAAGAACTTTTAAAGTACCTAATACCTCTTCTCTTCCAGCAATACCTAATGAAAAATTTCCACTAATAATGTAATCAATTCCTTCTAGAAGAAAATTAGAAATTGGAATGATTACTAAGAGTGAAACAATAAACGAAATGAAATAAAGAAGATTTAATTCTGTTAATATTTTTTTTAACCCTTTAATGTGTATTTTCAAAAATTAATGAAATCCTAATATGAACTTTAATCTGAATTAAATCTACATGATGACAGTTGATTTTTAATAGTTTGGTGATCTAAGTTTTTCCCAATAAAGACTATTTTATTAGATTTTTCTTTTGTCCATTCCTCATCATCTAGAGAAAACCGCTTTCCAGATAGGTGAAAAATATGTTTTCTTTCACTTTCCATAAACCATAATATTCCTTTTGCTCTAAATACATTTTGTGAGATTTGATTATCTAAGAAATATTGAAACTTCCTTAAGGAAAATGGTTCAAAT
>JAOOLS010000045.1 GCA_028408915.1 Prochlorococcus sp. AH-716-J09
TGACAAAATTTTTACTTATTTCTAATTTAGAACATGACAAGATTTTTCTTAAAACATCATTTAGCTAAATTGTGACTGACATATCAAATTACACAAAATCTGAAGAAATTTTCTCTGCAGCCCAACGACTAATGCCAGGAGGAGTTAGCTCTCCGGTAAGAGCTTTTAAATCTGTAGGCGGTCAGCCAATTGTTTTTGATAGAGTCAAAGGCCCTTTTGCTTGGGATATTGATGGAAATAGATATATTGACTATATAGGAAGCTGGGGGCCGGCTATATGTGGACATGCCCACCCTGAAGTTACAACGGCATTACAAGAAGCAATTGAAAAAGGCACGAGCTTCGGTGCTCCATGCGTTCTAGAGAACAAACTTGCTGAAATGGTAATAGATGCAGTCCCATCTGTAGAAATGGTTAGATTTGTTAATAGTGGAACTGAAGCATGCATGGCTGTTTTAAGACTAATGCGAGCATTTACTGGAAGAGATAAAGTTATTAAATTTGACGGATGCTATCACGGTCATGCAGATATGTTTTTAGTGAAAGCAGGATCTGGTGTCGCCACTCTTGGTTTACCAGATTCTCCAGGGGTCCCACGGACAACAACCGCCAATACACTTACTGCACCCTACAATGACCTTGAAGCAGTAAAAAAATTATTTTCTGAAAATCCTGATGCCATTTCCGGTGTAATACTAGAACCTATCGTTGGAAATGCTGGATTTATTACTCCAGAACCTGGATTCTTGGAAGGATTAAGGGAATTAACCACTGAGAATGGATCCTTATTAGTTTTTGACGAAGTAATGACTGGATTCAGAATAAGTTATGGAGGCGCTCAAGAAAAGTTTGGGGTTACTCCTGATTTAACCACCCTTGGGAAAGTAATTGGTGGAGGCCTACCTGTCGGAGCTTATGGAGGTAAGAAAGAAATAATGTCAATGGTAGCTCCTTCAGGACCGGTTTACCAAGCAGGTACTTTAAGCGGCAATCCTCTTGCAATGACTGCTGGAATAAAAACTCTTGAACTGCTCAAACAGGATGGTACTTACGATAAGCTTGATTTAACAACTTCTAGATTAATTGAAGGGATCCTTCAGTCTGCAGAAAATAATGGTATCGCTATCAATGGTGGAAGTGTAAGTGCTATGTTTGGATTTTTCTTGTGCGAAGGGCCTGTGCGGAACTTTGATGAAGCCAAAACAAATGATGCCGAACTTTTTGGTAAGTTGCATAGAGAAATGCTTCTACGAGGAATTTATCTAGCGCCAAGTCCCTTCGAAGCTGGTTTCACATCACTAGCTCACAGCGAAGAAGAAATTGATAAAACTATCGAGGCTTTTGACGAATCTTTCAATGCAATAAAAAGGTAATCATTTACTTATTTTCCTTAAAGAAAAATAAGTAAGTGATTAAACATGTAAAAGGATTATTTCTAAAAAATTATCTTCTTCCACCAACTATTACTGGGGGAGTACCTCCATCAGAACCTGGTAAGCCAGGAACAACTTGTGTACTACCATCCCATTTATCGAGAAATAATTTGAAAAGTACTTGATCGTCGAGACTTCTATTTAATGTCTCATATCTAAGTGCTTCTTGTTCTGCAATTTCAACTTCTGTCTTGGCTCTAAGTAGTTGCTGACCAGCTATTTGCTTTTGTTCAATAGCAGCTCTATATTCTTCAGCGATCTCTAATCCAGTAAGATCTAAACTTTTAACATCTACATAATCAAACGAATTTAGTTCTTTTGCAACGGTATCGCCTACTTTCTCAGAAATTACTGCAAATTCAGTAGCAATTGTTTCTAGCTCATATTGAGAAAAGACTGATTTTAGAGCTTTAAGCAAAGATGGCTGAACAATTTTCTGATAAACATCGCTATTTCTGCTTGCAATTGTTGCAAAAATCCTTCCTGCTTCGTTAGGCTTTACTGAATACTTAACAGTAGCTGTAGCCCTAATAACTTGAAGATCTTTAGTTAAAGTTTCAAATTTTTCAGGTTGAACTTGAGTTTTTATATCAAAAGGATATACAGACTGAATAAATGGAAGTTTAAAGTTTAAACCAGCTCTCCTAGAGGGGCCACTTACTTTCCCTAGTGTTGTAACAACTGCAACTTGTCCAGAAGGTACAACAAATAGAGATTGTGTGAGCAAAAGAAAGCCAGTAAAAGACAATACAATCAATAAGGTTGCAGTCCCACCAGGTCCTGTTGGTGTGACATTTTTAAAGGATGTTGACATTAAATCTTTTCTTTTAATTTATCTTATTTTAATAGACTAATTAGTGCATGAATAAGACATTTAATTAAAATGTTTTTTTAATAATTGTAAATTTCATAAAAGATATTTATTAGTAGATATTTGATTTAAATTCTTGCAAAAGTTTCAAATAAAGGTCCTCATCTATCTCCCTAATGTCATATTCAGAGGGTAAAACACCATGCTTGTGCTCATGTACTGCCATCCAACAAAATTTCTCTATTTCTTCTTTTGAAAAACGGGGGTATTCTTTTACTTTCTTAATCAATGATTTAATGAGAGGTTCTGAATTATCCACCATATTTTAAATTAAACTTACTAAAGATCTTATCTAAAGTTATTAGCTTTTAGAGGAATGTTTAAAGACTCTTCCAATTCTCTAACAAGCTTAATTGCTATTTGAAGATCATTTTTGCTCTTACTAGCAACTCTAAGTGTTTCTCCATTGATACTGACATTGATTTTTTTTACATGATCTCTAATATTTTTACTGATTTTTTTTGCAATTTCTTGTTTAATTCCTTGCTTTAATAAAATTGTCTGTTTAATTCTATTGCCACTGACCGTTTCAATTTCACCGTAGTCAAATATTTTTAGAGATAAGTTTCTTTTTATTGCCTTTTGTCTAATTATGTCATTGACAGCATTTAAGGTTAGTTCGCTATTGGTGATTACAAAAATATTTTCTTTATCTAATTCAACTGAAGTATCTGTGCCCTTCAAATCGTAACGTTGAGAAATTTCCCTTTTTACTTGATCAAGACTATTGACTAATTCTTGTCTATCAAAATCAGAAACTACATCAAATGAAAAACTTTCTGCCATAGTAAATTATTAAAGGCTAAATATTATTAGCATAAATCATCTTTTGATAAGGGGAAATGAATTTATTTAATCGAAAAATAACAAACTAACCACTTTTCCCATTTCTTCAGCGCACCTACAACTATTTAGCAAAGTTTCACTATCATGAAAGGCAAAGCATATTAATTGATCGCACCTAGTAATAATTTCTTGATTACAAAGACTGCTTGCAAGTGGCAAAGGTAATTCATCATTTTCGCTTTTTTCAACCAAATGCATAACCCTTTCAAGTTGATCCTTTATTTCGGGTATTTGCCTATCAAGACTTTGTGGTAATAAGACAGTTAATAATGATGGATTAATATCTAAGACAGCTCGAATAACAGCTGCATTGACACCTTGAGATCCAGAAGTGAGGATATTATGTCCTTCCTCTGCTAGCGACCTTGCTATCAACTCAATTAAGTGTATGTCGACAACTGGTACATGTCTACTGCCCAAAAAAGCAATTCTCCTTTTCCCATTATCTTGGAGTTTTGCGAGTTCTTGAGCTAAGGCATCAACGCCTTCAGTTGCTGGCAGATCTAAAGAGCGACTCAAAATAATATAGTTACTTTATTTGAAATTAGCATTTATCTGAAAAATTGCAGGGAAAACCAATCTTTTCGAGAATTCTTTTTAAATTTACATGTTCTTGAACTAATTGAATAGCATAAGAAGCTTTAATTGATTCATGTATTCTGACATGACCAAAAGCTTGTTCAATAATCTCTACGGAGGAAAGAGTATCTAATTCAACCTTTAAAATTGGTACCTCCAATTCTTCCGCTCTATGGATCAATTGTGACAAAGGATCTCCTAAACCGGTTAAAATTAGACATTGAGTCGAAGCCTCCAAAGCAGCAAGTTGAATATCAGTTCTATCAGCACCAGTCACTACAGCCATATTTCGTCTTCTCCTGAAAAATTCCATTGCAGAATTTACCCCCATTGCACCAATACTTAATGTTTCAACAAGTAATTGATCTTTTTCAGGGCAACAAATTACTTGGGCATCTAGTCTTCTTACAAGCTCACCGACGGTGACACTTCTAAGAAGTGGTGATTTAGGCATCACACCAAACACTTCAATATCAAGATCTTTAAGAGAAGGTATTATTTCATTTTTAACTTTTTCGAGTTCTTGCGGCAAAACTCCGTTCAATACAACTCCAGCCAATTTTTCACCTAATTGTTTTTTCGCATCAAGTAATGCATCCACGCTTTTACAATCTTCCCATAAATTAACAATTAAAACTTCAGCATCTAAATCCTTTGCTAGTTGTGGGAGACTTAAACCATAAATCATACCTTCATGAAGACTTCCTGCAGCCTCTAAAATATTCAGACCTTCAAAATCATCATTAACCAAACCTTCAATTTGATCAAACCCTTTGCCTGGGAGTAAGTCTTTATTAAAAATTCTTTTTTCAGCTGAAATATTATCCAATAATCCTACTGAAGAAATTAAATTCTCCTCTTCGATATTTAATGTAGATCCAATAAACTTAACATCATCATCTATTAATCCTTCATAGGACATTGAAGGAAGATTAGTAAGTTCAATACATGTTGCTAACGGTTTACCTATACGTACTTTTTTTTTCTCCTGTAAAAGTCTTTTTGCTATCCCAAGAACCATTGCAGACTTACCACTAAATGGCTCACATGAACCAATTAA
>JAOOLS010000046.1 GCA_028408915.1 Prochlorococcus sp. AH-716-J09
CAGAAACTTTCTTTTTCCCCATCGCTCTTCGAAGTAAATCAGCATCACCAAGAGAATAACCGGCTAGGTCTTGAGCAATTTTCATGATTTGTTCTTGGTAAACCATAATTCCATACGTTTCAGTGAGAATTGACTTAATAAAAGGATGAGGGAAATCAATCTTTTCATTCCCATTTTTTCGATTTATAAATTTAGGTATTAGGCCTGCATCAAGAGGACCAGGTCTATAAAGAGCAAGTATGGACGAAATATCCTCTAGAGAGTTAGGTTTGAAATCCTTTACGACCTGTTTCATTCCGGAAGATTCAAGTTGAAAAATACCTTCAAGATCTCCTCTCCCGATAAGCTCAAAGGTTTTACCATCATTTTGTGGTAACTCATCAATGTTTATTTTCCTTCCAGTAGATTGATTAATAAGAGAAACTGTCTTTTCAATCATCGTAAGATTCTTAAGACCCAAGAAATCCATTTTCAATAATCCAAGTGATTCGATATCTTCCATAGAATATTGGGTTATTATTTGCCCTTCATTATTTCTTTGAAGAGGTACAAGTTCGTCAAGAGGATCTGATGCGATAACAACTCCAGCAGCATGAACTCCATATGTTTTATTAGTTCCTTCAATTCTCAAAGCCAAATCAACCCATTTTTTCACCCTATTATCATTAATATATTTTTCTCTAAACTCTTGGCTAGGTGAATTCTTGTCAATCATTTCATTTAATTTATAAGGTTTTCCTCTTACAACCGGTATTAACTTAGCCAATTTGTCCGCTTCTCCATAAGGTATATCTAAAACCCTTGCAACATCTTTTAAAACTGCCTTAGAGGTCATCTTATTGAAAGTAATTATTTGCGCAACTTTATCCTCTCCATAACGATTAGTAACATAATCAATAACTTCATTTCTCCTATCAATACAAAAGTCGGTGTCAATATCTGGCATTGACTTTCTTGCTGGATTTAAAAATCTCTCAAACAACAATCCATGCTCAACAGGATCTATATTTGTAATTTGAAGAGCATAGGCTACTAATGAGCCTGCTGCAGAGCCTCTACCTGGACCTACAGGAATAGAGTTATCTCTAGCAAATTTGATGTAGTCCCAAACAACCAAAAAATAATCTGGGAAGCCCATATCTTTAATAATTTTTAATTCGGAAGATAGTCTTTTTTTATAGTTCTCATCAACTTCTGTAAGATCATTTTTTTTTAGTCTATTTAAAAGGCCTTTATTAGATAATTGTGTAAGGAAAGAAAATGAATCTATATCTTCGTTAAGAGGGAATTTTGGCATTCTATAATTACCAAACAAATCAAATTCTTCAACTTTCTGAGAAATTTCTACTGTATTGTTAACTGCCTCAATAATTGATTCATCATCAATATGATCTTTAAAAAGTTCAAGCATTTCACGTTCACTTTTAATATATTCTGTGCCGGTATATCTCAATCTTTTTTCATCACTTATTAGTTTTCCTGTTAATACACAAAGCAAAGCATCATGTGCTTCAACATCCATGCTTGATAAATAGTGGGCATCGTTGGTTGCGATGACTTTTATTTGATGCTTCTTCCCAATTTTTATTAATTCAACGTTAACAATTCTATCCTCAATAGAACCGTGATCTTGTATTTCTAAATAAAAGTCATCTGCAAATAATTTTTTATACCAAAGTGCTATATCCTCTGCTACGTCTAATCTACCTTTTAAGATAGCCTGAGGTATCTCTCCACCAAGACATGCTGTAGAAACTATCAAACCATCACTATATTTGCTTAAAAGAGATTTATCAATACATGGTCTAGAAAAAATGCCTCGACCTCTCATCCCATTTAGGTGACTAATTGTTGTTAACTTCACTAAATTCTTATATCCAGTATAATTTTTTGCTAACACCACCAAATGATATCTTTTTTCTTTTTTTGGTTGAGGATCATCAATAGAACCATTAATCACATACATTTCATTACCAATAATTGGTTTTATACCTTTCTCTTTACACTTCTTGACTAAATCAAGAACACCATACATAACTCCATGATCAGTAAGAGCTATTGATTCCATTCCAAGATCACAAGCTCTATCTACAATTTTTGAAATTTGACTGGCACCATCAAGCAAGCTGTAGTCACTATGATTATGAAGAGGAACGAAAGCCATATTCAAATAATTTATATATATAAGATAGAGAAAATTTCTAAAAGATCTATACTTTGTGATTACAAATTAATTATTAATACAAATTTAAAATAAAGGTCTGTTCTTAATTACCTGAGCATCAATTTCAAAGATATTTGCGGCATTCAATATTCTATCTTCTTCTAATACATTGCCTATTAATTGCATCCCTATAGGTAATCCTTTCTTATCAAAACCACAAGGGATACTGATTGCTGGGAGGCCTGCTAAATTAGCAGGAACAGTTAATAGATCAGACAAATACATCGAAAGTGGATCATTGACAAAATCTCCCTTTAAAAAAGCAGTGGTTGGGCAAGTTGGAGTTAATAAAACATCTACTTTTTTAAAAGCATTATCAAAATCTTTTCTTATAAGTGTCCTAACTTTTTGTGCCTTCTTGTAGTAGGCATCACTGTATCCAGCTGACAAAGCATAAGTACCTATCAAAATTCTTCTTTGTACCTCATCTCCAAAACCTTCAGCTCTACTTTTTGAAGTCATGTCTATAAGATTTGAACCTTCATTCGATCTGTAGCCATATTTAACACCATCATATCTAGCTAAATTTGCGGAGGCTTCAGATGGTGCAATGACATAATATGTCGCAATTCCATCGTTAAATCTAGGACATTCAACTTCTGTAATTTCAGCTCCTAAGGCTTGGAATCTATCAACTCCAGAAAGAACAGATTCCTTAACTTCTGGATTAAGCCCTGGGTGTTCAAAACATTCTTTAATGATTCCAATTTTTAAACCCTTTATAGATTTATTTAAGTCAGTCAAATAATTTGGTACTGGCTTGTCAAGACATGTTGAGTCAAAGGGGTCTTTACCAGATATTGAATAAAGAATTTCGGCCGCATCTGAGACGGTATTAGTAATTGGACCAATTTGATCAAGAGAGCTAGCAAATGCTACAAGTCCCCATCTGCTAACTCTGCCATAAGTAGGTTTAAGACCTACTACGCCACAAAAAGATGCTGGTTGCCTTATTGATCCTCCTGTATCAGAACCTATAGCCGCAGCACAAAACCCAGCGGCAACTGAAGCAGCACTACCCCCTGAACTGCCTCCTGGCACTCTATTAATATCCCAAGGATTTGAAGTGACGCCAAATACAGAAGTTTCCGTTGAACTACCCATTGCAAATTCGTCTAAATTTGTTTTTCCTAAACATATTCCCCCTGAAGACCATATTTTTCTCGAAGCGGTGGATTCATAGGGTGCAATAAAGCTTTTGAGCATTTTACTTGCACAAGTTGTTGCAACTCCTTTGGTGCAAATATTATCCTTTATTGCTATTGGCATCCCTGCAAGAGGAGGTAATTTTTCTTTATTTTGAATTAATTTATCAATGTTCTCTGCTTGCGAGATAGCATTATCTCTTGTAGTACAGATATATGAGTTAATTTCGGGATCTTTATCTTCAATTTTGGCAAAAATATCATTAACTAATTCCTTAACAGAAGCATTATTGCTGATAATTTCTTTTCTTAAAGAATTAAAATTCATTTCTTAATTTATTTCTTAGAATAAAAGTAATCAAACAGTTAGTGGTTCTTCTTTTTTGCAACGTAATAGACTGTGCTTGATATTTTTAAACCCTTCATCAGAAAGATCATTAATAAAAGAGGACATATTTTCTTTTAAACTACTTTTAGTAAGAAATGGGCCAAACCAGTAAGTAACATTAGGCTGATCTGTCTCAATTTTAGCCCACCAGGCTAAACCGAGTTTGTTTCCAAAGTTTCTAATCAATTTTTTCGGTCTGTTAGACCATTAATTCTTGTTAAATTCTATACAATTTTGTAGTGAAAATTCAATATATTTTTATTAATAATATAAATATATTGAAACAGTAACATTAAAGTAGTCTTTAAAAAAGGGTTTATTAACTATAAAAATTATTTGCCTGTCAAGTGAAATAGGGATATGGCGGCAGCTACTGAGGCATTTAAACTTGAAGTCTTGCCCTTAAGAGAGATACTTAATATAAAATCGCATTTTTTTTGAGTAAGCAAAGAAATACCTTTATCTTCAGAACCAACTACGACTACCAAAGGTGCTTTTTCTTGAAAATTTGAAATGGTTATTTGACCATTTCCAGATAAGCCAACAACAAGAAAACCATTTCTCTTAAGTTCGTCAAGTGCTCTATTTAAGTTAACAACTCTACTTACATGAAGGTGTTCTAAGGCTCCTGCAGCTACCTTAGCGACTGTTCCAGTCAATCCTGCAGACCTTCTCTGAGGAATGATTAAACCTTTGCAATCAAAAGCTTCCGCTGATCTAATAATTGCGCCAACATTATGAGGATCAGTTATGCCATCTAATGCGACGATTATAGGATTAAGACAATTGTGCTTAGAAAAATCGATTAATTGTTTTAGGGATATTGTTTTAGAGCATGCTAACTGCAATGCTACACCTTGATGTGAAGCACCAGATGTCAATTGGGAAAGCCTGTTCCAAGAAACTTCTTCAATAAGAACTCCTTTTGATTTAAGATCTTTAAATAAAATATAGTATTTGTCTGAAGAAAAAATTTCCGAAGTACACCAAATCCTATTAATCGC
>JAOOLS010000047.1 GCA_028408915.1 Prochlorococcus sp. AH-716-J09
TACTCCTTTTCTGAAGGTCAAGGGCTTTATACAGTAATGCTTAATGATAAAGGAGGAATAATAGATGACTTAATAATTTATGACCTTGGTATACAAGAAAATGACATATCAGAATTATTGTTAATAGTTAATGCAAGTAGATATGAAAAAGATTTTCAGTGGATAAAAAATAATTTAAAAAAATTTGAAATTTCGATAACAAACTTTAAAAAAAACAAAGTACTTTTAGCACTTCAGGGGAAAAACTCATTCGGTTTATTTGAAGAATGGATTGAATCTTCGATCTCACATATCCCTAACTTTGGATGCGAATATAGAATTTTTGAACATATTTCGCCTAAAGAAAAAATTTTCTTTTCAAAAACAGGATATACAGGGGAAAATGGTCTGGAAATACTTTTATCTAAAAAAGCAGCAATTAATTTATGGTATTTCTCAATTTCCAAAAATGTTGCACCTTGTGGTTTAGGAGCTAGAGATACTCTTAGACTTGAAGCAGGCATGCATCTTTATGGTCAAGACATAAATGAAGAAACTTCTCCATATGAAGCAGGGTTAGGCTGGCTAGTACATCTAGAAAATAATCACGAATTCTTTGGAAGAAGATTTCTTGAAGAGCAGTCAAGATTAGGTATTCAAAAAAAGTTAGTTGGTCTCTCTATAGAGGGTAAAGCAATAGGAAGAAAAGGTTGCGCAGTTCTTAAAGGTGAAGAAAATATTGGGACTATCACAAGCGGCAGTTGGTCTCCAACTAAACAACAAGCTATAGCTTTTGCATACATCAATACTTCGCATGCCTTAATAAATAATGAGGTTCAAATATTAATAAGAGGCAAAAAATTCAAAGGGGTAATAACAAAGAGAGCATTTTATAAAAAAAATTATTAACTAAATTTACCCTTAAAGAATTATTATAAGTTATTGATAAATAAATCATACTTAGATGAGAAACAAAATTTGCAAAGAACTCAATAATACAGATATTGGTAAATTAGTTAATTTATGCGGATGGGTAGATAGAAGAAGAGATCATGGTGGTGTAATTTTTATTGATTTAAGAGACCATAGTGGATTTCTACAAATAACAATTAACCCCGATGATGGTGCAGATCTATTTAAACAGGCAGAAACTCTAAGAAATGAAACAGTAATAATGGTTAGCGGAATTATTAATGAAAGGCCCAAAGATTCCATAAATGCAAATTTAAGTACTGGAGAGTTAGAGCTTAAAGTTAAAGATTTGCAAGTTCTCAACCAAATTAAAAACAACTTACCTTTTCCAGTGTCTATACATGATTATGAAAATACAAAAGAGGAACTCAGATTAAGATATAGATACCTTGATTTAAGAAGGGGAAAATTACTAGAAAATTTAAAAACAAGACATAAGATTATTAAAGTTGCTAGAGAATTTCTTGATAATTTTGGATTTACAGAAGTAGAGACCCCATTACTTACAAAGTCAACTCCTGAAGGCGCTCGCGATTTTCTTGTTCCTGCACGTCTTTCAAATGGAGAATTTTTTGCTTTACCTCAATCCCCACAATTATTTAAACAACTTTTAATGGTTGGGGGCTTAGATAAGTATTATCAAATCGCAAAATGTTTCCGTGATGAAGACTTAAGGGCAGATAGACAGCCAGAGTTTACTCAATTAGATATTGAGATGAGCTTTATTAGTGAAGAAGAAATAATTTCTTTTAATGAAAGTCTCATAAAAAAAATATGGAAAGAAGTATTAAATATTAATTTTAATAATGCTTTTCCAAGAATGTCATGGCATGAAGCAATGGATAATTACGGCACTGATAGACCAGATACTAGATATCAAATGTTATTAAAAGATTTAGGAGGAGTATTAGGTGATATTGGATTTAATATTTTCACCAAGGCAATTAAGTCTGGAGGTTATATAAAATCCATAACGGTCAAAGGAGGTAATTCAAGTATTAGCAACGTAAGAATTAAACCAGGAGGTGACATCTTCCAAGTAGCTCAAGATGCAGGTGCCGGTGGTTTGGCCTTTATAAGGGTCAAAGGAGAAGAGCTTGAGACTATTGGGGCAATTAAAAATAATTTAAGTGAAGAGCATATAGCTGATATTTTAAAAATCACAGAAGCAAAAGATGGAGACTTAATCCTATTAGGAGCTGGAGATAAACAAATTGTCAATCAGTCATTAGATAGGGTTAGGCAATATATTGCAAAAGACTTAAATCTTATTGATAAAAGTAAATGGAATTTCTTGTGGGTAACTGACTTCCCGATGTTTGAAAGAAATGAAGATGAAAATAGATATGAAGCTTTACATCATCCTTTTTGTTCTCCAAAAAATATAAAATCTAAAGATTCTGAAAACTTGAAAAAAGAAATTGAGAGCTCTACAGCAAATGCTTATGACTTAGTTCTCAATGGATTGGAATTAGGAGGTGGCTCTTTACGTATTCATGAAGCGACCTTACAAAAAGAGGTTCTGAAAACAGTTGGACTTACTGATAAAGAGATTGATGAAAAATTTGGATTTTTAATAGAAGCCCTAGAAATGGGTGCTCCTCCTCATGGTGGAATAGCGTTTGGATTGGATCGTATTACCATGCTGATCATTGGTGCAGATTCAATCAGAGAAACCATTGCTTTTCCAAAAAATCAACAGGCAAAGTGTCTTCTTACAAATGCACCTTCAAATGTCTCTGAATCACAATTAAAAGAATTAGATATTGAAATAACAATTGATGAATAAGAATATATATGGATGTTCTAAAAATTTTTTGTTTAAATAAAATATAATGAGGCTGTGCTTAATTAAAAATATTTAATGTCAAAATTTGTTTTTGTCACTGGAGGAGTTGTTTCTAGCATTGGTAAAGGAATTGTAGCTGCAAGCTTAGGAAGATTATTAAAGTCTAGAGGATATAGTGTTTCAATATTAAAATTAGATCCATATCTAAATGTTGATCCAGGCACAATGAGCCCCTTCCAACATGGAGAAGTATTTGTAACCGAAGATGGAGCTGAAACAGATCTAGATTTAGGTCACTATGAAAGATTTACTGATACTGCAATGACTAGATTAAACAGTGTAACTACAGGATCTATTTATCAAGCAGTAATTAACAAAGAAAGAAGAGGTAACTATAACGGTGGCACTGTTCAAGTAATTCCTCACATAACTGGAGAAATAAGAGAAAGAATCCATCGAGTAGCCGCCAACAGCAATGCAGATATTATTATTACTGAAATTGGTGGAACAGTTGGTGATATTGAATCTCTACCTTTTTTAGAAGCAATAAGAGAATTCAAAAATGATGTCAATAGAAATGATGTTGCATACATACACGTAACATTACTTCCTTTCATCAAAACCTCTGGCGAAATCAAAACTAAGCCAACTCAGCATTCAGTAAAAGAATTAAGATCAATTGGAATTCAACCAGATTTACTTGTTTGCCGAAGTGATAAATCGATAAATGAAGGTCTTAAAAAAAAGCTTAGTGGATTTTGCGGTGTCAATATTAAATCTGTAATTGAAGCATTAGACGCAGATAGTATTTATTCTGTGCCTCTTTCTTTAAAAAAAGAAGGTTTATGCAAAGAAACCCTGAAGTATCTAGAACTTGAAGATAAAAAATGTGATTTAAAAAATTGGGAAGAACTAATTCACAATCTAAGAAATCCTGGAGCTCCAATAAAAGTTGCTCTCGTAGGTAAGTACATTGAACTTGGAGATGCATATTTATCGGTTGTTGAAGCTTTAAGACATGCATGCATTGAACATAAGGCTTTATTAGATTTACATTGGGTAAGCGCTGAAATGATAGAAAAAAATTCAGCAGAAACTTACTTAAATGAAGTTGATGCAATTGTTGTGCCTGGAGGATTTGGCAATAGAGGAGTCAATGGAAAAATTTCGGCTATAAAATTTGCAAGAGAAAATAAAATTCCCTTTTTAGGACTGTGCCTTGGTATGCAATGTGCAGTTATAGAATGGGCAAGGAATGTGGCTAATCTTCCAGATGCATCTAGTTCAGAACTAGATCCAAATACTCCGAATCCAGTGATACATTTATTGCCAGAACAGGAAGATGTCGTTGATTTAGGCGGGACAATGAGACTTGGAGTTTATCCATGTAGATTGACAAATAATACAACTGGAAAAAACTTATATGATGAAGATGTTATTTATGAGAGGCATCGACATAGATACGAATTTAATAATTACTACAAACAAAGTTTTTTAAATTCTGGATACAAAATTAGTGGTACATCACCAGATGGCAGATTAGTTGAGTTAATTGAATTAGAAAATCATCCTTACTTCTTGGCATGTCAATATCATCCTGAGTTTTTATCAAGACCTGGCAAACCTCATCCTTTATTTAAAGGTTTAATAAAAGCCTCTCAAGAAAAATTAACTCAATCAAATTAATATTCTTTATTTTTTTGAATGAAAAAAATGACAAATTTTTTACCCTTAGTCGAACAATTTCATTCATTACAAGGTGAAGGCTATCACGCTGGGAAAAGTGCTTATTTTGTGAGATTAGCTGGTTGTAAAGTTGGATGTTCTTGGTGCGATACCAAAAATTCATGGGATGAAAAAAAATATCCGCTTATATCAATTGAAAAAATAATAGATCGCATAAAAATTGCTAGAGGTAAAGGGGCATCTTTTTGCGTAATTACAGGTGGAGAACCTTTACAACATAACTTGGATAATTTT
>JAOOLS010000048.1 GCA_028408915.1 Prochlorococcus sp. AH-716-J09
GTTAATTGATATTTTGGTTTTATTATTGCTTCAGTTATTTCATATTTATTTATTGATCCATCGTCATTGAATTCTATTGCTGCACTAATAGTTTCTGAAACTTTATTTTGAGCTAGATTTGCCTTTTCAAGAATATCTTTAGGTAGCATTGGTAGGTATTGATCAATTAAATATAAACTGCTATTTCTTTTTCTTGCATTTATATCAACATTAGAGTCATGCAAAAAGAGTTTGCATGGATTACTAATATGTATCCATAAATTTTTTTTATTTCCTTCTTTTATTTCTAATGAAATAGCGTCATCAACCTCATGTGGATCAACAGAGTCAATAATATATGTTTTTAAATTAGTTAAATCTTTCAAATATTTGAGATATTTATTATACTTCCAACTATATACAATATGAATTTATCCTTCAGGATTTACGAAGGGTAAAAGTGCTACAATTCTGGCTCTCTTTACAGCTAATGTAAGATCTCTTTGTTGCTTAGAGGTTAAACCTGTCATCCTTCTTGGTAGGATTTTGCCCCTCTCAGTTATGAATTTTTTTAATAGTTCTACATCCTTATAGTCTATAGGATCTCCAGGTTTGATAGGTGATAATTGTTTTTTAAAAATTGAATTAGGCATGATTTAATTTGATTTGATTACTTAATTTCTTTGTGAATTGTCATTCTGTTTAAATGGGGGTTGAACTTTTTTAGTTCTAATCTTTCAGTTGTATTTCTACGGTTCTTTTCAGTAGTATATCTTGAGACACCATTTGATCTCTTAGGATCTGTGCTTTTCCTAGCTTCTGTACATTCCAGGGTCACTACAACTCTCGTCCCTTTTTTGGCCATTTTAATTAATACTATATTGTATAATTTTCTATTGTACATCTTCAACAAACTTTTTTGAAGATATACTCATTTCTTTTTTCATCATTGATTAAAAAATATATATGAAAATTTCTCAAAATTGGTTGAAAAATTTAGTAGAAATTACATCTACTCCTGAAGATCTCTCTGAGAAATTGTCTATTGGTGGATTTGAGGTTGAATCATTAGAAGATTGTTCAGAAAATGTAAATGGTGTTGTTTTAGGTAAGGTATTATCCGTTTTAAAACATGAAGGATCTGACAAACTTTCAATTTGCCAAGTCGATATTGGTAAATCAAAGAATTTACAAATTATCTGTGGTGCCCGCAATATTAAACCAGATATTTATGTTTATGTTGCTACTGTAGGCGCGAAATTAAATGCAGTTGATTTAACTATTAAAAAAAGTGAAATTAGAGGTGTTATGAGTGAAGGAATGATATGTTCACTGCAGGAACTGGGTTTGGAGGACTCTAGCGAAGGGATAGAGATCATTGATGAAGATTTAGCCTTAAAACATGAATTGGGCACTCCAGGATCTGAATTGCTTAAATTAAATGATTTTATATATGATTTAGCCATTACAGCTAATAGACCTGACGGAATGTCTGTTATAGGTATAGCTCGCGAAATTTCTGCCCTTTTGGAATCCACTTTAAATTTTCCAGAAATAAATCATAAATACAATATTCATTTACTTAAGGGTATTAAACTTTGTCCAGAGGCTATAGGATCAAATTGCATTTATACAATAAGCTGCATTGATGGAGTAAATGGAGAGAAATTGTCCCCAAATTGGCTTAAAGACCGTATAGAAAAATCAGGTATAAAATCTATTAATCTTTTAGTTGATTTGACAAATTATATTCTTTTAGAACAAGGTCAACCTTTGCATGCGTTTGATAAAGATAAGCTGTCAAACTTAATTGGCAAGGAAGTTTCTCCTGAAGATTTCTCTGTTAGAAAAGGTAAGTATAACGAAAGCCTTATTTGCTTAGATGGTAAAGAATATGACTTAAATGACAATATCACAGTTATTACTTGTTGTGATAAACCCGTAGCTATTGCAGGTGTTATAGGCGGTTTAGATACTTCTGTGACTAATACTACCTCGTCTATTTACCTTGAAGGAGCTGTTTTTAATCCAGTTGCTATAAGAAAATCTTCAAAGGCGGTAGGCATAAGAACAGAATCTAGCAGCAGGTATGAAAAAGGGATTTCATCAAAAAATACAATAAGTGCTGTAACAAGGGCAATTAATCTTCTAGAAGAATATTTTTCTATTAATTCACCAATCATAAATACATCCAATTTAATAAGTAATGAGGATATATTTATTAAACTACGGAGAAATCGAATACATAAAATTCTTGGTCCATTAATAATTAACGGTCAATTTGAGAAAAGAAATTTATCTGATAATGAAATAGTTGATAAATTAACACTCATAGGTTGTATTTTAAAGAATAAAGAATATGGCTGGGATGTAGCAGTAATTCCTAATAGATCACATGATTTAATTAGAGAAATAGATTTAATTGAAGAAATAGCGAGATTAATAGGGTATGACAGATTCGACTTAAAACTTCCTAATCCAATTAAGCCTGGAAAATTGTCATCAGAACAGTTGGTATTGAGAAAATTAAAAAATGGCTTTATAGAAAATGGTTTTAACGAGGTACTAAGTTACTCTCTTGTTCCTGAAGATAATGAAAAACTTATAAAGATTTCTAATCCTTTGTTATTAGAAACAAGCTGTCTTAGAGATAATATCTGGAAAGAACATTTAGATATAGTGAACCGTAATATAAAAGCAGGACAAGCAAGTTGTTATATATTTGAAATTGGAAATGTTTTTCAAAAGAAAACCGAGTTCATTCAAGAAGAAGTTTTGAATGGTGCGATTTATGGAAATAAAAAATTTGGAAAATGGATAAATTCAGGTAAGGATAATGATCTTAATTATTACCAGGCAAGAGGAAAGTTAAAGGAGGCTTTATCATCCTTGAACATAAAAATTGAGGATAAACCTACTGATTTAGTTGATTTTCTCCATCCAGGTAGATCAGCGAAATTATTTATTGAAGGTAAAGATGCAGGTTATTTTGGCGAAATACATCCCAAACTAATATTAGAAAAGAAGTCATTAAAAAAAGTTTATTTATTTAACATAAATGTTTCTAATATCTTGAGAGCTAGTACAAGAAAAAATAAATGGATTCCAATATATAAGCAATATCCAATTGTTCCGAAAATGGAAAGGGATATAAATTTTGTATTCAGTAAGAAATTTCTAATTAGTGAAATAACATCACAGATAAGAAAAACAGGAAAAAATCTCTTAGAGGATGTAAATTTACTTGATGTTTTTGAAGATACTAAATTTGGAGATGATCATATAAGTTATACATTTAGATTATCTTATAGAGCTAAGGATAAAACATTACTTGACTCGGACATTACATCAATACATTCAAATATCATTTCTAATGTTGAAAAATGTTTTAATACTAAATTGAGAAATTAAACGTATCATTAATCTCATATAAGACTATAAACTAGTCTAAATATAATTCTTATATAAGATAGATAATAATCCTACAAAACTAATTAATGTTGTATGATAAAGGTCATGATAAATATGCTTTCTCTACTTCTATCTTCAGTGCTGTGGGTACAAGTTCCCCAGTGGTCAGATGATTGGTCAAAATGTGCTGTTGATATACCAGACGCATCATGTCATTGGTATATAACTGCACCAGATAATACTTTTGGAGAAGGATTTGATTGGGCTAGCGCCCCTTGGTTTGACGCTAACGGATTAAGTGATGTCCCTAGTATTGATAAACAAACTGCAATTGAAAAGCTTCAATCTAAGTAGTACTGTCTATAAGACAGTACAATCAGATTTAAAGTTCTTTAATAGCAACGTTTTTTAGATATTATTATTTTCTTGGACATTGAAAGGACATAATTCATCGATTTTTTATTCAATATTTAATTTTTGCCAGTCATTAAACAGTTTGGGTATGAGTTGAAATAATTTATATATATTCATGTCTTAAATATCTATTATAAGACTATTTAATAGACTTTTAATAAGTCTTATATAAGATTTAGTATACAATAGAATTTATATAATTTTAAAGTAAATTTTTTAATACATAATGATTGCTTCCCTAAATTTAAATAGATGACTTTTGGTGAGCAGCAATATTTAATTCACATTTATCTTGTATAAGACTATTAAATAGACTTATTATAAGTCTTATTTAAGAATAATTATACTAATTTCTATAAAGATTTTTTAGTAATTGATATGCTTCATTTAATTTCCTCATTTGATCTGTTGATCCTCCAGCATCTGGATGCGTCTCTAAGGCTATTGATTTATAGGCTTCCCTAATTTTACGCAACGTATGAGCTGATCCAGCAGATGTTGGTAAATTCAATAGTTTAAGTGCTCCATGTACAGTCATTGTTGAGTCCAAAGTTTCAAATGAATTTGATCTGTTATTTCGCTTAAATCTACTTACAAACCTTCTCATGAGCGTTGGTATCCTATTAATTAGATCTGATGTAGCAAAAGGGTCTTCTAAAACGCCAATCATTAATAAAACAATTTCAAGGGATGGATTTTTCTTTATCCAAAATGGGCATAATTCAGACATTAATTTATTGGCTGCACTCCACGTAAAAGGTAGATTTTCAGTTCCATCAAGATTTGGCCATATATCCCTTCCAAACCAATCCATCGAAGCTTCTACTACATGGTCATTAGGAACTGATCCATATAAGGTTTTCCAA
>JAOOLS010000049.1 GCA_028408915.1 Prochlorococcus sp. AH-716-J09
CAAAAATTATAGCCATCAAGCTTCTAAGTAATTATACTTAAAAAAAGACTAAATTTATGAAGAAATTAAATTCTTTGATTTTGAATAGTACAGTTAACTTCTTAGACTTCATATACTCTGGTAGATCTTTACAAAGATTTTGGGTTTTAGAAGTTATAGCTAGATCACCTTATTTTGCATTTCTTTCAGTTCTTCATTTTAAAGAATCCCTAGGAATTAAAAATGAGAAAACAATGATTTTAATGAAAGAACATTTCTATCAAGCTATTAACGAAACTGAGCATCTTAAAGAAATGGAGAAAAGAGGAGGAGATAGGTTCTGGATTGATAGATTTTTTGCGAGACACCTTGTGCTTGTCTATTACTGGATCATGGTTTTTTATTATTTCCTCTCTCCAGCTAATGCTTATGACGTCAATATAAAAATCGAAGAGCATGCATTTGAAACTTATTCCAAATATCTAATAAATAATCCAAATGATCAAAAAATAAAAGAAATTGCTCAAGATGAGTTAAATCATGTCCAAGAACTTAACCAAGCTTTGTCAATGCTTACAACAGTTTAGATTAGTGCTGAGAAATCTATAAGCAATATTGAGAGCATCACCGAAGAAGAAATTAGTCCTAGGCTAATCATTAATGAGACATAACCTTTTTTTCTAGGCAATTTATAAAAAGATATTCCAATAATTAATATCATTATTGATGAGAAAAAAATTATAATTTTTTCATTTACTAAATTGAGATGTATAACTAAATTTTTTTCTTCAAAAAATTTGAGAAATTCAGATAAAACTAATTCTTCTTCTATTTTCTTAAAATAGTCAAATGAGCTTATAAAAGCAGAACTTAATAAAGATAATGCAACCATTGCAGTAACTGGTTTTGTTAACCTGTTAAGTGTTCTGTTAAAACTTGCCAATAAAATAAGAATAAATAAAGAGGTTACCAACGGTATTAAAGGTATAAGGGTTGTTGAATTTATGAAATTTCCCAAGGAAATAATATGTATCTAACTTAAAATTTTATATTATTTCGACGCGTTATTTTATTAAATAAGATTTTTTAAATGTAATTAGTACCTATTGCATTCTGTGTAAATTGATACCAAAATTAAATCAGTATTGAAAAATAAAATGTTAGCCATTTCTGAAATTATTATTGCAAGTGCTATCTTCCTAGGAATTGTATATTGGGAAGTTAAATTCCTATATACCAAAACTACCGTAGCGAAATAAATTCACTCAAAAAGGGGAAATTAAAAACGTAGAAAATTTAAATAAAATTTAAGAATTTAAGTTGACAAAAAAAGCTCTATATATGAGAGAATAAACACAATTATTAAACTCTTCCAATGAGCGAAGTTCAAAATTCTAATACTAACTCAACTCAGCAGCAACAACAGCAGCAGCAACAATCCTATTCAGACAGCAAAATTAATTCTGCTGAGAGTGAGAGACTTTATCTTGAGATGAAAGAAGCTTGGCTTTAAATTTAATTCGTGTTTGAAATAATATTTCTATAATTTTTTTTCAATTTTGAAGTAATCAATACTTTTTTATTTCCTGTACCCTTTAAATTTTATTTAACACTAAGGGTAATTTTTGAGAAAACTAAAACAACTAGAGAAAATTAACGGAAGGCTCGCAATGGGAGGTTTGATATATTTAGTTTTTACAAAATTAGTTTCCAACCGTGCCGACATATTAGACCAACTTAAATCTTATTTAATTTAAAAAAATGAATTGGAAATATTATCCAGGAATATTTCTTTCTATATAAGCGTCAGTTAAAGCAAGGATTAACCCCAATAATGTTGAAAATATAGCAATTTCAGTTGATTCCATTTTATTTTTGAATTACCCTAGTTTGATAAATAATTCAAAGTTCAGCAATAAAACTAATAACTTACTATAGTATACATGTACTATTAGTTATTTATTGTGAGCTCAGCAACTCCTGAGTTTCTTTTCGTTAGGCCTGGTGATTATGTCGCAATTAAAAAAGAAAATTGCGAAGATACTAAGGAAAAGGATGAAAATTATTGGGTCGGTCAAGTTATCGACTGTATTGGAGGAGCTAGAAATCCAAATTCATGGACCTTGTTTCAAGTTGCCAATATTGACAATGGAGAGATCACTATAATCAACGCCGATATTGTAGAAAAAATTTTGAAACCTTCCGGAAGTCAATCTTAATGAAACAAACATCTTTCAGTACTAAAGAAACAAAAAGGGAAATGAACGCTTTAAAGGAAATCAACCCAGTTCCAAGCAGGCAAGTCCATATACTTGATTCATAGGGCAGGGAGGTTGAATTCCTTTATACATTCTGTAAGTTTTTGATATTTCCCCAAATCCCAAACTTGATAAAAGATAATTTGCATAAGGGTTCAGATTAGAGCAATCCAATAATATTTGAGCATCTAAATCACCAACTAACTCCCTTATTAATAATTCAGCAAGTGGTGGAGTATCCGCTAAAAGTGGGCCAATTCTCCAGCCTTGCTCATTATCCTCCAATACACAAGGTCTTATCCTGCCAAATCCATGGCACATCCCATTATTATCGACAATTGCACTGACATTACCATGAGAATTTTTCAACCAGTCATTTAGAAAATGTGGTCTGGGACTAGGTTCTCTTTGATCATCATAAATTAAGACTGCTTCAGAAGAAATTTTATTACCTGGGACAACTTTAAAAGAATGAAATTGATCTTTATAGAAATTTCTCAATGGCAAATCTTGAGAACTATTTAATTTCCATCGATTTGTAATGGAAGATTTTCTAAACCCCCACTTTGCGTAATCATTTAATCTATCTGGGGCAGCCTCAAGACCAATACAATCAACATTTTTCAAATATTCGAGGGCATGTTTCCATAATCTCACTCCATATCCATTATTCCGGAATTCTTTTTTAACGATAAATAAACCTATAAAACCATAAGAGGAATTATATTTTATACACGCAATAGAGCCTATAGGATTACTGTCTAGACAAGCTACCCATACCCCTTGTTTATCTGTATTTCTATAAATTGATAAATCATCAATTCCAGGAGAAAATCCTTCTAACCTTGCCCAGTTTGTGACTTCTGGTATTTCATCTATGGATATCAATCTAATTGAAAAATTTTTCCTCATAGAAATATACTAACCAAGAAAAATTTGAATTTTTTAAAGCAATATTAATAAAATTGATTATTTCTCATAAATCATTCGCTTTGATTTAACTACCTAAAAACCTTAGTTATTTACAATTTATCCTCTGATATATTTAATACTATTCAAAGGTAAAAAATGAAAATTTCTGATAAATTTCATTTAGAAGACATCTATAAGTTAAAAAATACAGTTCTCACTGGTAAAACTGAAGATATAAAATGGCGGATCCATCATATCAATATAGTTTCTAAACTTTTGGATGAAAATAAAAAAGAGATAATTAAATCACTTTTTGTTGATCTCGGTAAATCTGAAATTGAAGGGCTTTCAGAAATCCTTTTAGTGAAAGAAGAAATTTCACTTATAAAAAAGAAACTCAATTCTTGGATGCGCCCAAAAAAGATTGATACCCCTTTTTATCTTTTTCCATCATCCTCCAAGGTTATTTATGAACCTCTAGGGTGTGTCTTAATACTTGGTCCCTATAATTATCCATTACTTTATATTTTAAAGCCATTGGTAAATATTTTCTCAGCAGGAAATACTGCAGTTATAAAACCATCAGAGAAATGTCCAGCGACCTCAAAACTTATTAAAAAGCTTACTTCCAAATATTTCCGTAAAGATGTCCTAATGACAGTAGAGGGTGATAATAAACAATCCATAAAATTAATTGAACAAAATTTTGACCACATTTTTTTTACAGGAAGTACTGAAACTGGAAAATCTATAATGAAATTAGCTTCAAAAAACTTAACTCCATTAACTCTTGAGTTAAGCGGAACAAATCCTGTAATTATTTTCAAGAATGCAAATTTAGAAGTGGCAGCAAAAAGAATTGTTTGGGGTAAATTTTTTAATTCTGGTCAATCCTGCATGGCTCCGAATCATATCTTTGTAGATAAAGAAATTGAAAATATTTTTATAGAGAAATTAAAGAAATACATAGTGAGTTTTTACGGAGATAATCCAATTATTTCCGAAAACCTATCAAAATTGGAGAAAAAACAATTTACATCAACTGTAGAAATTCTCAAACAATATGAAAAAGAAAAAAGAATTTTATTTGGGGGGACTTTTAGTAAAAAAAAGTTGAAAATATCTCCTACAATTTTGAGAACTAAATTAAATGAAACAGATATTTTGCAGAAAGAATTATTCAGTTCACTACTTCCTGTAGTTGGAATTAATGATAAGGAATCAGCCTTAAAACAGATTAGTCAAACATCAAAACCTTTAGCAATCTACTTATTTGGAGGAAATAAAAAAATTCATAATTATATTTCAAAAGTAACCAGCTCCGGAACAATTTGTATAAATGATGTGATGTTACCAGTCCTTATTCCAAATTTACCGTTTGGAGGCGTTGGGCAAAGTGGTATTGGTAAATTTCATGGAGAAGAAGGTTTTCGAAATTTTTCAAATCAAA
>JAOOLS010000005.1 GCA_028408915.1 Prochlorococcus sp. AH-716-J09
ACAGATGAGATAGTTAATGAATTTCTCATGAAAAACGAAAGCCAAATTAAGGAATTAAACTCTTTATTAAGACCTGAAGATATTGATTTATTAAATCAAGTAGAAAAACTATCAACTTGTGAATCTAAATTAATAAATGAGATTAAAAATTTAAATTACTTAGAAAATAATGAAAATCATCACATTCTGAATCAAAAAAATATTGTGACATCTAATAGAGTTTCCTTTAACAAAATTTGTTCATTAATGATTAATTGGAGTAACAAATTTGTAGTTATTGCTTTACTAATAATTTCAGCCATAGCTTTAACAAAACAAGCGTGGGCGTAATTAGCTAAATTAACCTCATTGTAAGTGATGTAGTTTTGAGAACTAAACAAGAATATTTAATTCGATATAAAGATGGAAATCTTTATTGTGAACTTGCAGATATTTGGATTGATCCAAGCAAGCCGGTAAAAAAGGCATTAATAACTCATGCTCATTTTGATCACTTTACATTTGGCTGTGAAGAATATATTTCTACAAAGGAAACTGCGATACTTCTTAAAGAAAGAGTTGGAGATAATATCAAAATTAAGACTTTTGAATATGGAGAAGAATTTAAGATAAATGGCATCAATATTTCTTTTCATCCATCAGGACACATCCTTGGATCTAGTCAAATAAGGTTTATTTTTGCTGAAGAAAAATGGCTAATTTCAGGCGACTTTAAGCTTCAAAAAGATCAGACTTGCAAACAATATGAAATAGTAAAAACTGATTATTTAATAAGCGAATGTACTTTTGGTTTGCCAATATTTAAATGGGATGAATCAAATAAAATAGCAAATGATATTTCAAAATGGATAACTAATTCACCAGAAAAAACTTCTTTACTTTTCTGCTATTCACTTGGAAAAGCTCAAAGATTGTTAAACGAAATAAGTCAAACAAATTTTAAAGGCAATATTTATTCCCATGGCAGTATTCACAAAATGAACAATAGTTATAGGAAACTTGGAATTGAAATTAAAGATACTATAAAAATTGAAAATAAAAAAAAGATAGATGAACTCAAAGGAAGCCTAATATTATTACCGCCATCTTTAAGCAAGGGTTCTTATTTAAAAAATTTCAAAAACATTCAAACAGCTTTCGCGAGTGGATGGATGTCAATAAGAGCTCTAAGAAAAAGATCAGGATATGATAAAGGTTTCGCAATCTCTGATCATGCGGATTGGGATGGGATTTTGGAAGTAGTAAAAAAGTCTGAAGCAAAAAATGTATTTTTTCATCATGGAGATAGTGAAGCCTTAAGTAAATATTTAGTTGAAAAGGAATCAATAAATGTCCTTTTATTTGGTAAATAAATATGAGCTTAAAAAAGTTTTCAGAATTATTTGGCGATCTAGATTCAATTAATAGTACAAATAATAAAATTGAAGTTTTAAAAAATTATTTTTTATCTAATGATCCAATAGATAATTCATGGGCAATATATTTACTAACTGGAAAAAGTAATAAGAGATTTATTAGTGGAAAATATTTAAAAAATCTTTTTTCTCAAATATATAAATATCCTCAATGGTTAATCGATACATGTTATTTAAAAGTTGGCGATTCTGCTGAGGTAATAACGTTATTACTTAAAAATAAAACTAATTCTAGAAAAAAGAAATTATCAAATATAAGTCTCAATGAATTACTAAGCGAAACAATACCTGCATTATCAAAACTTAATGAGGGGGAGAAAAATTTAGAAATTAAAAATCTTTGGGAAACATTACCTGAAGATAACCATCTAATTTTTAATAAAATTCTTACAGGATCTTTTAGAGTAGGAGTCTCTATCGGATTAATCACAAAATCAATATCAAAACTAATTAATATTGAGGAAGAGATTATTTCTCATAGGTTGATGGGTGATTTTAAACCTTCAATGGATTCATATGAATTTTTAATTAACAAGAAAATCAATCTTCAAGAGTTAAATTCCAAACCATTTCCATTTCTTCTAGCAAATGCTATTGAAGATAAAATCTTCAAAAATTCAATAAATGATTTTCAATTTGAATGGAAATACGACGGTATAAGGATGCAATTAATTAAAAGATCAGGCAATGTTTCGTTATGGACAAGAGGGCAAGAATTAGTAAATGAATCTTTCCCAGAATTAGTAGAGAAAATGTCACATATAAAAGAGGATTTTGTTCTTGATGGGGAATTATTAGTTTGGAATTTTAAAGAACAAATTGCCTTTGATTTTTCTTTACTTCAAAAAAGAATAAATAGAAAATCCCCTACAAGATCAATCCAAATGAAATATCCAATTATTTTTATTGCTTATGATATTTTAGAGATTAATGGAAGAGATATAAGAGAAATTAAATTAGAAAATAGAAGAATTGAGTTAGAAAAATGTTTTTCAAAATGGCAAAATAAAACTGAGAATAATATCTCTGATATTTTCAAAATATGTGATTTAATCTTTCCTAAAGATTGGACTGATGCTTTAACTTATAAAGAAAAATCTCGAGAAAATAATACTGAAGGATTAATAATTAAGAAAAAGAGTTCTATATACTCCTCTGGTAGAAAAAAAGGTATTTGGTGGAAATATAAAGTTGATCCTATGCAACTGGATGCTGTTCTTATTTACGCTAGGGGCGGTAGCGGTAGAAGAGCTGGTCTTTATACAGATTACAGTTTTGCATTATGGAAAGACCAAGAATTAATTAAATTTGCAAGTGCATATTCTGGTTTAACGAATATTGAGATTAAAGAGCTTGATAAATGGATAAGGAAAAATACAATAGAAAAATTTGGTCCTGTTCGATCTTTAAAACCAGAAATGGTATTCGAAATATCTTTTGAGAAAATACAAATTTCAAAACGTCATAAGTCAGGAATAGCAGTACGATTTCCAAGAATAACAAAATGGAGAAAAGATAAAAAAATTAATGATGCAGATAGCCTAGAGAATGCTTATGAACTAATGAACAAAATATCATGAAGAATATAACGCAGAATAGTAAGCAAAAGTTTTTAATTTCCAAAATTAAAAAGTTTTTCTCCACAAATGGATGGGAGCCCTTACCCTATCAGATCGAATCTTGGGAAGCATTTTTAAATGGAGAGAGTGGAATAATACAAGTTCCAACTGGATGCGGCAAAACTTATGCTGCATTAATGGGACCTCTATCAAAGATGGAAGATCCCAAAAATAATAAAAGTGTGAATATATTATTAATAACCCCTTTAAAAGCATTAAGTAGAGATCTAAAAAATTCCATACAATTAGCAGCTTTGCATTTTAATAAAGAAATCACTGTTGAAATTAGAAACGGGGATACAACACCATATGAAAAGAAAAAGCAACTAGCTAAACCACCTAATATTCTTATTACCACTCCAGAGTCTTTATCTCTTTTACTTTCTAATAAAGAATCCAATAATCTGTTCAAGGAGTTGTCATCAATAATTATTGATGAATGGCATGAATTGATGGGTAGTAAAAGAGGAAACCAGTGCGAGTTATCTTTAAGTTGGCTAAGAGGTAATGTAAAAAATTTACAAATTTGGGCAATGTCTGCAACTATTGGAAATATTGAAGAAGCAGCAAGAGCAATAGTTGGTATGAGCGCTATTAAACCCAAAATTATAAGTACAAATATTCAAAAAGAGATCGAAATTATAAGTGTTTTACCAGAGGAGGAAACTACCTTTCCATGGAGTGGACATCTTGGGATTAGAAGTCATTCTTCACTATTAAAAATCCTAGATAAAAATAAAAGCACCTTATTATTCACCAATACGAGAAATCAATCTGAAAGATGGTATCAATGTCTTAAATTTTTTCTTCCAAAGATGGAAGACAAAATTGCACTTCATCACGGTTCCCTGGATAAAGAAGATAGAAAAAGAGTTGAAGAAGGGGTTAAAGACGGATTAATAAAATGGGTGGTCTGCACCAGCTCGTTAGATTTGGGAGTTGACTTCCAACCTGTAGATCAAATAGTTCAAATTGGTAGTGCAAAGAATTTAGCTAGACTTATCCAAAGAGCTGGAAGAAGTGCTCATAGACCTGGTGGAAAATCAAAAATAATTTTTATGCCTACTAATTCTTTAGAGTTATTTGAGATTAGTGCAATGAGAAGAATAATAAAAAGTGGTATATCTGAGGAAATTAGACTTCCTGAATTATCTTATGATGTTCTTCTACAGCATCTAATAAGTTTGGCCTGCGGAAATGGCTTTGATCCGAAAATTGAGAAAGAAAGAATTAAAAATTGCTGGAGTTATAGAAACTTAAAAGATCAAGATTGGAATTGGTGTCTTGACTTTTTAGAGTATGGAGGAAAATGTCTTAAAGCATACCCAAAATATAAAAAGATAGTTAAAGAAGAATCACAAAATAATAATGAAAACTTTAGATATTTTGTAAAAGACAAATCTTTAATAAGAATGCATAAGTTCAATATTGGGACAATTACGAGTGACAAATTTGTGAGTGTCAAATATATGAAAGGTAAATCCTTAGGTAATTTAGAGGAGAATTTTGCTTCAAAATTAAATCCCGGAGATACATTTTACTTTGCCGGCAAAATGCTTCAATTTGTAAGGATAAGAGATATGATTTTATACGTAAAAAAATCAACAAAAAAAAGTTCTCTAATTCCTGCATGGGTTGGAGGTCAAATGGCAATTTCTGATCTACTTTGTGAGAGTTTGAGAAAAGAAATAGATATATGCAACGAACTAGGAAATTATGATTACTTAAATCCTGAACTCAATTCATTACGCCCAATATTGAAGAAACAAAAAGTTCTTTCAAATATTCCAAAGAAAGATGAATTCCTTATAGAAATATATAAAACCAAGGATTTATCAAATCTTTTTGTTTTTACACTTGATGGCAAATTTGTAAATGAAGGAATTGCATTTTTATGGGCTTTGAGATTGGCAAAATTAAAACAATCTACATTTAGTATTACTGCTAATGATTTTGGATTTAGCTTAACTACTGCAGAAGATTATGATTTTTCCATAATAAAAAAAGAAGCTGATTACTTTTTGAATAACAAAAAATTAGAAGAAGATCTAGAAAATGCAATTAATTTTTCAGAATTGACAAAACGTAGATTTAAAAATATTGCCCAAATAAGTGGACTAGTAAATCAAAATAATCCAACCAAAACAAAAACTTCTTCCCAACTTCAAATAAGTTCAAGTCTTTTCTACGATGTCTTTACTAAATATGAAGAAGACCATCTTTTGATAAAACAATCGCATCAAGAAGTTAAAGAATATCAATTAGAAAATAAAAGAATATCTAAATCATTAGAAAGATTAAAAAATTTAAAAATGCTACTAAACGAGATAAAAACTCCAACTCCTTTTGCATTCCCTTTATTAGTTGAAAGACTTAAAAATACTTTAAGCAATGAACCAATAGAAAAAAGAGTAGAAAAACTTATAAAAAAATATAGTGATTAAATGAAAAAAAGTTCTTTTAAATTTAGTTGGGAAGATACATTATTAGAGATGCTTCCTTCAAGAGCTTTATTTCTACCGGAAACAAAAGAATTGTTAATATGCGATATTCATCTTGGGAAAGCTGAGTATTTTCAGCAGAATGGTATACCTCTTACTAATAATTCAGATAAAAACAATTTTGGAAGAATAAAAAAAATAGTAAAAAAATATAGTCCTGAAAAGTTAATAATATTGGGAGATTTATTCCACAGCAAATATTCAATAGATAAAACTCTTCAAAAAAAAGTTGAGGATCTTCCTGAACTACTAAAAACTAACGTTGAACTCGTCCTCGGAAATCATGATGTAGGTTGTGATATTAAAAATATAAAAATTGTTGATATTAGAAAAACTAAAAATATTACTTTTAGCCATGAACCAGTTAATTTAGAAAATAATAAAACATTGAATATTTGTGGACATTATCATCCAAAAATCCATTTAAAAAGCAATGGAGATAAATTATCTTTTAGGTGCTTTGCAATGGATAAGACTAAAAATACTTTATTTTTACCTGCATTTGGAGACTTAACTGGAGGATATCCCTGCAAAAAGTCATTTAAAAAATGGGCAATAGTTTCTGAGGAAGAAATTATCGAAATAAAATCTTAAAAAAAATCCTATTGAAGTGACTTAAATTTTTCATTTAGATATGCCAATTTATACTTAAAAGTCTCGTTTAGTCTATTTATCAACTAATTTATGTCTATTAATCTATTTTTTAAAAGATAAAGTAGATAATAAAAATTTATACAACTAATGCCCCTTTCTTTAGCAGACAATCCACGTTATAAAAAAAATAAACACATTTTATAGAAATGAAAAAATTAATAGCCTTGATTTTATTTCCATTTCTTATGATCCCATTTGCGGCAAAAGCAAATGATATTTTTTCCGTTGAGATAGAGGCGCTTACACTTGTAATGGAGCAATATAAGGATGATACTGAATCAAGCCTGGAATTAGACATAGAAGATAAAAAGCCAAGTTACATGGCTCTTAAACAAGACGAATGTAATGCCACTGTGGAGGTTACAAAAAAAACAGGATTAGAGGTTGTAGATACTGAATCTTTCGATGTAAATGTCTGCCTGAAAGAAATCTATAAAGTAATCAACTAAATAATCTGTTTATAAAAATATAATAAAAACAAGCAAATTAAAGAGGTCTTTTACTTAAAGAAGGTAAGACCTCGAGACCTAACAGAAAACTTTGGAACGGGTTCTGCATACCTAATTGATAACTACAATGAAATTTTTGAGGTGTAATTAAAAGTACAAAACCTAAAATTATTTTTTAACTAATTATTTCTTCTTTGATAATGTTTTTGATTCTTCTCTAGACATTAAAGCTTCGATTTGAGCAAGAACTTTTTGAAGTTCATCCGTTTTTGTAAGAGATGCTTCTGCTACTTCTCTTAATTTTTCTAACTGTTCTTTAGTTTTATCCATGATAAATAAATTAGAAATTAACCACTTTTAAAAATGGTTTTAATACAGATTTTTCACTCCCACACAGATTCATATTCTCTCTTTTTTTTATAAAGTCAAATAAATTTCCCTTTATTAAGGTTTTATGAGGACTTCCAATTAATTCCTTATTTATTATTGAAACCATAAGATTACCTGAAATAGAAATACTCTTAAATTATGAAGTAAATACGGGCAATCCTATTGTTGCAGTTGTTATGAGAGCCCCTGCAAAAATCAAGAAAGGTAGAAAAGGGTAGTTTTTCAAAGATAAACTTACTAATTCGAAATAACTATATAAGTATTTATACTGTTTGTCTACCCCTAAGCTTTCTTGAAAGTAAAAATATTTCTTTTAAAGGTAAAAATTTAACATCAACCAAATTTACCAGATATGTATTCCTGAGTAGTTTTTTCTTTTGGAGAATTAAAAATTTTCTTAGTGGAATTAAATTCTGCAAGATAACCAACCTTTCCTCCATCACCATCTTCATATTCAATAGCATTAAAAAATGCAGTCATATCACTAACTCTTAATGCCTGTTGCATATTATGAGTAACGATTATTATTGTGTAATTCTTCTTAAGTTCATGCATAGTCTCTTCTATTTTCAAAGTAGAAATTGGATCTAATGCTGAACAAGGCTCATCCATGAGAATTATTTCAGGTTCAATTGCGATGGTTCGAGCAATACATAATCTTTGTTGCTGTCCACCTGATAAAGAGTAACCACTATCATTTAATTTATCCTTACATTCGTCCCATAAAGCTGCTTTTCTAAGTGAAATCTCCACTAATTTATCCATATTTCCAGTAAAACCATTAATTCTTGCTCCAAATGCAATATTTTCGTAGATAGATTTAGGGAAAGGATTAGGTTGTTGAAAGACCATTCCTATTCTTCTTCTAACTTCAACTGGATCTACTCTTTTATCGTAAATATTAGTTCCATCAAACAGGACAGTCCCTTTCAATGAACAATTAGGAATTAAATCGTTCATCCTATTTAATGATCTAAGAACCGTTGATTTACCACAACCTGAAGGTCCAATAAGAGAGGTTATATTTCCTTTTTTAAAGTTACAAAAAACATTTCTTACAGCTTCAAAAGTTCCATAGCTAATAGAAACATTCTCTAGAGATAAAATGATATTCTTTGGTGTTTTTTTATTAGTTTTAATCATTTATACTCTCTTAGTTTTCTCTGTAAAAGCAGCCAATATCCTTGAAAATATATTTACTGATAGTATCGACAAAACAAGAATAAAGGAAGCTGCCCAGGCTAGTTTATTTTGTGCATCATAAGGTTCTAGAGCAAAGTTGTATATCAATACAGCCAGAGAACCCATCTCGTAAAACAAATCTCCAAAGCCTGTTATGTAGTAGTAAGAGAATAAAGCCGTAAATATCAAAGGTGCTGTTTCACCTGCAGCTCTTGCGATTCCAAGTACAACACCTGTAGCAATAGACCTAAAGGCGGAGGGCAAAGTAACTTTCAATATGGTTGTATACATACTTGCTCCAACACCAAGAGACGCATATCTTAATTCGTTAGGGACTAACTTTAAACCTTCATCAGTCGTCTTTATCACAGTAGGCAACATCAATATTGAAAGCGCCATCCCTCCAGCTAAACCGCTGTACATACTCCCAAACAGGATCTTTGTAGAAACAATTAAGGCATAAATAAAGACACCCGCAATTATTGAGGGGACTCCCGCCAGAACATTAACTCCGAATCTAATAAATCTTGAAAAAGCTCCGCCTTTAGAGTATTCAGCTAGATATATTCCACCACCAACACCTACTGGAATGGCGATAATTGAAGCAATAGTAGTTATTATTAATGTTCCGATCAATGCAGGATTAATACCACCTGCATCTAAATCATCTCCTGGGGGATTTGGTTCTAAAGTAAGTAGTTCGGGTGTAATTTGGGATCCACCTTTGATGAGAATATAAGTTACCAGAAAAATCAAAGGGAGTATTGCGATCAATGCACAAATTACTGATAAAGAAGTAAAGAATTTATCTCCTATATTTCTTGATAATCTTTTCTGGTAATAGAGTGAATTCATAATTATCTAATATTTGAGACTAAATTTCTTAACTAGCCACTGCGCAAAGATATTTACTACTAAAGAAAGGATCATGAGTACAAAAGCCGCATAAAACAGTGATGAGACCTGACTTCCATCAGCCTCACCAAACTGGTTTGCGAGCATGGAGGAAATGGTGTATCCAGGAGATAATAGAGACCAACTAAATGCATTTGAATTACCAATAATCATTGTCACAGCCATTGTTTCACCCATTGCCCTACCTAAAGCCAATAGAACACCTGCCATAATTCCTGATAATGCTGCCGGCAAAATTACTGAAAATATTGTTTTCCATCTACTTGCTCCAATTCCATAAGCCGCATTTCTTAGCTTTTTAGGAACCTGATTAAGTGAATCCCTTGCAATAGAAGTCACTATTGGCAAAAGCATAACTACTAAAATCAATATTGCTAACAAAGAATTCCTGCCTGTAGGTTCTGTACTGAATAAAGGTATCCAACCAAAGAAATTATGTAAAAAGACAAAAAAGGTCCTAAAAAAAGGTTCCATTACAAATATTGCCCAAAGTCCCAATACAACTGATGGAATAGCTGCTAACAATTCAACAAAAGAACCTATTATTTCTCTAAAAACTTTCGGTACAAAGTCCTCAGTAATAAATATTGCAGTTCCAACGCCCAAAGGGATAGTTATTAATAACGAAAGAAATGAAGTTACTAATGTGCCATATATTGCGGTAAAAGCTCCATATTCATCTTTTACAGGATTCCATTCAGAGGTTACTAAAAACTTCAAGCCATACCTTGAAAAGGATTCAAATGACTGAAAAAAGACTACTAAAATAATTCCTAAAAGTATTATTGCTACGAAACTAGACAAGACTAGAGCAGTATTCTTAAAGATAATATCTATATTTTTTTCGATACCGAATCTTTTACGATTCTTGAAAAGAGTTAATTTCTCTTCCATTAAAAAAAGAATATCTCTATAAATCTACTACCAAATGTCGTAAAAGACTTTAAGAGGACTTAAAGGTATATGAAAGTCATGATAATTTGACATCTATTAAAAAATTTAACTACCTATTCTTTCAACGGCAGCTCTTGATTTTAAAAGGATATTTCCTTTTAAGGGGATAAATCCAAGGGATGAAGCCTTATCTTGATACTCATCACTTAACAATGTATTAAAGGCTTGTTTGATTGCTTTAGTATTTCTACTATTACCTTTTTCGTAAGCAAGTATCCATGTCAATGAAGCTATAGGGTACGCTCCTTTTGCTGTTGGATTAGGATTTTTACCTGCAAGATTTTCATCTAACGTAATACCATTAAGAGCCTTAGCTCCTGCTTCTGCAGATGGTTTTAGAAACTCCCCTGAAAGATTTTGAAGTGCAGCAGCCTTAACATTACCTTTAATATATGACTGATTTACATACCCAATTGCTCCTGGAGTGTTTTGAATTACACCTGCAACACCAGAATTACCCTTAGCACCAACACCTGCTGGCCACTTAACTGATTTACCAGTACCAAGATTCCAAGTTTTAGAAAAAGCCTCCATAGAATTTGTAAAAGCTTTAGTAGTTCCTGAACCATCAGAACGATGTGTCCAAGTTAACTTTCCTGATTTACAGCCTAATTCTTTCCAGTTTTTAACCATACCCATTGCAACTCGTACTGCTTGCTCTTGAGTAAGTTTCAAATCGCAATCATAGTTATAACCAAAGGCAATAGTTCCTCCAACCATAGGAATCTGTACTAAGCCTCTTGATACCTTTTCTATATCCTTAGCCTTCATAGGATCATCAGAAGCACCAAAATTTACTGTTTCATCTATAAAGGCTTTTCTGCCAGAACCAGAACCTACTGCTTGATAGTTAACTCTTGGTCCACCTGATTTGGCTAAGTCAAAAAACCACCTAGTATAAATTTTCGAGGGAAATGTAGCACCTGCTCCGCTCAATCTTTTTGAAGCAATCGCTTCTTGAGAGAGAACTAATGAGATAGCAGAAGAAAAAACAAGGATTTTTTTTAAAATACCCACTTTGTAATGAGAAATGAGTCTGTTTAATATAAATTACAACCATGAGGTAATTAAAAATTTAAAGATAAATAAATCAAATTATTTTGATATATAAAATTATTATGTATATATCGGCATTAAGAGCTCAGCTAGCAATTTAAATTTCAATTAAATATCAACTCTTTATTTAGAATTTAATTTTTGTTTTTACTCTGTTTTTATTTTGAGATTTGAATTCAAAAATTCCAGTATCAGTAAATATTGTCAATTCATCTCCAGATGTTTCTTCAATTGAAATTCCTTCAGACTCTAAATTCTTAACATATACATTACCAATAAGTTTCAGAGATTTATCATCCTTGTCAAAAGAAAGTTTGTCAGAATAAGCCTCAAAATTACCACTATTGCTTTTAATAACTACATTTCCAATAGCCTCTAAATCACCTTCTAAAGTATTTACTTGAGAATCAGATGTAATTGTGTAATTAATTAATTCCTCAGCAAAAGAATATTCAGCTAATAAAAATAAAAACGATGCAAAAAATAAGCTTTTCATTTACTCCCAACCCTTTTCTGCATTTTGAATAATCCATTGTGCAAGAACCTTATCCTCTCCATCCTTCAATTTATTTTTGTAACCCTTCATAAAACCAATTCCATCATTAGCAATTATTGTTATTGAATTTACATCTGCTATTCCCCTTTTTTCAAGGTCGGAAAGTTTTAATGATTTGGATCCTTTAAGAACGATTGATCCACCTCTTACATGGCAGCCTGCACAAACATTTCTAAAAATTGTTTCTCCATCTCTAATATCCGAAGCCATAAGATATCTATTTTGCAAAGAGGTTTGAAGAATAATTATTAAAATTATTACAGGAATTACAAATAGAAATTTAAATATTTTCATTTGATTTATTCTACCCACAATAAATTTAGCAATTAATTCTGAATCTCGATCTAACTACTTTAATAGTTCTACTGCTACGACAAGATTTCCTAATAATCCGTTCAAAATATTTAGCTGTTCTTTACTACCAAAGGCTATTAATACCTGACCTGGTTGAAGTATGAAATTACCTCCAGGATTAGTGAACAACTTTTCATTTTCTTTAATGGCTAATATTTTTGCACCACTCTTTTTGCCTATTCCAAGTTCAGAAAGTGATCTTTTCTCCGCAGTTTCAAAAAGACTAATATCATTACTTAATTCAAATTCTTCAATTTCACATTCACTTCCTGCTAAAAGATCTAGAAAATCAATGGCTATTGGTCTTAAAGCCATTGAGGCCATTGCTCTACCTGCAGCTATATAAGGGCTTACAACTATACTTGCCCCGGCTAATCTCAACTTACTTGCGGCTTCTTCAGTTCCCGCTCTTGCTATTACTCTTATAGAACTTCTTATCCCCTTAGCACTTAAAACCACATATAAATTTGCAGCGTCATTAGGCAAAGTAACAACCAAACTCTTACATTTTTCTAACCCTGCCAGTTTTAAAGTCTCATCAAGAGTCGCATCAGCACAAAGCACTTCTAAATCATTTTCTTCAGCAATCTTTTTTCTATCTTCATCACTCTCAACAACAATAATTGGAATATTTTGCGTTTTTATTTGGTTAGATATTTCCTGACCAACCCTCCCATATCCGCACAAAATTACATGATTTTCCATTTTTCTAAGAAGTCTTTTAAAACGTAATTCGTTTACTCTTTGAAAATAGCCGGATTCGAATAATCTAACAGCTTTTTGAAAGGTAAATTGAATAAAGATCAATCCGCCTACGATTACTAAAACAGTTACGATCCTGCCTTCAGGACTTAAAGGTTGAACTTCTCCAAAACCAATAGTGGTTATTGTGATCAGAACCATCCATAAGCAATCACTCCATTCCCAGCCCTCTGTTATTCGATAGCCAATTGCACCTAAAAAAAACAGAAAGAATAAAGAATAAATAAGACCAAACCAAGGCCTTAAATAGTCTTTGATAAAATAGAACTCAAATAATCTAAGCTTCATATCCCTTATTATCGTAAACTATTCAAAAATTTCAAAAAAATTTTCTATTATGTTCCTAAAACTATTTATTTGATTAAGTGAAATACATATTAAGCAGGATAATAATATTTATTTTCGTAGCTGTATGCATTAAACAAATGATGACTGTCTCAGGTCTTATTTAATGCTTGATTAAAAATTAATTTATGGTTTAACTTGTACTGATTCAATAAGAAAATCAGAAGCTGCTTTTAACCAATCAGCGACTGTAAGACGGAGGTCAGGTTGAGAATATACAAGCGCGACAATAATTCCAACTAAAATTATCTTCACCATGGCAATTCAAATATTCTTATGAATTAAAGCACAACTATTTGGTAAAAAGAACCTTAAATTTATAAAAAATAGATTAATTAAAATTTCTCTAATTGATTAAACAAGTATTCCACTCTTCTTAGATTCACACCTAAATCTGATTGCCCTAATCTTGCTGCAGATCTTATCTGAATAATTCCTTTAGATCTATCTACATAACTTCTCACATCAAGCTTTAAAATTTCGAGGTCATCTGGAAATCTAAAAATTAAGCTTCTACAAACACCCCTCCAATAATTTCTACCACTTTCAATAACTTCTGTACGAGGTAAACCTTCTGCCAGAGAAACAAGTTGAATAAACTTTTGATCAACATTTATTAGTTTCTTTTCTACTAAGACACTATTTAATGGATTAGTTATTGGAGCAAGACCTTGGATGGAGGAAACCATATTTTTTAAGAGAGATATAGAAGTTCTAACTGATTTCATATACAAAGTGAGAGAAAAAAGTAAAGAATTTTCCCATAAATTTGATCTCTTTATAAAGATTCCTTATTTTGTGATCAAAATTCTAAAATTTGAGATTTTTTATTGTTTTTTTTGATAGAGATGGTTGCCTGGATTGTTTTCTATTTAGTTTCCTAATCCATAAAAAAACTCCCACAAACAAAACAATTTCAACAATAATTCCAACCTTTATTAAACTCATTTTTTATCCTCATTTTTCTTGTTGGTGCCCTCTATATATGGCACAAGGATATTTAATAACCATTTTTTAAATGAACTTAACGGTTTCATAATCTATTTACTTGCCTTTTTTCCACATACTCCTCCCTTTAATGAGATCCTCTATATTTGGCCAAGCTGCTATTAATTCTTTAAGTGCCTTTCTATTAGGAGTATAGAAAACACATGACAATGCACTTATTACATAGAGTATGAACCACAACTTACTTTCTGAATAAGCTAAAAACAATGAGAAAAGAAAACTTCCAATAAAGAAAAAGAAAAATGTCCTATTTAGTATTTCTAATGGAGTTCTTTTAAGTCTGTAAAATTTAATCTTTTTACTATCTTCTTCATTATCTTTCTGGAATTTACTTTCGTATGAATTAATTATTTCTTCTTCAAGAACTTTTTCGTACTCTAAATTATCAATTGGATCACTAATATCCTTTTTATTTATCATTGGTATCTATACAGTACAAATATGGTAACTAATTTAAGGTATTTTAAAAAGTATCAAATTTTATCTGTTAATTTGAGCTATACGAACAGATCATGGTTTTGAAAATACTTCAAGATTGTCTTATTTATAAAAGATAAATTAGTCAAAATATTCTTTTTAATTTTCCCAAATCTTTTGGTCATTTAAAACAATCACTTCTATAAGCTTGATAGCATTAATTAAATTAGGAGGCAATATCTAAATCTAGAGTTAAAATAGTTTAGAGATTTTATTAAAAATATATATGCAAAGGTATTTGATTTCCTACGAATTTACAGATGGCGAGGAGCAAGAAGAAGGTGCAGAAATGCTAATTAATTGGTACGAATCAGGTGGACCCCAAAACAGACCTGAAAACTATGAGGTTCATTCTTGGATTTTTATGGTTCAAAATGGGATTGGACATTCTGTCGTGAGTGCAGATTCTCTTGAGACAATTTGGAAGCAATGGCACCCCTGGAGAAGGTTAATGGATATAAATATACAGCCGTGTATGGATCTTGATGAGACAGTCGGTTTATTCAAAAAACAAAAAATGAATACACGGATAGTCTAAAAGTATTTCTAACTCCTAAATATAAATTTCTTTTTAGTAGCACCTAATACTACATACATATTTCACTGCGTTAAAAAGGATAAGATTAATTTTCCATGATGAATGATTCTTATCACATTTACTTTAAAGGAGAAATTCTTTTCAAGAATTTGAGTAAAGATGAATTTGAATTTGTTTGGGGGAAACTTTATACATCCTACATAAATGCCCTAAATAAAGAGCTAACCTACGAATTAATTAGCGAAAACAATATTATGGAGCCGGCCTTTAACCTTGAGCCATCTTACTAAATCAAAAACTAAATCCTAGATTATGAATAAAACAAGAAAAGCTGTCTTTCTTTTATTTTGAGGTACTCTTTCTCTTCTTTAGTTATATCTAAAGCAATTTTATTTGCCTCAGTTTCGACATTCGAACTATAAGTTTCAAAGTTCTCATCTTTTTTAAATAGGGCAACGATACCAATATCTGTTATGAACCAAATAAAGTGATCAGTTTCTCCAATTGGCTCTTCATTTAAAGAATCAATAATCAAATCACAAGTTGAATCCATTTAATTAATCTGAGAGGGGTTTTAATTGCCTCCATTGCAATACCTAACGGCCTCAGAATTGGTGCCACCATCATCAATTATTTCTGCAACACATTTATTAAAAAGTTTAGATTCCTTTTTTACTGAACAGAATCCAAAAGCGATTGCAGCTAAAGCTATTGCCGATACGAAACTAGAACCAAGTTGTATAAAACCATAGAAAAACATAAAGTTTTTCTTTCCAGAACATTTTTTTGAATCCTTTTTTTCTTCTGTCATTTTAGTTATTAACTTAATCAAATTTATAGGATTGATTTTAGTTTCGAGAAATATTTGCATAGAGAAAACCGAATTAAACAATTTTTAATCAGCTATGACAAAAATTAAAAATTTCAAGTTTAGATTGATTTTTCTTCACTTTAATTTTCAATTTGATACATGATGAAGAAAAAACTTTTTTAATTTTTTATCAACATAAGCTTCTGGTATAGATATTTTTTCTTTTTTAAAAAGTAATGATCCCACAGTTATAACAGGAGATTATGATAATTTTTAAACTATATTTTATTTTTTTTGATGAAGTATTAATACTTAAAAAATTTTCCAGAAAAGCTTGTTTTTGTAATGCTCCCGGAGAGTTATCCACTTTTTAAGCGTTTTTCAACAGGGTTTTCCACAATATGTTGATTAAATTTGGATTTCTATGTGCAAAATAAAATATTATCTTCTTTTAAGAAAAAACTATCCACATTTTTATTTTGGGATCACTAGGATTTCAAATGTCTTTTGAATAATTCTAAGTACAAACCCTATGAATCTAAATGAGACAAAAAAAGATTTAAATCCCGAAATCAAAAAAGAGTTGGAAAAATCTAAGCTTAAAGTTCTTACTAATGAAAATGATTTTTTAGTTAAAAACCTCAAAAAGGCTGGATAATCTACTAGAGTTTAAAGATATTTTTAAACAACAAATTTTCTAAACTTCCTTTCTAAGACAAAATAATATTTCTTGAATGATCACAAAAATGTTTAAGTTTATCAAATATAAAATTTCTATTAAATATACGAATTAATATTCCTGATATCAAACATATAAAAAAAATTCTAGTTATATTATCAAGATCTCAGTTAGAGATCAGATTAGAAATATAAACGGGAAGATCAAAGTTTTAAATTTCTTAAACATCAGTATTTCCTGTAATAATTTTTAGTTTCTATAAAATATGAATATCCAAGAACTTAAAGTCAACTACAAAAAGCTTTTAAACAAAGCTGCCACAGCAAACGGCCGTAAAGAAACTGTTTCTTACTTAAATCGTGCTGCTAAAATTAAATCAAAAATCTATTCAAATACTAAAGTAAATTGCTTTAGATGTAATGGAGCAGGTTTTCTAAGAATTTCACTAGATGAGACTAAAACATGTCTATCTTGCTACGGGAAGGGTTTTTTAATTAAAGAAATTCAGAAGGTTTAAAAAATTTGATTGTTCATGAAAGATCTCATTCAAGTTCACAAAAAATTAATTAAAACAGTAAAAGAACAAATGGGATTTTCTGATTATGGGATGTATTGGTTAGCTTTCCTGGAAGGAGGTCTAACTATATGGCTGCTGGATAGAATATTTTTCCACTGGTTAAAGTTTTAATTTTTATTTAGGTCAAAAAAGTTTCAGCAGGTATTAAATAAATAAATTTATCGAAACCATTTGAAAAGTTGTAGGATAGTAAAAAACCAATATGCAATTACTCGGTTTAATTCTTCTTCTAGCTAGTAGCTGGTATTTATGGAAATTAACATCAAACTTTCTTGATGAGCCAACAAAAAAAGAGTTGTCAAATAATTTTAATAATCTCAAAAATAAATTCTCTGAGGGAAAACAAAATTTCTCTAAAGCAAAAATGAGCGAAGCTTGGGAAAAATACAAAGAAGAAGGTGGTGCCTTATCTAATAAAGAAAAAAGCTAGTGGACTTTTTTATTATCACAAGTCTCACTAAAGATATTTCTAGAATTGATCTAATTGGTATTTTGTTTGGTCATTTAATTTTTGGTGTTGCATTGACACAGCTTTTAGATTGGACGTGGTTAAAGAACCTTATGAGTGAAGAAGATAAAAGAAGGATGCTTAAAAGTTATACGTGGAAAGACTTATTAGTAGATGGAGCAATTGTTACGGTGGTTCTAGGAATAATTTTTTTGATAATTAGCATTTTTCTATAAATGAACGTAACTTACATCCTTTTAGTTTTTTTAATGATATCAATTGTGATTTTCACTCAAATAATAAATTCTTCCGACAAATCAAAATAAATGACCGAAGTAACTAGCAACTCCTCAACTGGATGGTACTTAATCGCTTTGGTAAGCACTTTATCTTTTTTAGCCTTAATTTACTTCGGCCAAAAAAGATAGAGTCAATTTTAAAAGACTATTTAAATTAATAAAAAAAAAAGCTCTGCAAATTCATGAGATGCAGAGCTTTTAATTATTAAATAACTGATTTATATAAATCTGTTGATTATAAAACCTTTTTTTTTAATCAAAGAAAAAGAGACCAATGAATGTGATGAAGATACTGAATTCACGGCCCCTTTGAAAACCGCATTTTTCGGTAGATACGACAATGAATCACCTCCTTTACTAATATTTTCCTTAAGATAACTAAAAGAATTATACAAGGAAGGAAATTCGTTAAAAATTTAAAAGTTTTTTAACAAATTAAAGATATAAATCTCTTAAAAATAAAAATATAGATTTTACCAAGGCAAAACTTCTCCGTTAGCATGCCAAAACGTTCCCGAGTTATTTTTATTTAAAGAATCTATACGTTTTAAAAGGCCATTTGCTGATTCTTCAGGACTAATTCCATTTCTTGTAAAGCCAGTCATTCTTGTACTCACTAACCCTGGATGCAAAATAGCTACATAAATATTTTCTCTTAATAAATCTATAGAAAGTGATTTTGCTGCCATGGACAAAGCGACTTTAGACATCCTGTAACCATAAGAACTTCCAGATGTATTATCTTCAATAGATCCCATTCTACTTGTGATAAAAGCAACTTTAGAAGATCTTTTTAAAAAATGTTTAAGTGATTGAGTCATACATATTGGGCTCAATGCATTGACTTCAAATTGCCGCAAAATACTTTTTTTATCTAAGTTTTCGAAAGAATTAAATTCATAAATTCCTGCATTATGAATTAAGCAATCTAAATTAACTCCAGATAGTTTTTTACACAAATTTGTTATTGACTCATCAGAAGAAATTTCTATATTCTCTTCAATTCTCACTCCTAAATCTCTAAGTTCTTTTGAAGCTTTCCTACACGTTGCAATTACATTATCCCCCCTCTTATGAATTTGCCTACATAGTTCTAATCCAATACCCCTATTTGATCCAGTAATTAGAAAAGTCGACATCTCTAAACTAAAAATAAAAAATTAATCTAAATCCAAATATAAAAGAAAACGAACTAGAAAAAGAAAAAATTTATAAAATTCCTTATTAGATTTTTTAAGGTTATGATAGGTTATGAAATTTAAAAGAATTTATAAAGGAAAGCAAATATATTTTTATCATCAAAATATAATTTATGGAAATTTTCAATCAAGAATTTATACAAGAGATTATTAGGTTAACTTGGAGAAATCCTGCTTTTATGGCTATAGCTATTGCATTACTCTGGCTTATCCCACAATTATTTATAAGAAAAATAATGGCAAAAAAATATGAAAGAAGAAAAATAGAAATTCAGAAAAATAAAATTCAGAAGCTTTACCCAACCAATACACCTAAATAAGTTTTTATTTGTAGCATGAACTAATGAATCAAAAATACTTTTTGCAACTAAGTAAAATATGACCTACAAAATAATTAGAATTGATGGAAAAGATGACGAATTAACAGCTCAAAGTTTTGATAAATATTCAGATGCATACGATTTGTTAGAGGATCTATATGGAGATTTATGTTGTTCAGATGCTGATTATGGAGACATAACCTACTACGATATTGTGGAAAATAATTTAAAAAATATTAATGGAGAATGAAAAATGGGTTCCCTCCCAAGAAGAAAATTTAGGGGTAATAACTAGTGTTTATGAATTCATAAAAGAAGAACTTTCAGAACTTCAAAAAAAAACTGGATGTCCCGATTCATTTATTTATGATTTTATTGGCAAAATTCAGAATGAATGGCATCCTGCATCTTGCCACTCCATAGTTAGAAATAAAAAAAGGAAAAATTAGAAAAAATTAAATCTTAACTCAAATTTATAAAACTTATTTAATATAATTTGAATTTAAAAATACTAAATCATGATTATTAGAATAATAGGTATCGTACTTATTCTTGGTACGATTGCATATTATGGTTTAGTGTTAACTGGACAAAGCAACCTTTAGTTTTTTAACTTTTTAAAATTTCTCATGAAATGGCCTCCTACTTTGTGTTGGACAGCACCAAAAACTATTAATGGTAATAGGCATTTTCAAGTTAAAGCTTATGGTGGAAAAAATGAAGATAGATGGGTTGATATTTTTCCTACCAAAAATAAAAAAGATATTAAAAGGATCTCATGGGCAAATCTAAAATCAGAATGGACTACTGGATGGTTAAGGCTCCCAAAAGACAAAGACTAATTTGTTTATGTAAACAAATATTATTAACCAGAAAAATGTAAAAAATAATACCTAATACAAAAAAAATAACTTATAAGATTTTTAAAATGCTATTAAATATGAAGCCAGAACCGAAGAAAAAACTGCCTAATAAAAAAGTTATAAGTTCAGCAAAATTTGAGGCTAAAGAACAATTCACAAAATCTGCATTAGAAAATTTAAAAACAGAAAATGAAAGACTTGTTAATTCACTAAAAAAATCTGGGGAAATTAAAGATTCAAAAAAAAAATAAATTTACACAATTAAAATTTTTTTATTATCATATCATTTTAAGGATTGAGAAATGATTGAAAAAACCTCTCTAGCAAATTCTCATTTACCTCAACTTATAGGGTTCGTACTTATGTCAATTGGTTATACATTAGGCAATAAATTTTACCTTCCAGAAATTAAACAAAAGTAATAATTCCTAGTTATTAAAAATTAATTTAAATAAATAACATTTAAAATATATTTCAATAAAAAATTTCATGACTATATCTAACTTGGAGAAACAAGATTTTAAAGCTAATTTTGTAATTAAATTAAAACTACTCTTTGGAAATAACTGACACATAAATGTAACATTAAAGTCCTTAAAAATGTGAAATCCAAAGAAAAAGTAAGAATTCATACTAATTTTTTTAAAATATGTTACATTAATTAATAATTGAAGATAAGGTTTTTCCTTTTTCAAAAAAGCAGAAATTAAGAAATGTTTGATGCATACAAACGTCATCTACTCTCTAGCTACTGATTGATCACATATGAAATTTAAAAATGGATGCTCTTACTAGTTTTATAGTTGTTATCATCGCGATTACAATCCAATTCTCTTTATATGCCATCAAAAGGTTACAAGAACCTCTAGAACCAAATTATTTGATAGATAAAAATTCGAAAAAAATTAAGAACTATATGGGTAAATTTTGGAAAAATGCCGAAATAACAAATGGGAGATTAGCTATGATTGGGTTTTTAGCTTTAATAATAAATTACGGTTTTTTTGGGTGGATAATTCCAGGGTTTATTTAAGAGACTAATACATCTAAGATGCAAGAAGAAATAAGTTTTTCGTTCAAAATAAACTCTCCTTTTAAAAAAAAAATTTTTATTATAAGTAAAAAAGGTATTTGAGTAATTCTGATTTTGATAAAAATGGAATCGACAGTAATGGAATCCACTGGCTTCAATATGCTGCTTTTGCTGTCTCTGGGTTTGCTATATTTACAACCTGGGCATTTTTTTATGATGAAAGATTCCACATCTTTGTAATGAATATTTTTAGGGTTTTTAACTGCAGTGGGTTCAACTGTAATGGAGCATTTTAAAATTCTATGGCTAATCCAGATCAAAAAACAATATTAATTGATAATGCTTATGAGGAAATAAAAAACATTTGTATAAATCTTCAAAAAGATACTGATGCTTCGAATTTGGAAGTTAAAAGTTTACTAAAACTAATTATGAATGATTGGGCAGAAAAGGAGGAGCAAAAAACTGGTTTTGGATTTAGGTAAAGTTAATCACCCTCTACAAATGATTTAAATGTGAACAGATTTTTTATTTTAAAAATTTAATAATTATAATTTCATATTTTTTTAGAAAGAAATTAAAAAGGAATGAATCTCAAAAAGAAGATTCATTCCAGATTTAGCATTAGTTTTATCTAGATTTAAATTTATAATCTAACTCCTCTGGTGGACTGTCAATCATTAGATCCCTCCTATTCAACAAGTTAAACTTAAGTCTTACTAATAAAGAAAGTAAATCAGTAAAAATGCTGATTTATTATTTTCTAAAATGTTTGAATTAAAGTAGCCAATTCTGGTGCATCTAATAAAAGTGCAAAAAATGTAAGCACAACTAATAGAAATATCGAAAAGTAAAATTGAATCATAATTCTCAAACTACTTAAAAAGATTTTTTTAAGTTGTATAAAATAATGCTTTGTTTACATAATTAAATATCTGTACCTAGAAAAGGTTAATTGGATAATAATTAAGATCCTTCAGGAGAAAATATAGTCATATTTTTTTGCCAATATTCACAACCTTTAAGTAAATGATCACCCTGTGGTATACGTTTTTCGTATCTTGGACATATCAAGACAGTGGTAAAAGTTTCTGTAGTGCTGTAGCGAAAGTGATTGCAAGTAATACAAATCTTTGTACGTTTTCGTTTTAGAATAGATTCTTTTAGATATTCCCATTTTGAAGGATTTACCTTAAACATGATTAGTGGAATTTACTAGTAACAATTTGCCAACCTCCTGAAACTAATTCATCCCATGTTTCAGAAGCACACTCAATAGGATGTAGTCTTGAATTTTTAAGTTGGGCTGGTTCACCTAATTCATTTGCATAGAAAAGGTGAGTATAAACTTTTACATTATTAGATGGAGATTTCTTATAACTCTCAAAAAGAATTAATAAACCACTTTTTTTGTTAAACAACCAGCCAGTTGGGGTGTCAATAAGGCTGCCACTATAAAAATTAGTCCGAACATTAGCTACTCCTGATGTCATTAAGATAATACAGTTGTACTATTAATATAAATGTACTACTCCTGGACGTCAAGTATTCATTCAAAAATTTATTTAAATACGAAAATTACTTCCCAGAAATAATCTGCCGTAAACTTCTTATTTGGTAATAGTGTATACAAGTAACACCTTGAAAAGGAAAATAACATTAAAGAGTAAATTCGGAAAAATGCAATGTATCGAAATCCCTTCTATTTAGGATGGAATAAAGGTTGGTCTTTTTTATTTTTTTTAGAGGGTGGCATTGCAAAAATTGAAGCAAAAGGTTTTGGTATATCTATTACAACAAAAGTTGAGAAAGGAGAATCACCCCTAGAATCTGCGGATAGATTAGTCTCGAAAGAGCAGAGGATTAGAAAATCAAGATATTATTCTTGGGTTAAATCTATTAATGAAAAAACAATAAATTAAGCAATCCTTCAATGACTAAAGTAATTTGTTGACAATCAATTTAAAATAGAAATTAATTATATATTTTTCGTGTCCAATAAATTTTATGAATGGTGGAAAAACCATAGAAAAGTTGTAACATATGGAGCTTTTATCCTCTTGTTTGGTTTTTATTTATCTCCTGTTGTCAAAGAAGCAAAATACAAAAACCTATGTATTAAGTACTCTACTAAAGGAGCTTTAACTAAATTTAATAAGGACGATATAGGAGAAACTTTACTAGAGGAAACAGGTTTGAACGTTGATGAATTAGCAAAGATTGAAGGTTATAAGAATTGCATTAATTAAAAAGTTCGCAAAAATTACGCTAAGTTTTTAAATGATTAAAGGTATGTTTAAACTTATTTTATTAATATTATTATTTGGATTTATATCAATAAGTCCAAAAACAAGATATTTAGTTGGCATAACTCTTAAAGAAATTTCTTCATTTCTTTTATGGACTGTTAAATATGAGGATAGAGAAAAATGGATTATAGATAAACCAAGTTGGATACCTAGCCAAAAACTTAAGCCATCGTATTAAATGAAGACTTATTTAGAAGAACGAATTGAATGGTATGACAATAATTATAGAAATGGTAATGCTTTAATTTCTGATAATCAGTTCGACCAACTTGAAAAAAATTTATTAAGAACAAACCCAAATTGTGATTACTTTAAAATGAAAAATAAATTAGTTTTACCCTCATTAGAAAAGGATTCAATAGAAAAATTTTTGAAAGGATTATTAGTAGATACCAGATTATTAATTGAACCAAAAATTGATGGTTGCGCTGTTGCTTTGCAATATAGGGATGGAACCTTGGAGAAAGCAATTTCAAGAAAAGGGGAAGATGTTACTAGTAAACTTATTAAAGTCCAAGACATTCCCAATAATCTCCCTTTACGAGGAGTTCTTCAAGTTAGAGGTGAATTATATGCACCCAACCAAAGTCCAAATATCTCCCAGAGAATCGCTTCTGGATTTCTAAGAGCTAAAGAAGGATTTTCTGAAAGTCTTAGCTTCTGCGCATTTCAAATACTTAATTCAACACTTAACCAATATGAGTCGAAAAAGAGTCTTTCGAAGCTTGGCTTCACGATCCCTCAGGATATATCATGCAACTTTACGAGCCAAGTTGAATTATTTAGAAAACAATGGCTAGAAGGGAAGCTGTTTAATAAATATCCAACAGATGGAATAGTAGTAAAAATAAATTCTAGAAAATTACAATTGATTAGAGAAAAATCAAATTTAGATTATCCTTATTGGCAAGTGGCAATAAAACGTTAATGGAATTAATACACCAGATTTTTCCTACTTGGCATATTTACTTGGATATGTTTTTGGTTGGCTTTGCAACTTACGGTTTTCTGAGAATTAAGAAAAAAATAAAAACTAAATAAAGTTTTTAAATCATCCGTGGTCCTTAAGCATGGATTTAAGTTGCTCGGTATCTAATTGTTCAAGATAATTTCTCATTGCCAACCAAGATCTTCTGCTTTCTAACTTTCCACTTTGTTTAAATAAATTTGCGGAAACTTGATCTATCAATTCTTTATGAGTCATATTCATATTCTTCATCAAGTTCAATGACAACACCGTTAAAAAATTCTGCTAATAATTTTGATGGGTCTTGCATAGATATCTTTCTATCTACATTTGATAATTTCTTTTTGATTGGATTTAAGTTAGTCATACAGATTCAGGTAATTCAAGTTCTTCAAAAGTCCAACCTTCTAATTGAAGGTCATGCCATTTATCCCAAGCATTGTCCAAATACATTTGAGTTGATGATTTAATTGCCATTGGCTCACCAAGATCATTTGCATAATATGTATGAGCAAAAATTCTCATACTTTTTCTTGGAGATTTTTTATTCCTTATAAATAAAATTAATCTGCTGCGATCTGGGCTAAGCAACCAACCACTTGGGGACTCATTATGATAACCGTAAGAAAAATTAGTCCAAACATTAGCTCCTCCTAAAGTCATTACTTAATAATACATATGTACTACTAATATAAATACATTAGAAATGGATCGTCAAGTATTTTGGCAAGCAAATTATTTACACTCATCAAAAATAACTTCTATTAATCCCAGAAAATGTAATTATTTCCCTCGTTTAATAATCGTTTCATAAGTCGATATCCACCAAAGTGCGAATGACTTTGTCGCACCTTCAATAAATTCTGGAGTTGCTAGTTTGCCATTTTTCTCAAGAACAATTTTGGGAATTGCTGAAATAAAAAAAAGATTATCCAAAATGGATTATTAATAAAATTGCTATGGAAGAAAATATATAAGGACAGCCAGATGCAAATAGTCTTAACACTAATCCTGTTAAGCCAATAACTAAACAAAAAGGAGATAAAATAATTACCAAAAATAATTAAATGACAAAGACACACAGCAAGAGAGCTACATTAAGCAGCAAGCTGAGTGTCTTAGAAGAGAATTTCATTTTAAAAAGGTTTTTATACTCGTGCGTAGGAGTGCGGAGTTAACCTTGAAACCGCTAGGCTCAAGTCCTCAGGAAGGGACAAGTCCTTAGACCACTTATACCAAATTAACTTAATCAAGGGAAGGGGTGTTGTTACCAATACAGGAGAACCCTAAACCGTTACGTATACAGGGAAGACTGAACAGTTACGTATATAGAGGAGGCTGAAGTGTTACGTATACAGAGGGGTACCCCTTAAGAGCCAAAAAAAGACCCCTCAAAAACTGTTGTTATAACAGGTTTTCGAGAGGTATACCGGATCCCCGTCAGTTCTCTGCTGCATCGACCTGGAAATGCCAGAAGAGGATTCAAAGTGGGCTTTCGTTTCCGATTACAAGATCGGTTTACTACCGCATCACGACAGTCTCCTCATGTCGAAAGAGAGTCAGATCAGAGCACATAAAGAAGAACTTAACCAAAGATCCAGTAATCTAACTCTAACTTATTTTTTTATCCATTTGGAGATGGCCAAATGTCTCTTACCATAGTTAATAAAATTTGAGCTTCATCATATCTTTCTGAATGCGTTTTACCATTTAATAAAAATGTGATATGAGCCATTTTTCGTCCAAGAATTTCGCGAGATTTGCCATAACAATGAATATTAGAACCCTCAATTTCAGATAACATTTTAATTCTGGTTTCCATTGAGATTGGGAAATTCTTTTTTAACCCCAGTAGATTTATCATAATTGCACCTTCACAGTTCATTTTAATTTCAGGTGGTATTATCCCAGAAGAAATGCAAACATATTGATCAAACTGACTTGAAGTGCAAGCTTCAATAGAGAAATGAGCTGAGTTATGTGTTCTAGGAGCTATTTCATTAATTAAAAGACCATTATCTCCATAGAAGAATTCAATAGCTAAAACTCCAACGTAATTAAGTTCATTTACTATTGAAGAGAAAATATTTATTGCAAATAAGTTCAAATCATATTCATTTGATCCAGGTGCAAGAACCCAATCACAAACATGGTTTGATTGGAACGTCTCAACTATTGGAAAGAATCTTATCTTACCGGTCCTATCTCTCGAACCAACAAGAGCCAGTTCTTTTTCATACTCTATCCATTCTTCTATTAACCATTCATCAGAATTATTCTCGGTTAAAAAAGAATCTAAATCTTCTTTTGTCTTTATTTTTCTGTTCCCTTTGCCGTCATATCCACCTTTATTTGATTTTGCCATTAGAGGAAAAGTCCAATTATTGATTTCCTCATCCGAGAGATTTTTAAAATCTTCAATACTTATCCATTTTGGACAGGGAATATTCATTCTATCTATTAATTTTTTTTGAGAAAACCTATCTACTAATGGCTTAATTGCATTAAGGCTTGGAACAAAAATATCTTCATTGCCAATTAAATTTAATTTATCAATTTTTATCCATTCATTTTCAAAAATTATTTTTTCACACTCATTAATTAATGATTTATTTCCTCTTATCTTTAAAGGATCAGCTTCTATGACATGATCTGCTTTTGAACCAGCAGGATCATCACAAGATTTTGTTTGCACACATACTTCTAAATCTCTTTTTTTTGCTGCCTCGGTTAACATCAATGCCAGTTGACCACCTCCAATTATTCCTAGGGAATAATTTTTCTTGATATCGTTTATATTTTTTTTAAAACTCATAGCATGATTTTATTACCATTTCTAATTCTTAACAACTGAATTTTTAAGGATCTAGAGCTTAGATTTTGCTAATATATAAAGTATTTAATACCAAATATTTATAAATTTTAACTAGGTAATCAATTGTGAATAAGAGAAAAATATTAGTCCCATTAGGTGATAAGTCATACGAAGTAACTCTAGAAGCAGGGATACTGAATAATATCAGCGAAGAACTCTTAAAAATTGGAATAACAAAGAAAAGAAAAATACTTGTGATTTCAAATGAAGAAATATCAAATTTGTATGGTGAGAAATTCTTAAATAATTTAAAAGATAATAAATTTCAGGCCAAAATGTTCCTTATCAAGGCTGGAGAATCATATAAAAACTTAAAAACCTTAAGTGAAATATATGATGTAGCATTTGAATTTGGCTTAGATAGAAATTCAATAATTATTGCCCTTGGAGGAGGAATTGTTGGAGATGTAAGTGGTTTTGCTGCTGCGACTTGGCTGAGAGGTATCGAATATATTCAGATTCCAACAACATTATTATCAATGGTTGATTCATCTGTGGGAGGAAAAACAGGAGTAAATCATCCAAAAGGTAAGAATTTAATTGGAGCTTTCAATCAACCTAAAGCAGTTTTTATTGATCCAGAAACTTTAAAAAGTTTGCCCAAAAGAGAATTTAGTGCAGGCATGGCTGAAGTAATAAAATACGGTGTAATAAGAGATAAAGAACTTTTCAAATACTTAGAAATTGAAAAAAACAAAAATGAACTTATAAATCTCAAAAATGAATATTTAATTAAAATAATTAATAGTTCAATTAAAACAAAGTCTAATGTTGTTTCTCAAGACGAACATGAAAATGGTGTAAGAGCAATATTGAATTATGGTCATTCTTTTGGTCACGTTATTGAAAATTTATGTGGATACGGCAAATTTCTGCATGGTGAGGCAATATCAATTGGTATGAATATTGCGGGGAAAATAGCAATTGAAAAAGGGTTATGGTCTAAAGAAGAATTAGAGAGACAGCGAATTCTCTTAGAGAGTTATGATCTTCCTACCGAGATCCCCAAAATAAATAAAGAAGACGTTCTAACAATACTTATGGGTGATAAAAAAGTTCGTGATGGCAAAATGAGATTTATACTACCGAAAGAAATTGGTGCTGTTGATATATATGATGACGTGGAAGATTCATTATTTTTAAAGTTTTTTTCTTAACGCAAACAGGTTGAATTTATATTCATTTTCTTCTCATTAAACTTTTTAAAAACAAACCACTTAAAATCACCTAAACAAAAAGGATCTACGAGTCTAAGTAATGCCTCTCTTCTTAAAAGAGCATTTGATAAATTCTCCTTAAATTCTTTCTGAATCCCATAAAGTCTCTCAGCCAATCCAAGCGCCAATAAAGCCTCTCCTTGTTTTGTTATTCCAACAGTATCAAATCCAAGAGTCTTAGCATCATTAATTAAAGTTTCTATGCACACATGAGATGTTAGATCGCAATTTCCAGGAGAATCTAGGACATTATTCTTAATTTTTTGATTTTCATATGAAACTATAGTCCCATCAGAATTCTTAGAGTTATAGTATTTTTTAGCTTCTTTAGCGTAATCAATTATCAATAAAATACCATTATTGATTTTCCCATAAATAGCTTCTAACCATTTTGAGTTATCTACATGCCATTCTGTCGTCCATCCTTCAAGAGCATCTTCAGGCGGAATAGTTATTCCCAACTCACTTTTAGCAAGTTCAAAACTTTTTTCCAATTCACGTGTAATTGGCATTTTATCAAAAAATAATTTATGAGATTTTTTGTCTATAGAAACTGCTTGTCGAATTAGTTTTCCTTTTGAGAAGGTTATTCTTTCTACTGGCAAAGCATCCAAAACTTCATTTGCTAGAACTATTCCGTTTATATTATTTTCCTCTACTTCATCCAAACCTTTCCATAAAATATCAATACCTAAGTTCAAAAATTTCTCCAATTTATTTTTTTGTTTTTCTACCATCCCTTCATTAGGTTCAATAATTACAAAAGAAATACCTTCTAAAAAATTCTTGCTGTTTTCTAAAAAGTATTTAATTAATCCACTCATAAAGCTTCCATCTCCAGCTCCAAATTCAGTTACAGATAATGTCTCATTAGATAAAAAACTACTTTTGAACTGAATCAACCAATCTTCTATTTGTTTACCAACTAAAAAAGCAAAATCATCAGATAAAGATGGTGATGTGACAAAATCTCCTCGAACGCCTAACTCAGCTTTACCGCTGCCGTAATAACCATTAATAGGATCATTTAATGCAAAATTCATAAAGTCATAAAAACTTATAGTCCCACCCATTTTTATTATTTTTTTTACTAACCAATCTGGATTATTCGCGGGTAAGCTATTCATCGGCGAAAATATAAAGAAACAAAACTTATTTATGCCTTCAAAGATTAACTATTTATTAGGAATATTTCTATCTATATTAGTTTTAATTTCACATAAACCCGTTTTCGCTATAAATAATCCAAATCTCTTACCAGAAGAAAAAACACCAGTAATTGATTTAGCTAAAACATTAAGCCCTAATCAGAAAAAATCTTTAGAGGAAAAGCTCAACAATCTAGAAATTGAAAGTGGGTGGAAAATTAAATATTTATCTCAGTTTGAAAGTTCTCCTGGTAGTGCAATAAAGGACTATTGGGATTTAGATGAGACAAGTTTGTTGATAGTTGCGGATCCTAGAGGGGGAAATTTGCTGAACTTTAACGTAGGAGAGGCTTATTTTAATTTTATGCCAAGGTTATTTTGGGTTGAACTTCAAACAAGATTTGGCAACCAATACTATGTTAAAGATCATGGTGAGGATGGTGCAGTATTAGATGCAATTGATTCAGTAAAGATTTGCCTCGAAAGAGGAGGATGCCAAGTTGTCCCTGGCCTACCCAAAGAGCAATATATATGGACTTTATGTACATCGATTCTTGGAGGTTTAGTAGCAGGTTTCGCATCTGCCCCAAGAAAAGAAGGTCAAGTCATATCAATTGGATTTTTAGCTCTTCTTTCTCCTTTATGGGGAATGTTATTTGGAATTTTTGGTTTGGCACCGATAATATCCAGAACAAATGATTTATTACCTTTATTTAAAAATGGTTTAGCTTTTACAGCCGCAGGAATTGCGGGTTATATCTTATCTCAAACATTATTTTCAAGATATGAAAATCCCAAAAATACTTAAAATATGATCAGAGATATTTAATCCTAAAAAAATTTTTCTTCTTCACGAATTACACCAGACTCTGAATACCATCGATGAGAAACATGCCTTAATTCCTTTTTTTCAAACTCAATCCATGAAAAGTTAATTAGCAATTTTCCATCTTTATCAGTTTTATATCTTGGTACCACAGCAGTGTTGAAATATATCGTTCCTTTGCTATCAATTTTAAACATCTCTCTTAAACCAAGATTTCTTTTAAGCCGGTTGTGCATATGACCAAAAATTACAAGATCAACTTTTCTTTTCTTTTGTATTTGAGAAATAGCAGCAGACAAATCTCTATCTCCCCAATCTAAAGGGGGTAATTTCCAGTCTTTCCCACAAATGCTTTTAGGTTCTGAACCTAAACCTGAGGGACCAGCATGAGACATAATTATTAGAGGTATTTCTTCAACAGTCTCTTCTGAACATTTGATAATTTTATTTATTGAATCTTGTTCGCTTATAGGTCCATAAACACCTTTCACTTCTTTTGAAAGATAATAGCCTCCGCCAGAACTACATGGTCTAGCAGACAATAAATTTATTTGATTATTAAAAACTTTCAAATCCCATGCACAATATTTTTCACCAAGAACACGTATCTGCTTTGAGAGAGTTTCGCCTGTAGAATCTTTTCCTCTATCATGATTTCCTAAAATCACAAAAGTAGGAATTTTGATCTCATTGATTTTTTTAATTATTTTGATACTTCCATCAGAAATATCACCAACAAATAAAACAATATTTGGTTTGATAATCGATAAAACTTTCAAGTCTAATTCAGACCATTGACCATGACAGTCACCAACAATAGCAATTTTTAAATTTGTCAGAATTTTTTCTGTTTAAAGGCATATAATCTATTTAGAGATATTCTAAATCCTGACAAGTATAACTTCTACTGCAAAACAGAAATCAGTTCAAAACGAAGAGGATTTGATTTCTGAAATAAAGGAGCGTTGCAAAAAAGCTAATGCAATTATTCTTGCGCACTATTATCAAGCACCAGAGATTCAGGAAATTGCAGATTTTATTGGAGATTCATTAGATCTATCTAGGAAAGCTGCAAATAATGACGCAGATATAATAATTTTTTGCGGTGTGCACTTTATGGCCGAAACTGCAAAAATACTTAGCCCTAATAAAACAGTCCTATTACCAGATATTGACGCAGGATGCTCATTAGCAGACGATTGTCCTTCAGATAAATTTCAAAAATTCAGGGAAGAAAATCCAGATCACTATGTCGTAAGTTATATAAATTGCACTGCAGAAGTAAAAGCTCAAAGTGATCTGATATGTACAAGCAGTAATGCAGTCTCATTAATTAAAAAGATACCTGAAGATAAAAAGATAATATTTGCGCCAGATCAGAACCTTGGGAGATGGGTACAGAAAAATTCAGGAAGAGATCTTAAATTATGGCCTGGCAGCTGCATTGTTCATGAATCATTTAGTGAAGAAGCACTTCTAAAATTAAAATATCAAAATCCAGGATCAAAAGTAATTGCTCATCCTGAATGTAGTCAAAATTTACTAATTCTCTCAGACTTTATTGGATCAACAAGTAAGCTGCTTGATTTCGTAAGTAAAGATCCATCTAAAACTTACATGGTACTAACTGAACCTGGAATAATTCATCAAATGAAAAAGAAAGAACCTAATAAAATTTTTATTGAAGTCCCAGATGTAGAAGGTTGTAAATGTAACGAGTGTCCATATATGAAATTAAATACTTTAGAAAAAATTCTTGATTGTTTGAAAAATAATTCCCCGTCTATCCAACTAGACCCAGAAATAATAAGAAGAGCCTATGTGCCAATAAAGAGAATGCTGGATATGAGTAATTAATTTAATGAAAATACTTTATCTTCTTTATTAATTTTTAGGAATGCATTAAGGTTTGTGGTATCGGGCTTAAATTCGCTTATCTGATTCTTTCTATTAATTATATTTATTAGCTCTTTTTCACCAGCTCTATATTGTTTATCTTTTCTAGTTCCTATCTCTCTTTGAAGTATTGGGTTTATATTCATTCTTACTTCTATGTCTGGAATAATTCCAGATTTGTTTATATCAGTGCCGTTCGGAGTTAAATACTTAGCGACTGTAACAGTTAGACCTGAACCATCAACTAAAGTTCTCATGGATTGAACTAAACCTTTACCAAATGTTTTCTTCCCAACTAATTTTCCTCTTTTGTTATCCTTTATTGCACCAGAAACTATTTCACTAGCACTAGCAGAACCCTCATTAACTAAGACAACTAAAGGCTTTTTTGTTAGAGCTTGACCGTTTCCTTTTTTTGTTTCTTTTAAACCATCTTTACTTACTGTACTTACTATTACTCCTTTGTTAATAAAGTGCCTTGAGATATCAATGCTTGATTCTAATAAACCTCCAGGATTACTTCTCAAGTCAAGAACATATCCTGCTACTTTTTTTGTTTCTAAATCCTTAATAGCATCTCTAGTTTCTTTGGATGCATTTGCATTAAATTGTTTAATTCTTACATAGCCAATTGATAAGCCATTTTTGGTTTGATTGACTTTACTTGATACAGATTTTATTTCAATTTTTTCTCTTGATAAAGTCTTAAAAAAGGATTGAGAACCTCTAAGAATTTCAAGCTTTACTTTAGTACCTCTTTGTCCTCTTATTAATTTCACGGCATCCTCAATATTCATACCTTCAGTAGAAATATCATCTATGGATAAAATTTTATCTCTAGCTTTAATTCCAGCATCAAATGCAGGGGTGCCCTCTATGGGAGAAATAATTATTAAATCATCAGATTCTTTATCTTTAACTATTTGGATACCAACTCCAGTTAATTCGCCAGAGGTATCAATTCTCATTTGATTAAATTCCTTAGGTTCTAAAAATCTTGTATAAGAATCATCTAAATTAGAAAGCATATCTCTAATCGCATCATATGCTTCATTGCTGTCTGAATATGTTTTCGATAAAACTTCTTTTCTTAGATTAATCCAATTGGACTTTTGAAATTTGCCGTTTGAATCAAGAAAATCTCTATATACAATTTGCCAAACATGATCAATTACTTCTTTATAACTATTATTTAAAACTGTTGCCTCTGCAAAATTATTTAAAAATAACCCAGAAAAGGAAGTCGCAAACAGAAATATATATTTTTTTTTAAGCAATTTTCTTATCTTCAAATAATTCGATATTTTTTATTATAAAAAGATTTTATTTATAATTCAAAAATTTGACAAATCCTTAAGGATCAATCCACTTCCCATCATCCTTAATAAGTTGGATTAAAGCATTAACACCCTCATCTTCAGGTACTCTTTTTATCTCATCTTTTCTTCTATATAAGGCAATAGTGCCTTTACCTTTTCCAACATAACCATAATCAGCATCTGCCATTTCTCCTGGCCCATTAACAATACATCCCATTATTGCTATATCTAGACCCGTCAAATGTGAGGTAGCGTTCCTAACTTTATCTACAACTTCTTCTAGATTGAAAAGTGTTCTACCACAACTGGGGCAACTGATGTATTCAACCATTGTTTTTCTTAATCCTAAAGATTGCAAAATTGAATAGCACACTGGTATTTCCTTTTCTGGAGCTTCTGTTAAGGAAACCCTGATGGTATCTCCTAATCCCTCTGCTAAAAGTGTTCCAATTCCAGCAGTACTTTTAATCCTTCCATAATCACCATCACCAGCTTCGGTTACACCTAGATGTAAGGGATAGTTATATCCTTCTGAGTCAAGCCTATCTGCAATCATTCTGTAAGCTGCCATCATGACCGGAGCCCTAGAAGCTTTCATAGAAATAATTATGTTATGAAAATCAAGCTCATCACAAATTTTGACGAACTCCATCGCAGATTCTGTCATTCCTAATGGCGTATCTCCATAAGTAAAAAGCATCCTCTCAGATAGAGAACCATGATTAACTCCAATCCTTAGAGCTTTGTTTTCAGCCTTTAAAACTTCAACTAAAGGGGTAAATCTTTTAAGTATTGTTTGCTTAATAGTTTCAAATTCCTCATCTGTATATTCAGTTCTTGTAGGGTCTGATTTTTCAAAAACAAACAATCCAGGATTAATTCTTACTTTATCAACATGTTTTGCAACTTCCATTGCAATTTTCATACCATTATGGTGAACATCAGCCACCAAGGGGGTATTGATATTATTTTCTAGTAATTTTGCCTTTATATCTCCTACTGCTTTGGCATGTGCTAAGGAAGGGACAGTTAACCTTACTATTTCACAACCCACATCATGAAGTCTTTTGATAGCTAAGTAAGCATTATCGACATCCATAGTATCTTCATTTATCATCGATTGAACTCTTACTGGATAATCACTTCCAATAGCTATATCACCCACCATTACTGTTCTAGTTATCCTTCTCTCAATATGAGTTGAATATCTTTTGGAGAGACTATTAACCTCTCTAGATTGAGTTAATGACATTAAAATTCTTGATATTCAAAAAGGATTTCACTAAATTATACGGCATATAGTTTACCACTTACATTCTCTAGGTCTTTCAAAGTTAGATGGTAAGGTTTATTGATTTCTTTTGAAGGAAATCTCAACAAATAAGATGGATGAAAAATTACCATAATTTCTCTCCCATCTTTTTTAATCCATTGACCTCTTAAATTACTTATAGGATCTTTAACTTCTAAAATAGCTCTCATAGCAGTAGAACCAGTAAGTAATATAAACTTTGGATCGACTAACTTTATTTGCTGTAATAACCAAGGTCTATGAATATTAATTTCTCTAGCGGTGGGTTTTCTATTATTTGGTGGACGACATTTAATTACATTACAAAAATAAACATCCTTTTTATAATCAATTCCAGCTTGTATTAATAATTCGTTTAATAACTTACCAGATTTACCTACATAAGGTTTTCCTTCTAAATCTTCCTGGGCTCCAGGTGCCTCACCAATTACTAACAAATCTGCAAATACACTTCCTCTCCCAATTACTAACCTTTTCACCGAAAATAAAACTTTAAATATTTTTATCTTAAGAACTCAAAACATGAAAATAAAATAGATTAAGAAAATGAACTAAATTAAACCATAGTGTGATAGTTTTATTTATTCTTAATTTATGCATTTGTCATTATTAAAAGTCATATTTGAAAAGTCATAAGTCAATGAGTCAAGTTAATTTATCTGATCGGGCACTTTCAATTGAGCCTTCTCTTACATTGCAGATAAGTGCTAAAGCAAATCAATTATCCGCAGAAGGAGTAGATATTTGCAATTTAAGTGCAGGTGAACCTGATTTTGATGCCCCAAAAGAAGTTATTGAGGCTACAAGTAAAGCTATATTTGATGGATTTACAAAGTACGGGCCCGCGGCGGGGAATTTAGATCTCCGAAAAGCAATTGCAAATAAACTTCAAATTCAAAACGATTTAAATTATGAATTTAAAAATGTAATGGTCACAAATGGTGCTAAGCAAGCAATATATAATCTTTTCCAAGTATTGTTAAATACTGGAGACGAAGTTATTATTCCCTCTCCATATTGGTTAAGTTATCCCCAGATGGTTAGATTGGCTGGCGGTAAGCCAATTTTTACAAATTCTACTGCAGAAGATGGGTTCAAAATAAATATTAAAGATTTGAGGTCTAAAGTCTCTACAAAAACTAAATTTATAATTATTAATTCTCCCAATAACCCTACTGGAAGAGTTATGTCAAAGGAAGAATTATTACAAATTGCCGATTTAGCCAGAGAAAATCCAAATATCAATATTCTATCTGATGAGATTTACGAACTAATCCTTAAAAAAGAATTTGAACACTACAGTTTATCTTCATTAGCAAATGACTTAAAAGATAGGATTTTTATAATAAATGGCTTTGCTAAAGGATGGGCTATGACTGGCTGGAGGATAGGTTATTTAGTAGGTCCCAAAGATGTAATCAAAGCATCCTCAGCATTACAAAGTCAAAGTACAAGTAATGTTTGCTCTTTCGTTCAAAAAGGTGCTTTAGAGGCTTTAAAAATTAATAATGATTTTTTTTCAATGATAAATAGCCATTATGATCAAAGAAGAAGTCTTCTCTATGAGGGCCTTAAGAGTATAAATGGTATTTATATTAAAGAACCTAATGGAGCATTTTACGCATTTCCAAAATTACCTAACTCTTCAATTACTTCCGTTGATTTCTGCAACAAAGCTCTTCAAGATTATGGCTTAGTTGTTGTACCTGGAAAAGCTTTTGGGGCTGACGAATGTATAAGAATTTCTTGTGCCGCTTCAGAGATTAAAATAAAAGATGGACTACAAAGGCTTGAAAAAGCAATTTCTGAATATTATTGATGAAAGGAAATTATGATTAATTTAAAAAATTTCTTACTAAGTTCTTCTATATTATTTTCTATTTTTTCATCACCTTTATTGTCAAATCCCAAAGTTTTAAAAGTTGGAGCAATACCTGATCAAAACCAAGATATTTTGGACAAAAGATTTAATTTATTTTCAAAAGAATTGTCCAAACAACTTGATGTAGAAGTTAAATACATTCCTGTTATTAATTATGTTGCAGCAGTAACTGGATTTAGAACTAAAGATTTAGATTTGGTTTGGTTTGGAGGTTTATCAGGAGTTCAAGCAAGATTACAAACACCTAATTCAATTGTCATAGCTCAAAGAGATATCGATAAGGAATTTAAAAGTGTTTTTATAGTAAACAAAAATTTAGAACTTAACTCGATTTCAAACATTAAAGGACTTAAAAAACTACAGAATTTCAGATTTACTTTTGGCTCTGAAAACTCAACTTCTGGAAGATTAATGCCAGAATATTTTTTAAATCAAGCAGGGGTAGAAATTAAACATTTTAAAGGGAAAAAAGCAGGTTTTAGTGGGAGTCATGATGCCACTATAGCTTTAGTTAATAGTGGGGCATTTGATGCTGGAGCTTTAAATAAACAGGTTTGGGAAAACAATCTTAAAAATAATCCCAAAAGAACAAGTAATTTAGAATTATTCTGGATCACACCAGAATATGTTGACTATCATTGGGTAGCTCAAGGTAATCTTGAAAATAGATTCGGTGAAGGGTTTACAAAAGAACTTAAATCAGTAATTCTAAATTTAGATATAAATCAAGAATCACATAAAAAGATTTTAGATATGTTCAATGCAAAAAGATTTATAAATGCAGAAGCAAAACAGTATAAAAATATAGAGGAAATAGGAAGGAAATTAAATAAAATTAGATGAATAATACTCTCTTAGAATTAAAAAATATATCTTATAAATACAAAAATAATCTGATTCTAAATAGAGTAAATTTAAAAATAAATTTAGGGGAGAAAATTGCACTTTTAGGTAAAAGCGGTTCAGGAAAAACTACACTTATATCCGTTCTTAATGGCACTATAAAGCCAACTCATGGTGAGGTTAAATTATTCAATAAAAGTTTCGAGGAATTAGATAGAAAGCATAAAAGTAAGATAACAACTATTTGGCAAGATTTAAGATTAATAGAAGATCTCTCTGCAGAACAAAATGTTAATTGTGGACTACTAGCAGAAAATAATTTTTATTTCGCTTTTAAAAATTTGCTAAATATAAGTTCTTTTAAGAAGGCGCATAAATATATGCAGTTATGTAGACTTCATAACTCTGTTTACGACAAAAAAATCAGAAAACTATCTGGAGGACAAAAACAAAGGGTTGCTATAGCTAGATCATTAATTCAAGGATCAAATTTATTACTTGCAGATGAGCCTTTTAATAATTTAGATCCCAAATTAATAACAATAATTAAAAACCTGCTGCTAGAAAATGTAGATAAAAATAGTTCAAAAAAATCCCCAAAGACCGCATTAGTTGCATTACATAGATTAGATTTATTGAAAGATTTCGATAAAGTTATTGGAATAAGGGATGGTAAAATTTTTTTTAATATCAAAAGAAATAACTTAAAGAAGATTCATTTAGACAAAATATATTAATTAGTTGAATAAATTAAAATTAAACCATATCTCATTAACTTTTCTTCCAATTTTGGTATGCATACCCATAGGGTATCAATTAATAAAAAATATTCATTTTGGAGGATTTAAATTATTCCAAGAATTCTTAATTTCTGCATTTAATCCCAAAATCGATAATGAAATTATTATTACAGTAATTAATCGATTAAATGAAACTATCTTAATTGGTTTTTTTAGTTGGTTAGTAAGTATTATTTTTGGAGCAATTTTTGGAATAATATCCTCAAATATTTTTTATAAAATCTTTAATATTCCAAATTTTTTCTACCGCATAATAAGGTTTTTTCTAACAATAATAAGATCTATTCATGAACTAGTTTGGGGAATAGTATTAATGCAAATATATGGAATAAATTTTTCAATAGGAATAATAGCTATATGTTTACCTTATATTGCTGTAAATTCAAAAGTTTTCGCTGAACAATTAGAAACTATTGACTACAAAAGTTTTGAATCTATAAATCAAATAAATGCACCTAAATTTTCTTCTTTACTAACTTTAATATGGAATCCAATAATAAATACATTTAAAAACTTTGGTTTATATCGATTAGAGTGTTCCATAAGAAGTACGGTAATTTTAGGACTTTTTGGGATTGGAGGAATAGGTACCAGTATTTTTTTATCTTTCCAATCTTTGAATTTTAGAGAGTTATGGACTTATTTATGGTCCTTA
>JAOOLS010000050.1 GCA_028408915.1 Prochlorococcus sp. AH-716-J09
GCGTCTAAACATAAAACTTTTCTTAGTTTCGCAAAATTAGCTGCATGAGATTTTCTACCATCTTTTTGGGCATAATACTCCGACTGCTGAAGAATATGGTGAAGATGAGTTAACAAATATGGACTAATTACAGCTGATACCAAAACGTCACTATTTTCATTATCATGAGAATCCGAATTGACTAATCTTTTTTTCGGTTTATCAATTATGGACCTTTTAGGAGAATCAATTTTTCTTGAATTTTTCATAGGACAATAAAACAATTAATTGATACGGACGTAAATTTCCTTACTAATAATATACACAAAGATAGTATCCTTGACTAACTGTGTATACTAATAAGTAACAGTTATCAACTTTGACTCATGGCTACCCGGCAAAACTCAACTAATGGGAAGCCTAAATCTCCCAGAATACAAGTAGTTCTTCCAGAATTAATATGTGAGCAATTAACTATTTTGGCCGATAATGAATCTAGGACAGTAAGTAATATGGCAAAAGTGTTAATACAAGAGGGTATAAAAAAATATTTCGAAAAAGAAAGTAAATCACCTGTTTCAGAAAATAATTTAAATACTGATAAATTTAGAAATGAACTTGAAAAACAAAGCGTCAGAAGATTAAAAAGAGCTCCTCAAAGGTTTAGATACTATAAAAAATCTGATTAAAAATAATTAATTTTGAGGCAATTTTTGTAAATCTACAGTTTTACCCATGACTACCAAAATATTTCCTCTTTCCAAAATATATTTTGCTGGAGGATTAACTGTTAACTCTTCAGCAGGTCCTGCAGCAAGAACATTTACTAAATAATTTTTTCTCAAATTTAAATCTCTTAAAGATCTTCCAATAAATTCCTCTGGAACAGTTATTTCATCTATGCCAGTTTGATTATCAAGTTCCAATCTTTCGATTAGGTTTGGTCTTACTAGTTCTAAACCTAATCTTTCACCTTGCATCCTAGATGGGAAAACAACTTTATCTGCACCTACTCTTTTTAACATTTTTTCGTGCAAGTCACTGGTAGCTCTCGCTATTACTCTTTTCACTTTGCTACCTTCACTATCCTTAGCAATAAGTGTTGTAGTTATACTTGCTTCAATAGGTTCGCTAATGCCCACAACAACAGTATTCATTTCAAGAATTCCCGATTCCTTCATTGACTCTTCATCAGTGCAATCTACAACTCTCGCTTCTATCGAAGGTTCTAGTTGCCTTAAATCATCAATAGCTTTTTCCGAATAATCTGCAGCCAAAACATCGGCACCATTACTAATAAGTTCTCTGCAAACTGCAGTTCCAAATCTTCCAACTCCAACAACTGCAAAAGTGAGTGCTTCATTTTCTCTCTTTTGAGACCACTGCCACCAATCAGCCATAATAAAACTCAGTTAATTCTAAACATATAGATCAGCCCTAGGATAGCCAATTCTCTTTTGTCTATCTATTCTACTCTTATAAAGAGCCTGCCAAAGTGCACTTAAAAGTAAAAGGATCCCAAGTCTGCCCACAAACATACCCACAATAAGAATAAGTTGACCAAAATGATTTAATTTTTCGGTTAAACCAATATCAAAACCAACTGTTGCAAATGCAGATATGCAAGTGAACAGAATTTCTAGGAATGTGAATGATTCTTTTTTAACAAAAGTATTAGTTGTGCTAAGCAACATTGCCATTAAAAGAACAAAAAGCAAGGATCCAACTGTGATTCCAACTGCCTTTAGAATAACTTTATCTGAAATTAATCTATTGCTAATAATTACATCTTTCTGACCTCTTAAAGTTGATCTAGTTGCAGCCATTAAAGCAATAAATGTAGTTGTTTTTATGCCTCCACCAGTACCTCCTGTGCTTGCTCCAATAAACATAAGCGTCATTAATAATAAGAGGCCAGTATCTGAGATGGAGTTCAAAGAAATCGGAAAATTTGTAAAGCCTGCAGTTCTTGCACTAACTGTCTCGAAGATAGATGATATTAACCGTTCAAACAAATTTAAATCATTAAAAAATTTACTATTTAGCAATGATTCAGTGATAAAGAATCCTAATGATCCAAACAATATTAGAGACAAACTTGTCCTAATAACTAGTCTGGAATGAAGGCTTAATTTCTTATAAGAAAGATTTTTTTTATGACTCCAAATATCATCAATAACCCGCCAGCCCAATCCACCCATAACAATGAGAAAAACAAAAACACTATTAACCAAATAATTTGTTCTGTAGTCTTGAAGACTATTTGACATTAACGAAAATCCTGCATTGTTATATGCCGAAATGCTGTGAAAAATCGAAGACCATAGTCTTTCCCAATTATTTTGAATGTCTACAAATCCAAACGAATATAAGACAATTGCACCCAAGGATATAATACTAATCGCAGTAATAGCAATGCTTTGAAAAGTTCGACCAATTCCTCCAACTCCAAATTCATCTAAAGTCTTTCCTTTATCTAATCTAGTTCTTAGCTTTGTCCCCTTTACAACAAACCCTTGTAAAAATGTTGTAATGGCCATTAATCCTAGACCACCTGATAAAAGCATAAAAGCTAAGAAAACTTGGCCAAAGAAATTTAAATCAACACCAATATCTATTATGGTTAAGCCAGTAACGGTTATTGCAGAAGTAGATGTAAAAAATGCTTCCCACAAACCAACCTTTGAAGATGAACATAATGGAGAGCTCAAAATTAAAGTTCCAAGGCAAATAATAAACAAGCCTGTAACAATAGTAAATTGAGGTACTGATAGCTTTTTGTAAGCATCTTTTAACTTATAAACTGAGAATGGGAATTTCACGATATTACCCATAATTTAAAATTATCAATGCTGGCACAGTAAATGACATTATGAGTGTTAATCCAGCTCCGTATTTTGCGATATCAAAAAATCTATATCTTCCAGGACCATAAACCATTAAATTTGTTTGATAACCCATTGGAGTCAAGAAAGATTGACTTGCACCGAATAAAACAAGCATTATTAAAGCGCTTGGTGAAATTTCTAAAACATTTGAAAATTCAATAGCAACAGGCAAAATCAAAGCAACAGAAGCAGCATTACTTATGAATTGCGTAAGAATAACTGTAGATACAAAAATTACGACTAGTGCAAAATAAAGAGGCATTCCGTTAAGGGCAAAGTTTAGATTAACTGCAATTACATCTGCTAATCCAGTTATCTGCATAGCTACACTAAAACACGATAAAGATCCCAGCAATAAAATGACGTCTAACCTAATTGATTTTTGTATCTCTGCAGGTCTTAAACATCCACAAGCAACCATTGCAATCACTGCCAAAAGAACTGAACCTACTAATGGAATATTAGAAACCGAAGGCAAAACCACCATTCCTATTGCAATTGCAATCGATATAGGTTTTTTTATCAAAAAAGGTAAGTCATCTTCGAATTGATCTAAAATAAGCAAATCATTACTAGCTTGCAAACCTCTTATTGAATCTAGCGGTGCTTGCAATAATAAAACATCTCCAGCCCTTAAAACAGCTTGGCCTAATCTCTCCTGAACAGTTTGTTGACCTCTTCTTAATGCTAAAACTGTTGCATTATGACGCTGCCTAAATCTTAATTCTCTCAAACTTGCACCAGCTAAAGTTGAACCAGCTGGTAACAAAGCTTCAAAGGTCTTAGTACCTTCATCATCTGAGAAAACATTAGCCTCATCGAAAGATGTTTTGTTTTCTCCTAAAAGAATAGTATGTTCCTGCTGCAGCCTAAATAAGTCTGCCCTTGCAACGCGTATTATTAATCTATCATCCGGTTCAATCTTTCTATCAGCCAAAGGAGGAAGAATAACTTTTCCATTTCGTTGCAATTCCAGAACATCAACGTCAAATCGTCTTTGCAATCTACTATTTCTGACAGATTGTCCAACTAATTCTGAAGTAGAGGGAATAGTAACTTCGGTAAAATATATATTCATATCACCATTTTTAATAAACTCATTATCTCTCCCTCTATCTGGCAAAAGCATGTCAGAAACTAGAATCATATAGGTTGTACCTATAAGCCACACAGGAATTCCTATTGATGTCAAACTAAATAATTCCAAACCTCCATAACCTAATTGTTGACTAATATCACTGACAAGAAGGTTTACTGAGCTACCTAATAATGTCAGAGTTCCACCGAGTAAAGTAGCAAAAGATAGAGGTAATAAAACTTTTGATGGTGATATATTTCTTCGCTCGCACCAACCTTCAATTAAAGGTAACAAAGATGCTACTACTGGAGTATTAGGTACAATTCCAGATATTGGAGCAATCAAAAAAGCTATTAAAGAAATTAATTTCCTGGGAGTTCGAATACTTTCAGAAGAAATCAATTCTCTTACTCTGTCTAAGGCACCACTTTTAAATAATGCTGAGGAAACTGCAAATAAACCCATAAGGGTAATTAAAGAAGGGCTACCAAATCCCGCTAAAGCTTTTTCAGGAGAAAGAACCCCAGTAGATAT
>JAOOLS010000051.1 GCA_028408915.1 Prochlorococcus sp. AH-716-J09
GTTTAAAAATTATGGGAGAAGCTAAGAGAAGGGAAGAGTTAGGCTTACCACCTAGAGAAAAGAAAAAGGAAAAACAAACATCGAAAAATCAACTAAACAAAATTTTAAATAAATATCCTTATTTACCTTTCATTTTAGGTTTTTCATTACTAGCAATATTAATTATCGATTTAGTTAATTACTACAAATAGATATATAAAAAGGGGATACTTTTAGCAGAAGAGAAGATTATCTTCGCAATTGCGAAATTATTTTTCCATAATAAAAATAAAACTCATGAAACCGATTAACACCTCATGCGCCTTAATTTTAGGGGTAGTAACTTTGTTTTCAATATCTAATGCAAATGCAGGTGGCTGCAGTTCTCATACTGAGAAGAAGGCAGAAATTGAATGTTTGTCTGATGATAAAAAATGTATAGAAGCGAAAGAAAAAGAATCACTATACAAAGTTGAGGCCTAAATGTTTGATAATCTTGGAACTGCTCTAGTACAGGCATTAGGCTTCTTTGCTGTTTTTGGTTTTTTTGTATATCAAACTTTATTTGCAGATAGCAAACCCAAAAATTTAAAATCAAATCCTAAAAAAACAAAGATTTCCGACAAAAAAGAATCAATTAAAAAAGAACCTAAAAAAGGCTTATTTAATAGAAAATCTAAACCTGTTGAAGAGAATTTAACAGTCCAAAAAAAGGGATTATTTGGGAGAAAAAAAGAAGTTATCAAAGAAGAAATTAAACCAAAGAAAAAAGGTTGGTTTAAATAGGTAAAGGTACTTAAACTCTTTTTTGATATCTTTTATACAAAAACTTTTTTTAGTAACTTTATAATTTATAGAATCTAATATCCAAAATGAACCATAGAGAAATTACAAAAAAATATAGCGAGTTACTTAACAAGGCAGAATTTGCTACTGGCCGTAAGGAAGTTGTAGGTTTATTAAAAAAAGCTGCCAAATTGAAATCTCAGATTGAAATCAATTATTAGATCTTAAAATTAGTTTAATTCTAAATGTAAAAAATTTTTTTAAATAAGTTTTTACATGAGATAATCTGCATAGATTATTTTACTTATGAATAAAAAAGGTTATACAACTGAAAGCGGTGGTAGACAAAATGGTTTTGCAATTGAACCAGAAATTAACCCCATATCAGAAGGCGAATCAAAGAAATCCATATTTTTATTTATTGGAATATTATTACCTTTTCTAATAGGCGGTTTTTATTATTTAAGAACTCTGAATATATTCTGATATTTTATAAGCCATTTTTAGCAATATATTCTTCTGAGCTAACTATATCTTGCATTAAGCTTTCTGATGAAGGATTAAATCCATTTTGCTCTAAAAAAGATTTAACCTTTTCAAATTTTTGCTGAATTTTCTTTGTATATGGAGTTGTAATCAAATAATCATCTTTTTCTGTTGAATAGTTCATTTGATTAACGGATTACTTTTACAATTAAATTTTGCAAAATATGCTACAGCTAGTGAAGTTATAAATATTACATAAATAATTTAATAGTAATAAATACTTATAAGTTGTTTGTGTGAGGTCGATATTGGTTGATTTTTTTAAAGAGTACTTATAGTAACTAGTTCCATTAAATCTCTGGACTGCAGATATTTTTGGAATACTTCAGAATAAAATGCTTTTTTAGCAGCAAATTGTGATTCGAATTCAATTACTAATCCAAGCTGCCCTCCATCCCATTCATTTGAGGTTGATTCTTGTATTAAATCTCTTTTTACTATTACTCCTCCCACAGATTTAATCCAAGGCAATACTGTCCTTATATATTCCAGAAATAAATCAGCATTTGGAATTGAAATTTTCTTAAGCCAATAGCTCTTCGTCATCAAATCAACATATTCTGGGTAGAATATAGCACATGGAGGTAAGTATTTATCCTTAGCTATATACTCCAGCATTTATTAGATGGAAACCGAAAATGATTTATTAAATTTACTTCTTAAATCTCCAAATTCAGAGAGTATACGTAATTTTGCCGAACAACTTGAAATTGATCATATTTTTTCCTTTGGCAAAGATAGAAATAATTTACAGGGTGTTTGGGAGCTTAGGTGGAGTAGTTCTAATAGTCCTTTTTTAAAATATTCTCCTTTTTTTGATAACCTTCAAATTCTTGATCCCTTTAATTTAAATGGTCTTAATTTACTTAAACCTAGAGGAATAAAATCAATTATTGGTACTGGGATTTTAATTAGACTTTATTACATAAATGAAAAAAAAATTGGGGTCAAATTTACCCATGCTGGTGTTATAGGTCCTAAATTTGGAAGAAAAAATATAAATGCTATGAAAGAAATAAATAATGAACAATTAGGGTGGTTAGAGATAACTTATTTAAGTAATAAACTTAGAATCTGCAGAGGTGATAAAGGAACTTTATTTGTTTTAAGAAAAATAAATTCACCGACTTTATTTAAGAATTTTAAGGAATTTATTAAAATCTATTAAAAATACAAATTAATTCTTTATCCAAATAGACTTTAATACGAAATAAATTGGAAAATATTTAAAAGATTCTTTAGGTATTTCATAACTTAAGAATTTTAGTGCTTCTTCTAACCAGTAACCAATATCAAATCCTAAAAGAATTTTTTCTACAACAAACCAAAATTCTTTATCAAATATAATTCTGAAGTTTAAGTAAACATATTCCCAATGAAAGGTATTCCAATATTGGGTTAAAAATGAGGATAAAATAAGCCATAGTGATATAAATAGAAAACTTTTAAGAAATTTATAAAATTTTTTCATATACCAGCAACTGTCTTATTTAATTCCAAATATCCCTTATTATTATTTGTATCAAAAATTATTTCCATGAAATATATCCAAAAAGATATAAAAATACTGAGTAAAAAGTCAATTTTCCAGGCATAATAATCTATTCTTCTTTTTTTATATTCTGTGCCTTTAGATTTTTATTCTTAAGAAAAAATCCTAAAAACAGAAAAGCAAGATATATTAGTAAACTTATGCTAAAAATTAAAACTATCTTTGAAATATCCATAAATGATTTTTTTATATAAGTTACAGTATTTTTTGCAAAGTTTTATCTATGGTAATGATTTTTCATTTATCGCGATATCGAGCTTCAATTATTAAGCTAATATTATTATTTAAATCATATGCAAGTAGCTTTTGCCTGGAGCCTTTGTCTATCAGTTGTAGTTGTTTTATTATCAATTATTCCATTAACTATCGGGAGAGTTAAAGCAGGATATTCTGTTGAAAATATGTCTGCTCCAAGGGCTTTATTCGATGAATTACCTTCTTTTGGTAAAAGAGCAGTTTGGTGTCATCAAAATTGTTGGGAAAGTATTTCCCTACATGCACCCGCATGTCTTCTTTGTTTGATAACTTTAGCTGACTCTAATATTTCAATAATTGCAGCATTGATTCATCCTATTTTTCGTTTTTTATATATTGGTGCATATGTATTTAATATCCCAACAGCTAGAGGTTTAATGTGGGCCTCAGGAATTTTTACAACACTTTTGCTTTACAAAGAGGGCTTAACACAATTGATATAAACTATCTAAACAATAAACTTTTCTAAATCTTTTAGTTGATATTCATTGATTAGTTTAACTTTATTTGATTTTGCTAGTTGATGAGCAGACTTTGTAAAGCCAGATTTTGAGACTATTATTGCATGTGTACCTTTCCAAAATAATTTACCAGCTGAAATTTCCTGAACTGCTTTATTTCCAATAGCTTTTTCATGATCTTTGCATTGAATACATATTCTCAAATCATTTATTGACGCAATTAAGTCAACCCCTTGATCTCCTGTATTAGGGGTTTCTTTTACTTCCCATCCATTTTGTTTGAGAATTTCCATACAATGATTTTCAAATCTAATGCCTTTTTTGTAGTTTTCCTTGTTTTTATTTGAGTAGTTTTTTTCTATTAGGTTTAAGCATGATTTCTCTATTTGACTTGCTATGAATACAAACCAATCTTCACTCTCGAGCTTTCTAATAGATCCAATTATCTCATCATCAATAGTGGGATTTTCATTACAATAAGATCTCCACTTTTCGAAAAATAATTCTACACTGCCAAATTTTTTCAAAATTACTTTTTCCCAGAAGTATGGTATACCCTCTTTAAATCGCTTGGATCCATTAAATATATTTTTCTCAATGGCTTTTTCATAAAGAGGTGGATTGCCAATCCATTTTTTATAATCCTCGTTACCGTAAGCATCTATTTCCCTTAATCTGATCCTCTCCTCTAACAAGTTGTATTTGTTTTCTTCTATTAAATTATTAATTGTTTGAATA
>JAOOLS010000053.1 GCA_028408915.1 Prochlorococcus sp. AH-716-J09
TTAGATTTTGAACAAGTTTAGTTTCATCAACAACAATCAACAATTGATTAGCTTTAGATGCCACTAACTTTTCTCTAACATGGCATGCTCCTCCTCCTTTTATTAATTGAAAGCCTGGATCAACTTCATCTGCTCCATCAATAGCTAGATCAATTTGAGATACGGAAGCTAAATCGATAAGCGGGATATCCAGTTCAAGCGCTAAAACTTCTGATTGAAAAGAAGTTGCAACACCTTTTATATTTTGGAGTTTCCCAGAATGCATTTCATCCGCAAGGCTTTTTATCATTAACGCAGCTGTAGATCCAGAACCTAATCCAAGAATCATGTCACTCTTCACTTCCCTTATTGCTGCATCAGCAACTACTTGTTTCATTTGAGTTTGTGAATCCAAAATCTTTTTCTCTAATTGTTATAGATTATTAAATTTCAATGGGTGCTTTATGTCAAACCTGGGAGAGGTTCAGGTTTAATATTTATTTGTATCTCTTTATTATCTCTCAAAATATTTAAAAGAAATACTTTTCCAATCTGAGCTTTTTCTACTTCATCTAGTAAAGTTTTAGGCTCATTTACAGAGATATTTTCGGCTGCTATTACTAAATCCCCTCTTCTTAAACCAGCTTTTTCAGCGGGGCTATTAGGAATTACTGATTGAATTAGAGCTCCATTTCTTTCAGGTAATTGAACTAACGAATTGGGATCGCGATTATGTTCTTTAGCAATTCTAGGGTTTAAAGAAATTAATTGTACCCCTAAATATGGATGAATAACTTCCCCATTTTTAAGTAGCTGATCAGAAACACTTTTAGCTAGATTGATGGGAATAGCAAAACCTAAACCAGCTCCAGGGCCACTTCTTACTAATGTATTTATTCCAATTACCTCACCGTTAGAATTTATGAGTGGTCCCCCAGAATTTCCTGGATTTATTGCAGCATCAGTCTGAATAAGATCTAGCCTTTTATCTGAAAATCCCAAACTATTGATATCTCTATGCAGACTGCTTACAATCCCCAAGGTAACTGTTTTTTCAAGACCATAAGGAGTACCAAGAGCTATTGCCCAATCCCCAACTTCAAGATCTTCAGAATTCCCAAGTGGAGCAAAACCAGAATAAGCATCTTCATCAATTTTTATTAAAGCAAGATCAGTTACTGTATCCGTACCCAAAACATCACCATCACAAATAGATCCATCTGCCAAAGTAACTGAAACATTATCGACTCTTTCTACGACATGAGCGTTTGTAAGAACCAAACCATTCTCATTAATGATAACCCCAGAGCCTTGTCCTCTCTCCCTTTCAGGAGTAATGCCTTGTTCTCCAAGTAAATCCCTCAATAAAGGGTCAAGTAAAGTAGGATCAAATTGTTGCCTCTCTACTAAGCGCTCAGTGTCAATTTTTACAACTGCAGGGCCAATGTTTTTAACTGCAGAAGATACGAAATTATGACTTTCAGAAGAAGTTAAAGCTAAAACTTCATCAATTTGAAAGAAATTGAGTATACAAAAACAAGTAATAATGAATATTTGGATTAAATTAATAAATTTAATCTTGAGATGCTTCATTTAATTAATAGTTTTTGAGTTTATTTAATGAATCTAATTGAAGAAAGAGATTATTGTTGTTTTTTTGTTTACATCCATAAAATGCAAAATTTTGAATTTTTTTATAGAAAAAACTTCCTAATGTGTGAAAATAAATTTTAAATGAATTTATAAATAAATTTGAATAAAGAAAACAAAAGCAAACTAGAAGCTTTATTAGGAAAAGTTGCTAATGAGCGGAATTTAGAAATCTACGGTTTAAATATACAAACTAATCAAAATCCGATTGTTATTGAAATAACTATAAGAAAAACTAATGGGGGTGACATTTCCTTAGATGATTGTGCGCTATTTAATACCCCAGCATCCGACGAAATAGAAAAATCAAATCTTTTAAATTGTTCATATGTGTTAGAAATTAGTAGTCAAGGGGTCAGTGATGAATTAACCTCAGAAAGAGACTTCATAACTTTTAAGGGTTTTCCAGTTAATGTTGAGTTAAACCAGAAGAATTCAAAAATAAAATTCTTGAATGGTTTACTTTATGAAAAGTCTAATGATTATTTAGCCATTAACATTAAAGGTAGAATAAAGAAAATCCCTTTAGATGAAGTATTAAAAATTAGTCTTTGTACCTTAAAAGATTAATTATTTTAACCATTATTCAAATTTCCCATCATAGATGGCATTAGTTATTCTCCCAGGTTTAAACAATCTTATTGAAGACATTAGTGAGGAAAAAAAGTTACCTCCTAATGTAGTTGAAGCAGCCTTGCGCGAAGCTTTGTTAAAGGGATACGAAAAATATAGAAGAACTTTTTACATTGGAGTTAACGAAGATCCATTTGATGAAGAATACTTTAGCAATTTTGATGTTGGACTAGATTTAGATGAAGAAGGTTATAGGATCTTATCAAGTAAAATAATTGTGGAAGAAGTTGAAAGCGAAGATCATCAAATATCTTTAGTAGAAGTTAAACAAGTAGCTGATGATGCCCAAATAGGTGACACAGTTGTATTAGACGTTACTCCAGAAAAAGAGGATTTTGGACGAATGGCGGCTTCAACAACAAAGCAAGTTTTAGCTCAAAAATTAAGAGATCAACAAAGAAAAATGATCCAAGAGGAATTTGCAGATTTAGAAGATCCCGTTTTAACTGCAAGAGTTATAAGATTTGAAAGACAATCAGTAATTATGGGAGTTAGCTCGGGTATTGGTAGACCTGAAGTAGAGGCCGAACTTCCTAAAAGAGATCAATTACCAAATGATAATTATAGAGCTAATGCAACTTTCAAAGTATTTTTGAAAGAAGTTAGCGAAATAGCCAGAAAAGGACCACAACTTTTTGTAAGCAGAGCAAATGCTGGATTAGTTGTTTATTTATTTGAAAATGAAGTACCGGAAATTCAAGAAGGCACAGTAAAAATTGTTGCTGTTTCAAGAGAAGCGAATCCTCCCTCCAGGGCTGTTGGGCCAAGAACAAAAGTAGCTGTTGATAGCGTTGAACAAGAAGTAGACCCTGTAGGTGCTTGTATTGGAGCAAGAGGGGCAAGAATCCAACAAGTAGTAAATGAGTTGAGAGGAGAAAAAATTGATGTTATTAAATGGTCATCTGACCCAATACAGTATATTTTAAACTCTTTAAGTCCAGCAAAAGTCGATCTTGTGAGACTTGTTGACCCAGAAGGTCAACACGCACATGTACTAGTTCCTCCCGATCAATTAAGTCTCGCAATTGGTAGAGAAGGACAAAATGTAAGACTTGCGGCAAGATTAACTGGTTGGAAGATTGATGTTAAAAACTCACATGAATACGATCAGGAAGCAGAAGATGCTGCAGTCTCTGAATTGATCATTCAAAGAGAAGATGAAGAGAATCTCCAACGAGAAGCTGAACTTAGATTAGAAGCAGAACAAGCTGAACGTGCTGCGGAAGATGCAAGATTAAGAGAGCTTTATCCTCTTCCTGAAGATGATGATGAATATGGACAAGAATTATATGAAGACGAGAACTTCTCAGATAGCAATCAACTAGAGACTATTCCAGATGGTGAAATATCTGCCAAAGAGGAGAGAAAACGGTGATACGACAAACCCCTGTTTTGCGTATATGCATTTCATGCAGAAAAACATATGACAGGAAAGATCTTATAAAAATTACTAAAGATCATAAACAAGGTATTATGTTTCAAAAGGGTATGGGGCGATCAGCCTACATTTGTAAGTCAAAAAAATGTTACTCAGATTCCAAAATCAAAAAAAAGCTTCAAAAAGCTTTAAAAACATCTTTAGAACCTGAATTTATTGATATTTTTGAAAAAGAAATTACAAGCTACAATGACTATCCCAATAAGGGAATATAATTAAATTAAATCCTCTTTAATTTCCAAAAGAGTACAAATCAGATTAAATGACTATCAGCGATAAAATCAGAATTTATGAACTTTCCAGAGACTTAAATCTGGAAA
>JAOOLS010000052.1 GCA_028408915.1 Prochlorococcus sp. AH-716-J09
AAGTTGCACTTGAAAAAGGAAATTTAACAACGTGTCTCTTAATACAGGCTATCTTAATTGAAGCATTTGCAATCTCTGCTTATAACGTCTACATAAGAGTTGCCGATCCTTTCGCAAAAAAAATAACAGAGGGAGTAGTTAAAGATGAATATCTTCACTTGAATTATGGTCAAGAGTGGCTTAAAGAGAATCTATCTACTTGTAAAGAGGAATTAATGGAAGCTAATAAGGTTAATCTTCCTTTAATTAAAAAGATGTTAGATCAAGTAGCAGATGACGCATCAGTATTAGCTATGGACAGAGAAGAATTAATGGAAGAATTTATGATTGCTTATCAAGATACATTGATGGAAATAGGTCTAGATAATAGAGAAATTGCAAGAATGGCTATGGCAGCTATCGTCTAATTACATTTCTAATTAATTAAGGATTTTAATAATTAATCAATTCTATTTAAGTAGTTACCACTGTGCTATTGTTCATAACATCCTGTAGAAACCATTTATAAATTTTAAATGTTTGGGTTAATAGGCCACTCAACAAGTTTTGAAGATGCAAAAAGAAAAGCTTCGATGCTAGGCTTTGATCATATTGCAGATGGCGACTTGGATGTTTGGTGTACTGCTCCTCCTCAGCTTGTTGAAAATGTAGAAGTTAAGAGTGCTACTGGAATATCTATCGAAGGTTCTTATATAGATTCGTGCTTTGTTCCTGAAATGCTTTCTAGGTTCAAAACGGCTAGAAGAAAAGTACTAAATGCTATGGAACTAGCTCAGAAAAAAGGGATTAACATTACCGCTTTAGGAGGATTTACTTCTATTATTTTTGAGAATTTTAATCTTCTACAACATAAACAAATTAGAAATACTTCATTAGAGTGGGAAAGGTTTACTACTGGCAATACTCATACTGCCTGGGTTATTTGTAAGCAACTTGAAATAAATGCGCCTCGCATTGGGATAGACCTTAAAAAAGCAACTGTTGCTGTGATTGGTGCTACAGGTGATATTGGTAGTGCTGTTTGTAGATGGCTTATCAATAAAACTGGGATTTCAGAACTTCTTATGGTAGCAAGACAACAAGAACCATTAGCGCTGTTACAAAAAGAATTAGATGGTGGCACCGTAACAAGCTTAAATGAGGCATTGCCTCAGGCGGATATTGTTGTATGGGTTGCAAGTATGCCTAAAACTATTGAAATTGATACAGGTAACTTAAAAAAACCATGTTTAATGATTGATGGCGGGTACCCCAAAAATCTTGATGAGAAATTTCAGGGTGAAAATATTCATGTTTTAAAAGGAGGTATAGTTGAGTTTTTCAATGATATTGGTTGGAATATGATGGAACTTGCGGAAATGCAAAACCCTCAAAGAGAGATGTTTGCTTGCTTTGCAGAAGCTATGATTTTAGAATTCGAAAAGTGTCATACAAACTTTAGTTGGGGAAGAAATAACATTTCCCTTGAAAAGATGGAGTTTATTGGAGCAGCATCTTTAAAGCATGGTTTTTCTGCGATTGGACTCGATAAGCCTAAAGTATTAACTGTTTAAATTATGGCTAAACGTTACCTCCTTGATTTTGAAAAGCCTCTTGTTGAACTTGAGAAGCAGATAGAACAAATTAAAGAATTAGCTCGAGATTCGGAAGTAGATGTGAGTCAACAGCTTCTGCAGCTTGAAACCTTAGCTGCTAGGAGAAGAGAAGAAATATTTAAATCTCTTACCCCTGCTCAAAAGATTCAGGTAGCTAGACATCCTCAAAGACCTAGTACTTTGGATTTTATTCAAATGTTTTGTGATGACTGGATAGAATTACATGGAGACAGAAATGGTGGCGATGATATGGCACTAATTGGTGGCATAGGTTCGATAAATAATAGACCAGTATTGATGTTAGGGCATCAGAAAGGAAGGGATACAAAGGAAAATGTAGTAAGAAACTTTGGGATGGCAAAACCAGGAGGTTACAGAAAAGCTCTTAGATTAATGCAGCATGCAAATAGATTTTCTTTGCCAATTCTTACATTTATTGATACTCCTGGGGCTTATGCTGGTTTAAAAGCTGAAGAACAAGGTCAAGGTGAAGCGATTGCAAGAAACCTTCGAGAGATGTTTGGATTGAAAGTTCCAATTGTGGCTACTGTAATTGGAGAAGGAGGTTCTGGAGGAGCACTTGGAATAGGAGTTGCCGATAGGTTACTAATGTTTGAACATAGTGTTTACACAGTTGCTAGTCCAGAAGCATGTGCATCAATTTTGTGGAGAGATGCTGCGAAGGCACCAGAAGCTGCATCAGCACTTAAAATTACAGGTAAAGATTTACTAAAATTAGGTATAATAGATGAGGTATTATCAGAACCTTCTGGTGGGAATAATTGGGCTCCTTTAGATGCTGGTAACACATTAAAAGAGGCTATTGAGAAACATCTTAACGCTTTACTGCAAATGCCTGAAGAAGAATTAATTGAGGCAAGATACAATAAGTTTAGGGTTTTAGGTAAATTTATCGAAGCAAATAATATTGAAGAGATTTATAGTGAAATCCCCCAAAAAACTGAATAAATTGAAACTAGCTTTTATAACAGGTGCTACGAAAGGTATTGGTAGATCTACCGCAATTACTTTTGCTAATGCTGGCTGGGATTTAATTTTACTCGCCAGGAATATGGATTTAATGGAGAAACTAAAGAGCGAATTGTTGACCACTAAATCAAAAATTAACCTAGTAGAATGTAATTTATCTAATCCGCTAGAAATAGAGAATTGTGTTAGAGGTGCAATTGAGAAGTATGGTTGCCCTTCAGTATTGATTAATAACGCCGGCTGCGCATTTAATGGCCCTTTAGTTGAAATGGAATTAGGTCAATGGGAACAAACTATTCAAATAAACCTCACAAGTGTTTTTCAAATTTGTAGTTCAATAATTCCTCAAATGAGAAAAAATGGTGGATTAGTTATTAATGTCAGTAGTCATGCCTCTTATCATGCATTCCCCCAATGGGGAGCTTATTGTGTTTCAAAATCTGCACTAGCTATGTTTACTAAATGCTTGAGGGAGGAGGAGAGATCTAATTCAATAAGAGCATGTACAATAACTCTTGGTTCAGTAAATACTCCTCTTTGGGACTCCGAATCAATCAATTCTGATTTTGATAGAACTTCTATGCTCTCCTCAAAAGAGGTATCAGAAACTATTCTCTATATGGCTCAAAAACCTGAATCACAATTGATCGAAGACTTGACTTTGATGCCTTCTGGCGGAGCCTTTTAAACATTCTGTTTATCTGGTTAATCTTAAAACAGTGATTTTTTTTAGTGGTATTTGAACCCGATTGAACAAGAGAATGTGATATAGTATATGAGCAATTAAGCTTTTGGAAGATACAGTTAATTAAGTTGCATACAATTTTCTGTTTAGAATTTTATGACCTCTACATTACCCAACGATAATATTAGAAACTTTGACGACCAGATTACTAATAAACTAATTTCTGAAATTATAAGAGACAGAATTAAGAATTCTGGTACAAGATTTAGTGCTAACGATAATATTGCTGATTTTATAAATCCTGGCGAATTAGAAATTTTAGAAAAAGAAATAGCCTCAAGAGTTAAAGACTTACTAAAGTCCCTAGTAATTGATGTTGAGAATGATCATAATACTCAAGAAACTGCTGCAAGAGTTTCAAAAATGTATCTAAATGAAGTTTTTAAAGGCAGATATCATGAACAACCTAAAGTTACAAGTTTCCCTAATGACAAGAATCTTGATGAAATCTACACAGTTGGCCCAATTTCGGTAAGATCTGCATGTTCGCATCACTTAGTCCCAATTCTAGGAGAGTGCTGGATAGGTATTAAACCTGGAAATAAAGTCATAGGACTTTCAAAATTTGCGAGAGTTGGGTTTTTTCAAGACCTCATATTCAGGAAGAAGCTGTAATGATCCTTGCAGATGAAATTGAAAAACTGTGTGAACCTAAAGGTTTAGGCATTATTGTAAAGGCCCAACATTATTGTATGAAGTGGAGGGGAGTCAAAGAACCAAATACAAGTA
>JAOOLS010000055.1 GCA_028408915.1 Prochlorococcus sp. AH-716-J09
TTGCGTCAGTACTTATCGCATCAGCTGGAATCATTATTGCTTATCAGGCATATTTTGTGAAAAAAATTAATTTATCAGTTTTATTTGCCGAAAAGTTTCCTAGCATCAATCAATTTTTGTCCAATAAATGGTACCTAGATGATATTAATGAAAAACTTTTTGTTAAGGGTAGTAGAAAACTTGCTAAAGAAGTTTTGGAGGTTGATTCTAAGGTTGTTGATGGCGTTGTAAATCTTACTGGACTTGTAACTTTAGGTAGTGGAGAAGGTTTAAAATATTTTGAGACTGGTAGGGGTCAATTTTATGCGCTTATTGTTTTTGGAGGTGTAATTTTACTAGTTGCTATATTTGGTTTTCAATCTCCTCAAGTTTCTTAATTACAATTGTGTGTCTTCACTGTCCATTGGGGTGAAAAAATACAGAAAATTTCTAGACTTTATTTAAGATAAATTTCTTAGTTAAATTGAGTACTTATTTTTATACACATTTTGCGACACAAATGTTGGGAACTTTGGGAGCTGGATTATCTAATTTTCCTTGGTTATCTGCTTCAATTTTATTCCCAATTGGTAGTGCATTTGTGATACCTTTTTTTCCAGATAAAGGGGATGGCAAAGAGGTAAGATGGTTTGCATTGTCTATTGCATTAATCACTTTTTTAATAACTGTAGGTTCATATATAAATGGCTTTGATATTAGTAATGAAAATGTTCAACTTAAAGAAAATATTAATTGGCTCCCTGATTTAGGTCTTACTTGGTCTGTTGGCGCTGATGGCATGTCTATGCCTTTAATATTATTGACTAGTTTTATAACTGCTTTAGCAGTTCTTGCTGCATGGCCAGTCAAGTTCAAACCAAAGTTATTCTTCTTTTTGATATTGGTTATGGATGGTGGGCAAATCGCTGTGTTTGCGGTACAAGATATGCTTTTATTCTTTCTGACTTGGGAACTTGAGTTAATTCCCGTTTATTTATTACTGGCTATATGGGGTGGCAAAAATCGACAATATGCAGCAACAAAATTCATTATTTACACAGCTGGTAGTTCTATCTTCATTCTTCTTGCAGCGTTAGCAATGGGTTTCTATGGTACAGAAATTCCTAACTTTGAGTTTTCTCACTTGGCAGCTCAAGATTTTAGTCAAAAATTCCAAATATTATGTTATGTAGGGCTTTTAATTGCATTTGGTGTGAAACTTCCAATAGTACCCCTTCATACTTGGCTTCCAGATGCTCATGGAGAGGCTACAGCTCCAGTTCATATGCTTCTAGCAGGAATTTTACTAAAGATGGGAGGATATGCTCTTTTAAGATTTAATGCACAATTATTACCCGTTGCTCATGCTCAATTTGCCCCATTATTAATAGTTCTTGGGGTAGTCAATATAATTTATGCTGCATTAACTTCTTTTGCTCAAAGAAATCTTAAAAGAAAAATCGCATACAGTTCGATAAGTCATATGGGTTTCGTTCTTATTGGAATAGGCAGTTTTAGTAGCCTTGGAACGAGCGGAGCTATGCTGCAAATGGTTAGTCATGGATTAATCGGTGCAAGTTTATTTTTTCTTGTTGGTGCAACCTATGACAGAACAAAGACTCTTAAACTTGATGAAATGAGTGGTGTAGGACAAAGAATGAGAATTATGTTTGCCCTATGGACTGCTTGCTCCCTGGCTTCATTGGCTTTACCTGGTATGAGTGGATTTGTTTCAGAATTGATGGTATTTACAGGATTTGTTACTGACGAAGTTTATACACTACCGTTTAGGGTAGTGATGGCCTCTTTAGCAGCTATCGGGGTAATACTTACTCCTATTTATCTACTTTCAATGTTAAGAGAAATTTTCTTTGGGAAAGAAAATCCTAAATTAATCGAAGAACGAAAACTTATAGATGCAGAGCCAAGGGAAGTTTATATTATTGCCTGTTTACTTTTACCGATTATTGGGATAGGTTTATACCCAAGATTAATTACTGAAAGTTACATTGCATCTATCAATAATTTGGTCGATCGAGATTTAACTGCAGTTAAAGGGGCTGTGAAAACAAATATTTTTTCAGGAACTAAAACAAATGACATTCTAAAAGCTCCAACATTATGATTTTTTAAATTAACTCAATATTGTTTGGCATTAAATAAATTAAAAGATATCTTGTGAGTAGATTTTATCTATCTCAAAATATCTTATTTCAATCCTATTGATAGGCAACAATTAGGCCCTAGATTGTTGATTAAGTTCCTTCAAGACGCCGCAGGTAAAGGTGAGCTTGATCCATGGGATATTGATGTAATAAGTGTAATTGATAGTTTTTTAGAGGAATACTCACATACTTTTAATCAATCTTCAAATAGTCAAATCTCATATCAGAAAGATTTAGCTGAGACCAGCGAAGCATTTTTTGCGGCTTCCGTACTAGTTAATCTTAAAGCTGAGGTTTTGGAAGCTGATGTTTTCAAAGAAAATTCTTCCGATTTTGAAGATGAATTTGATTTGGATGATCAAGATTGGATTGATAAAGAATTTGATATTCCGAAATATCCTGAAAAATATCTAAGGAGAAGATCAATTGCACAACCAATTCTTAAACGTACAACAACATTGGGAGAACTTGTAAGTCAGCTGGAGTCCATAGCAGAAGTTATAGAAACCCAAGATCTTCTGCTCATGAAGAGAAAAAGAAATAAAAAATATTCTGATAAGGCCTTAATTTCTCAAGTAAAGTCATTAGCGCATCGCGAGAAACTTCCAGAAACCACTAAAGCATTAGGGAAATTTATTGAAGGATGGGAAAAAGCATTACAATGGACAGATTTTGAATATTTAGTCAAGAAATGGCAAACAGTAGTAAAAAATGATTTAGATAAAGATCGTTTGGGAGTTTTTTGGGCTTTGTTATTTTTATCTTCTGAAAATAAAATTGAAATTAAACAATTTAATTCTTTATATGGCCCAATTCAAATTAAAAGAATAATACCTGATGGTTGCTTAGCTCAATTGCCTATAGAAAATCTTGAGATAAGTAATACCTCTTCCTCGGCTGCTTAGAAGCTTTATTGTAGTAGCGTATAATTTAAAAAAATGGTTTTGAATTTATGAAGGCGATGATACTTGCGGCAGGTAAAGGCACACGTGTTCAGCCTATTACGCACGTTATTCCAAAACCGATGATTCCGATTTTGCAAAAACCTGTTATGGAGTTTCTCTTGGAACTTTTAAGAGAACATAATTTTAAGGAAATAATGGTAAATGTTTCTCATCTGGCTGAAGAAATTGAAAATTATTTTAGGGATGGGCAAAGATTTGGAGTAGAGATTGCTTATAGTTTTGAGGGAAGAATTGAAGATGGAGAATTAATAGGTGATGCTTTGGGATCCGCGGGAGGATTAAAAAAAATTCAGGATTTTCAAAATTTCTTTGATGAAACTTTTGTTGTTTTATGTGGTGATGCTTTAGTTGATTTAGATTTAACTCAAGCTGTTAAAAAACATAAGCAGAAAGGAGCTATTGCGAGCTTAATAACGAAGAAAGTAACTAAAGATCAAGTATCAAGTTACGGTGTCGTAGTTTCTGATGAAAATGGGAAAATAAAGGCTTTTCAGGAAAAGCCAACAGTTGATCAAGCTTTAAGTGACTCTATAAATACAGGAATTTATCTTTTCGAACCTGAAATTTTTAATTACATACCTTCAGAAGAGAAATTTGATATTGGCGCTGATCTTTTTCCTAAACTTGTTGAAATGGATTTACCATTTTTTGCATTACCAATGG
>JAOOLS010000054.1 GCA_028408915.1 Prochlorococcus sp. AH-716-J09
CTCATAAGAACTCTTACTGCGTTTCTGCTATTTAATAATCCCCAAATCCCAATACAGAATAGTGCTGAAGATACTATTAAAAATGCTTGAATAGGAATTGATTCTAAACTCATCATAAGAAAGGTGAAAGGTTAATTTTTATTTGTAAGTAATGGTTCTGATGATTTTTCAATCAACTCTTGATCAACAGGTAATCCAGTGGAAATATCCTTGCTCATTACATCTCTTCTAGCTAAAACGATGGCTCCAATCATTGCCATTAAAAGTAAAACTGATGCTACTTCAAATGGGAGTAAATAATCACTAAATAGATGTTCACCAATTCTGATAGTTGATTCTTCTCCAATAGAGTTTTGAGGACTTGATAGGCTCCATACATTAGTCAAGTCAACTCTTATTAAAAGGCTTAGCAGGGTTAAACATATTGATGTTGATATGATTCTTCTTGATTTAATATCATTGATGGGCTTTAAATCTTCTTTTTTATTGACTAGCATTATTGCAAAGATTATTAATACATTAACTGCACCCACATAAACTAAAACTTGCGCTGCAGCAACAAAACTTGCATTTAAAAGAAGATATAATCCTGCTACACTCATGAAAACTCCTCCTAGAAGGAAGGCTGAATAAACAATACTTTCTAGTAATACGACACCAAGTGCTCCGATAAGGATAACTAAAGATAAAACTGTAAAACAAATAATTTGAGTTGTTATTGCAATGGACATAAATTAATGGAACTTAATTGTTTGGATTAGAAACTTTATCTTTATTTTCAGTGGATTCTGGCCTCATCCAATCATAGACTTCCTCTGGTAATTTACCAACTCTATTATCTGAAGCTGGGATTTCATGAGGGTCCATGACACCTTTAGGAAGATAGGCAAGTTCTCTTAGAGATTTAACTGAAGGATCTGTTGTGACGTTTGTAGGTAACCTACCAAGTGCGACATTATCAAAATTTAGATTGTGTCTGTCAAAAGTAGCTAATTCATATTCTTCGGTCATAGAAAGACAGTTAGTTGGACAATATTCAACACAATTTCCACAAAATATACAAACTCCAAAATCTATAGAATAATTTCTTAGTTCCTTTTTTTTGGTTTCTTTGTTCATTACCCAATCAACGACTGGTAAATTTATGGGACACACTCTCACACAAACTTCACAAGCTATACATTTATCAAATTCATAATGTATCCTTCCCCTATATCTTTCAGAAGGTATTAATTTTTCATATGGATATTGAACAGTAACAGGTCTTCTTCGAAGATGATCAAAAGTAACTGATAAGCCATTATATAAATATTTTCCAGCATTAAATGCTTCTTTGATATAGCTATTTATTTTGTTATTTTATTTTAGTGGATTAATTTTTAATTTAAGTATTTTTACTTAAGTTTAACCACCAAAGAATTGCGGAAAAGCAAGTTTTAATCCTGCAGTTATCAAAAGATTAGCAAGAGAAATTGGAAGAAGAAACTTCCATCCTAGATCTAATAGTTGATCTATTCTTACTCTAGGAGTTGTCCAACGCAATAATATTGCAATGAAAACTAAAAGATATGCTTTCAATACAGTCATTACAATTCCTATTGATGCAGTGAAAACTTGTATGAAGGGTGAATTAATTGGCAAATTCAGGAACTTAGCTATTAATTCAACTGGAATAGGAAAACCCCATCCTCCTAAATAAAGTATTGATACCAATAAAGCTGAAAGGATTAAATTAATGTAACTACCAAGGTAGAACAACGCGAATTTCATTCCTGCATATTCAGTTTGATATCCTGCAACTAATTCTTCTTCAGCTTCAGGTAAGTCAAATGGAAGTCTCTCACATTCTGCAAGGGCACAGATCCAAAAGACGATAAAACCAACTGGTTGTCTCCATATATTCCAACTTAGAATTCCAGCCCCACTTTGTTGATTGACAATATCAATAGTACTTAGAGAATTTGTCATTAGCACAATAGCTAGTACAGATAAAGCAAGAGGGATTTCATAACTTATTGATTGAGCTGCTGCTCTTAAACCTCCTAATAAAGAGTACTTATTATTTGATGCATATCCGCTCATAAGAAGTCCAATTGGCTGGATACTGCTTAAAGCAATCCAAAGAAAAATTCCAATACCAACGTTGCTTATTAAAAGGTTTTGTCCAAAGGGAACAATTAACCAGGATAGAATCACTGGGACAAGAACTAAAACAGGTCCTGCAGTGAAGAGAATTCCATCCGCTTTAGCAGGAATAATATCCTCTTTGACAAGTAACTTAAGACCATCTGCAATTGGTTGGAGGACACCAAGCGCTCCTGCATATTCGGGACCTATTCTTTGTTGAGCAGCAGCAGATATTTTTCTTTCAAGCCAAACTGTTACTAGGACGCCAACAACTGCCGCTACTAAAACCAAAAGCATAGGTAGAGGGAGCCAAATTATATGAGCGATTTCACTGGAAAGGCCAAAACCCTTTAAGAATTCATTAAAACTATATTCGAGATCTAATCCGTATTCCAAAATTTTTATGTTATTTACTTAATACATTAACTCTTCACAAACAATATGTGTGTTTTTTATGAAAAGCTGCAAATATTAATCTCTACTTTCTAGGTTGATCCAATCTCTTGGTGCTGAACCTGTATAGATCTGCGATGGTCTGAAAATTCTATTTGCTCCAAGTTGCTCTCTCCAATGAGCTAACCAACCAGCGACTCTGGATATGGCAAAAATTGGAGTAAATAAATCACGAGGAATACCAAGTTTTCTATAAACAAGACCAGAATAAAAATCCACGTTAGGGAATATACCCTTGGGCCCAAGTCTTGGAATTGCCTCTGCCTCAAGTGATTTAGCAACTTCGTACATTTCATCTGCTCCAAATCTAATAAAAAGCTCCTCCGCCAGTTTTTGAAGAATTATTGCTCTTGGATCTTTAACTTTATATTCTCTGTGGCCGAAGCCCATTATCTTACTTTTATTTTTAATTGCATTATCTAAAAAAGACCCAGCATTTTCTGGAGTTTTAATCTCTTCTAACATTGCAATTACATCCTCATTTGCTCCTCCATGAAGTGGACCAGCAAGAGTTCCTACTGCGGAGGCGATGACAGCATATGGGTCTGTAAGAGTACTTGCAGTAACTCTAGCACTAAAGGTACTTGCGTTTAAACTATGTTCGGCATGTAGAATTAAACACCTATCAAAAACTTTTGCAGCTATAGGATCTTGTTCTTTTTCAGTTATCATGTAAAGAAAATTTGATGAGTAAGTTAAATCATCTCTAGGTTGAATTGGGTCTTGTCCTTTTCTAATAAGTTGAAAAGCAGCAATCATTGTGGGAATTTTTGCTATTAGTCTTATCACTGCGTTGTAGATGTAATTAGGATCATCTATTGCTCTACGTGAATAGAATAACCCCAAAGAAGCCGCACTAGATTGAAGAGCATCCATAGGATGACCAGTCGCAGGGAAACATTTCATCATATCTCTTACTCTAAAACTTAACCTTCGATGCATCTGAACTTCTTGTTCAAAATCTCTAAGTTGAATAGCCGTGGGTAATTCACCCCAAATCAAAAGGTAAGCAGTTTCTAAAAAACTGCTTTTTTTGGATAATTCCTCAATGGAGTACCCTCTGTACAATAATTTACCTTTGTTGCCGTCAATATCACAGATAGATGAATTAGTAACTGGGACACCCTCTAATCCTGGTTTTAAAATTAGTTTGTTATTGTCCAATTGCTTAATTCAATACCAAATACTTATAGATTAAAGATAGTCAAATAATTTTTAATTAACCACAAGTTATTAACTTCACAAAAATTTCGAATTATTGTCTTTGAAG
>JAOOLS010000056.1 GCA_028408915.1 Prochlorococcus sp. AH-716-J09
AATTCCTGTAAATTTCTATGATCTTGATGCAATGACTCAAGGTTTTCAAAGAAGTGATTTAATAATTGTTGCTGGTAGACCTTCAATGGGAAAAACTTCAATGGTTCTTAATCTGGCTAAAAATGTTGCACAATCTCAAGATTTACCTGTGTGTGTATTTAGCCTTGAAATGAGTAAAGAACAGTTGACATATAGACTACTCTCTATGGAAGTGGGAATCGAAAGTGGAAGGCTAAGAACAGGAAGATTACAGCAAGATGAATGGCCATTACTCGGAGAAGGTATCAATTCATTAGGTCAATTACCAATATTTATAGATGACAAGCCTAACTTAAGTGTTCTAGAGATGAGATCTCTGTGCAGAAGATTAATAGCTGAACAAAAAAAAGAACTTGGATTAATTGTGATTGATTATCTGCAGTTGATGGAAGGATCAACCCCTGATAATAGAGTGCAAGAACTTTCACGAATAACAAGAGGTCTTAAAAGCATGGCCAGAGAATTAAAAGTACCAGTAGTAGCTTTATCTCAGCTTAGTAGAGGGGTTGAGTCTAGAACAAATAAAAGACCAATGTTAAGTGATCTAAGAGAATCAGGATCTATTGAACAAGACGCAGATTTAGTATTAATGATTTACAGAGATGAATACTATAATCCGGAGACTGAAGATAGAGGAATTACAGAAATCATTGTCACTAAACATAGAAATGGACCAGTAGGAACTGTTAAATTACTATTTGAACCTCAATTTACGAGATTTAGGAATTTAGCTAATTAAATCGCTCCTAAAATGCATGATAATCACTCAACAAATGAATCTTTTGACGTCATCGTTATTGGAGGAGGACATGCAGGATGCGAAGCAGCTATAACAACAGCAAAATTAGGATTTTCTACAGCCTTATTTACAATCAATTTAGATAGGATTGCCTGGCAACCTTGCAACCCTGCAGTTGGCGGGCCGGCAAAAAGTCAGTTGGTACATGAAGTTGATGCATTAGGTGGAATTATTGGTAAATTAGCTGATGAAACAGCTATACAAAAAAGAATATTAAATGCAAGTAGAGGCCCAGCTGTATGGGCATTAAGAGCTCAAACAGATAAAAGAGAATATTCAAAAAAGATGATTGAAATACTACAAAATACAGATAATTTATCTTTAAAAGAAGCAATGATTACTGAACTGGATATTGCAAAAACTGAAGAAATTGGATTGAACTCAAAAAAAATCTTAAAAAAAAGAATTAAAGGTGTAAGGACTTTCTTTGGTAGTTATTACTCAGCTAGATCAGTTATCATCACAGCTGGCACGTTCTTAGAAGGAAGAATATGGATAGGAAATAAATCAATGTCAGCTGGTAGGTCGGGCGAACAAGCAGCAAAAGGACTTACTCAAAATTTACACGAAATTGGTATCAAAACAGAACGTTTAAAAACAGGAACTCCAGCAAGAGTTGATAAAAGAAGTATCATTTTTGATGAATTAGACATACAACCAAGTACTGCAGCAGATAAATATTTTTCTTTTGACCCAGATATAAAAAATAATATGCCCCAAGTTTGTTGTCACATCACAAGAACAACTACCGAAACACATCAACTAATTCGAGACAATTTACATTTAACTCCCATTTACGGCGGTTTTATTGATAGTAAGGGGCCAAGATATTGTCCTTCTATTGAAGATAAAATCGTTAAATTTGCTGATAAAGAATCACATCAAATTTTCTTAGAGCCAGAAGGAATTAATACTCCTGAAATATATGTGCAAGGATTTTCTACAGGGTTACCCGAAAATATTCAATTAGAACTTTTAAGAACCTTACCTGGATTAAGTGAATGTAAAATGTTGCGTCCAGCATATGCTGTAGAGTATGACTATATACCTGCAACACAGCTCCAAACATCACTCGAAACGAAAGAAATTGAATATTTATTTAGCGCCGGACAAATTAATGGGACTACTGGTTATGAAGAAGCAGCAGCACAAGGGTTAGTTGCAGGAGTCAATGCTACAAGAAAACTAAACAAAAAAGACCCAATAATCTTTACCAGAGAAAGCAGTTATATAGGAACAATGATCAATGATTTAATTACCAAAGATCTCAAAGAACCTTACAGAGTTCTCACTAGCAGGAGTGAATATAGGTTGACCCTTAGGGGAGATAATGCAGATAGGCGATTAACCCCATTAGGTTATGAAATAGGGTTAATTGATGAGAAAAGATGGTCGGTCTATAAAGAAAAAATGAAACTCCTTGAAGAAGAGAAATTAAGATTAAAAAACACTCGATTAAAAAACACGGATGAAATATCAAAAAAACTAGAATTAGCCACGGGATCAAAAATCAAAGGCTCAATAACTTTAAAAGAACTCTTAAAAAGACCAAACTTTCATTATTCAGATTTAATTAAATATAATTTGACTGAAAAAAAAATAGCTTCTTCAATACAAGAAGGTGTTGAAATAGATATTAAATACGAGGGTTATCTTAAAAGACAAAAAAACAACATTGAACAAATAAATCGTCAAAGCTGTAAATCTCTGCCTCTAGAAATAAATTATGAAAAGATAGATACATTATCTTTAGAAGCTAGAGAAAATTTGAATAAGATAAAGCCAAAAAATTTTGGTGATGCTTCAAAAATTCCTGGGGTTAGCAAAGCTGATTTAACTGCTTTACTTGTTTGGCTAAAAATAAGAGAGATAAAAAAAGATAAGGCAAATATTTTTGCTAAAAAAAAGTTATCATCTTAAAAGCACTCCGTCAGAGCACTGAATAATAAACTTTTTAAATCACCAAAAATTTTATGGGAAGAAAAAGCCTCTAATTTTTTAGTGAAGAATTCACTACCAAAAATATCTGGCCCATGGAAATTAATGCTGCTTGGGGATGGAAGTCCAACTAGACATCTGCAGCTTTTAACTAATCAAGAGACAAAAATTAAATTAATTTCAATGCAATTAGATCCTCTATCCACTAAAGAAGGCCCTAAAGAATTGAATCAGTTAAATGGACCTTTAATTAGAAGACAAGTATGGATTAAAAACAATAATAAAAACCTAGCATGGGCTGAAAGTTGGTGGAATGCAGAACAAGTGAATGAAAATTTAAAAGCCAAAGAAGAACCAATATGGAAGAATTTGACACAAGACAGATCAGAATTGTTTAGAGAAGTTGATCGAATTTCACTTGTTAATTCAAATTGGTTAGAGGATCAATTTTGTTTTAAAGGTCCATTCTGGTCAAGAAATTATAGATTTTTTCGAGACAAAAAGCCCCTAACAATTATTAGAGAAGTATTCAATCCATATTTAGAAAGTTTATTAGGCTATTCAGGAATTAAAGAATTTACGAAACTATACTCTTCTTCTTCTTGATCTGGGAAGATTTCTTGATTTTGATTGAACTTGTTGATTTGATTGATCTCTCGAAGTATTAATCTCTGTTTCTGAAGCTCTTTGCCATCTTTGAACTTTGAAATCCATTTCATCTGGCCAATCTTCGTCATTACTCTCTTTCACGTAAGGTAATTTTTTTTGCTCAGTTGTCTGTAAATTTTTTGGTTGCCTTAAAGATATTGCTTCTAAAGGTCTTTTTGAGTGCTGTTTAGGAGATTCATAAGAATTTGATTCTCTGGAAAATGTCTTAATATCCCTGTTATCATCGTAAAAATTCTCATCATTCCAATCATCATTATCTTCATCAAAAAATAAATCCACTTTTTCAGATACCCATCGT
>JAOOLS010000057.1 GCA_028408915.1 Prochlorococcus sp. AH-716-J09
CGTGGGGTATTTCCGACTAGTTTCATTGAAGAGAATGGAGAGCTCATTGGAGACTATGGTCAGAGATCAATAGGGAGGATTACTTCAGCTGATGCAAGTTTGTGGTGGCCCATTTTATGTTGGTATTATGTCAATAAAAGCGGCGATTATGCCTTCGGGAAAAGTCAAAGTGTTCAAAGAGGTATTCAACTTCTACTAGATCTAGTTCTACACCCAACATTTGAGGGTACTCCAGTACTTTTTGTTCCAGATTGCGCATTTATGATTGATAGACCTATGGATGTATGGGGAGCACCCCTAGAAGTTGAAGTTTTACTTCATGGATGTTTAAAAAGTTGTATCAACTTAATGGAATTAAGTAGAGCAGATCATGTTAGTAGACTTCTAGACCAAAGACTTATTCTTACAAATCAATGGGTTAAGGATTTAGGAAGTTTTCTTTTAAAACATTATTGGGTTACCAGCCAAACAATGCAAATTTTAAGAAGAAGGCCAACTGAGCAGTATGGAGATGATCAACACTTCAATGAATTTAACGTTCAACCTCAAGTAGTCCCCTCATGGCTACAAGATTGGTTAGAGAATAGAGGTGGTTACTTAATTGGAAATATTAGGACTGGAAGGCCAGACTTTCGATTTTACAGTTTAGGAAATTCTTTAGCATGTATGTTCGGAGTACTGCCTCCTGAAGAGCAAAGAGCTTTATTTAGATTAGTTTTACATAACAGACAGCATTTGATGGCACAAATGCCAATGAGGATTTGTCATCCCCATATGGACGTTGAAGAATGGCAAAACAAAACTGGATCGGATCCAAAGAATTGGCCTTGGAGCTACCATAACGGCGGCCATTGGCCAAGTTTGCTATGGTTTTTTGGTGCAGCTGTTTTATTGCATCAAAAAAAATACGGTTCTGATGATGTGATTCTCATGGAAGAAATGAAATCTTTAATAGAGGAATCATATTGGTGTCAACTTAATCAATTACCTAAGCAAGAATGGGCAGAATATTTTGATGGTCCTACGGGAACTTGGGTTGGACAACAATCAAGGACGTATCAAACTTGGACAATTGTTGGATTTTTATTAATGAATCATTTCTTAAGAAATGAATATAACGATTTAGATATGTTTAAAATCTAAGCTTAAAATAATCCTAAAGTAAGTGATTTATCAATTGGCAAACATGCTCCAATTCCAAGATATATAGTTAGAAAAGTTCCGAACAAGAAAACAGACATTGCTATAGGTCTTCTAAATGGGTTAGAGAATTTATTAACGTTTTCGATAAAGGGTAAAATCATTAATCCAAGTGGAATTAATGTTTGAAGTGCGATACCCAAAAGTTTGTTTGGAACTACCCTAAGTATTTGAAAAACTGGATAGAGGTACCACTCAGGAAGTATTTCAAGAGGTGTTGCGAAGGGATTAGCTTTGTCTCCCAACATTGCAGGGTCAAGAACTGCTAATCCAACTACGCAGGCAATAGTACCTAGGATAACTACCGGGAAAATATATAATAGATCATTTGGCCAAGCTGGTTCACCATAATAATTATGACCCATACCTTTAGCTAACTTTGCTCTCAACTTTGGATCAGATAGATCTGGTTTTTTTAAAGTAGACATATGAAGGACTATGATAATGATGATTTAAGTATAAGAGTTTATAAAGGACCTGAAATACCCTGTTTACGAATCATTAAAAAGTGCATCAACATAAATACTGCCAATGACCATGGCAATACAAAAGTATGAAGACTGTAAAATCTGGTTAAGGTGGATTGTCCAACACTTTCTCCACCTCTAAGAAGTTCAACCATAAAGTCGCCAATTACTGGTATTGCAGCAGGAACTCCTGAAACTATCTTAACTGCCCAGTAACCTACCTGATCCCAAGGTAGGGAGTATCCTGTGACTCCAAAAGCGACAGTTATGACTGCCATTACAACACCTGTAACCCAAGTTAATTCTCTTGGCCTTTTAAAACCTCCGGTAAGATAAACCCTAAAAACATGAAGGATTAACATCAAAACCATCATAGAAGCACTCCATCTATGCACAGATCTTATTAACCATCCAAAACTTACATCGGTCATCAAATAACTAACTGAATTATAAGCTTGTGTAACTGTTGGCTTATAGTAAAAAGTCATTGCAAAACCTGTTGCAAATTGAATTAGGAAGCATACTAAAGTTATGCCTCCTAAACAATAAAAAATATTTACGTGAGGGGGTACGTACTTGGAAGTTACGTCGTCAGTTATGTCTTGGATTTCAAGTCTTTCTTGAAACCAGTCATAAACGGATGAAGAATTCGCCATCCAAAAAAAAATTAGCTTTGATATTAAAGAGCTTACTTAAAATTCTTATACTTGGTGTTAACACTTAACCCAATGAATTCATCTTTTAACAAACTTTTAACATTCAAAACTGTGATCACTGCATCAATGATCATCGTTTTTTCTATCAATCTTTTGTTGATTGAAAGAGTGGATGCTCTTAGTGATAGCAGGCAATTAGTACTTGACGCTTGGACCTTGGTAAACGAAGGTTTTTATGATCCAGAAAAGTTTGATGAGATCCAATGGAAAAGAATTAGACAAAAAACATTGCAGAAACAAATTGAAACAAGTGAAGAGGCTTTTTCAGCAATTGAGGATATGTTAAAACCACTAGACGATCCCTACACGAGAGTTTTACGGCCAAAAGATTATGAACTACTGAAATCAAGTAATTTTGGGAGTGAAATTAATGGTGTTGGGCTTCAATTAGGTGAAGATAATAACAATAAAGTAAAAGTTATCTCTACTCTTGGGGGTTCGCCAGCTGAAGAAGCTGGAATAGTAAGTGGGGACTTGATAGAGACAGTGGACGGAATCTCATCAGAAAAATTAGGACTTGCAAGTACTGCATCTAAGCTAAGAGGTGAATCAGGGACTAAAGTTTTAGTTGAAGTATCTTCGGAATCAGGAGAAATTAGGGAAGTCGATCTCGAAAGGAGATCAGTAGATCTTAGACCAGTTAGAACAAAAAGATTAAGAGACGATTCTCACACAATAGGGTATTTAAGGATAACTCAATTCAGCGAAAGCGTACCCAAAAAAGTTGAAGAGGCACTTCAAGAGTTAAAAGAGAAAGAGGTTGAGGGCTTGATCTTGGATCTTAGAAATAATTCAGGGGGACTAGTAAGCTCAGGTATAGCAGTTGCAGACTCATTATTGAGTGAGAAACCTGTAGTCGAGACAAAAGATAGAAATGGAATCAAAGACGCAATTATTTCTCAAAAAGAGACATCTTTTGATGGGCCAATGGTGACTTTGGTAAATAAAGGTACTGCAAGTGCCAGTGAAATACTTGCTGGTTCTTTACAAGATAATGAGAGGTCAATTCTTATGGGAGAACAAACTTATGGGAAAGGGTTAATTCAATCCCTAAAAAGTTTAGGAGAAGATAGTGGTATTGCTATAACAGTGGCTAGTTACTTAACTCCCAATGGTAATAATATTCAAGGCCAAGGTATGACTCCCGACAAATTACTTGATCTACCGGATGCAAGTGATTATGGAAGTACTGACGATAAATGGGTGAGGAATGCAGAATTATTTTTGGGGTCGCTTCTAGAAAAAGAAGAAGTTTCAGTTCAAGCAATTGAATTAAACAAAGAA
>JAOOLS010000058.1 GCA_028408915.1 Prochlorococcus sp. AH-716-J09
TTGAAGATGGAAGTCTGACCATAAATTCAAATGGATCAGGATGGTTTACAATCGTTAATGACCCATGGAGACCTACTCCATCTGACGGTGGACATTTAGGTCCAAATCCAGGAAAGTTTAATAGAAGTATTATTGATAAACGCCTGGATGTAGGTGTTTTTCAAACCAATTCTTTTGAAAAAAATCAATATTTAAGAGGAGTTCCTTCATTAGAAATCAAAGTAAAAAGTGATCAGCCCAATTTTGATATCTGCCTTGCTTTATCTCTAGTTGAAGAAGGTAATGAAAAGGTGAATCAATTTTCAACCGGATTCTTAAGGGTCAAAAACTCCAAAATAAGTGAAGAATGCATTTATCAAATAACAATGCAGCCAACAAATATTTGTTTGATTAAAGATAGTAAGCTTCGCTTATCTATATCTGCAGCAGCTTATCCCGCTATTGGGGTTAATCCTGGATTTGGGGATGGGAATGTTGGAGCGCCTTCAGCACATCATAGAGTTATTACTCTAAGTTTTTGCCTTAATAAAACATTTATGAAAATGACCCCTTTTTTTAATGAATAATTATTTTTTTGGTTAATCATTTGATATTATTAATCCTTAATATCTACCAGTCATGATCGAGACAATTCAAGCAGACTGGATTAAATCAGAAGCTATCAACCTAGAAAATTGTTGCAATGATAATCCATTAAAAATATTAGGTCCGCATTTTTATAAAGAACAATGGGTGATTAGGGTATGGATGCCTGAAGCCGACGAAGTTAAAATAAATTTTAAAAATAATACCTATAAGGCAGAAAGCATAAACCATAAATGGCTTTTTGAAGCTATCCTACCTGAGAATCCACACTATAATTACGTAATAAATATTTCACGAGGGGGGATCAAACATACACAAAATGACCCTTGGTCTTATAGAGAAGAGTGGATGGGAGAAGTTGATAGACATCTTTTTGCAGAAGGTAATCATCATCATATTTGGGAAAAAATGGGAGCACATCTCATTGAAGAAAAAAATCAAAAAGGGGTCATGTTTTGCATTTGGGCACCAAATGCAAAATCAATATCGATAATTGGAGATATAAATTCTTGGGATGGAAGACATCATCCAATGCAAAAAAGATTAGGAGGAATTTGGGAACTATTCATGCCATCAATGCAAGAGGGCGACACATATAAATACGAAATAAGAACACAAAAAGGTCATATTTATGAGAAAGCTGATCCATATGGTTTTCTTCATGAAATCAGACCTCAGAATGGTTCAATAGTTTCAAAATTAAAAAACTTTAATTGGAATGATAGTTCTTGGGTTTCAAATAGAGATTCTTCTAGTCAAATTAACAAGCCAATTTCAGTTTATGAAATGCATTTAGGAAGTTGGCTCCATGAATCAACAGATAATAAATATCTGGAAGACAATGGTAAAGCAAGAGACCCAGTGCCTGCAGCCGATTTAAAACCCGGAACAAGATTATTAACTTATCCAGAATTAACCCAGAAACTCATCCCTTATGTAAAAGAGAGAGGATTTACTCATATTGAGCTAATGCCAATATCTGAACATCCTTTCGATGGTTCATGGGGATACCAAGTTACAGGATGGTATGCTCCAACAAGTAGATTTGGTACCCCAAATGAATTTAGAGAGTTTGTTAATAAATGCCATGAAGCGGGCATAGGCGTAATTCTTGATTGGGTGCCAGGCCATTTTCCAAAAGATAAGCATGGTTTAGCATTTTTTGATGGTTGTCATCTTTATGAACATGGAGATTCGCGCATAGGTGAACACAAAGAATGGGGAACCCTTATTTTTAATTACAGCAGAAACGAAGTAAGAAATTTCTTAGTAGCCAACCTAGTTTATTGGTTTGAAGAGTTTCATATTGATGGCATAAGAGTAGATGCTGTAGCTTCAATGCTTTACAGAGATTATCTCCGTCCAGATGGAGAATGGATACCCAATGAAAATGGTGGAAATGAAAATTTAGAAGCCGTTAAATTTCTTCAACAAGCTAATCATGTACTCTTCCAACATTTCCCAGGTGCACTTTCTATTGCTGAAGAATCAACAACTTGGCCAATGGTAACCAAACCCACTGACATGGGCGGGTTAGGGTTTAACTTGAAATGGAATATGGGATGGATGCACGATATGCTCGATTATTTTGAAATAGATCCTTGGTTTAGGCAATTCCATCAAAACAGTGTAACTTTCTCAATAACATATAACTACACAGAAAACTTTATGCTTGCTCTTAGTCATGATGAGGTTGTCCATGGGAAAAGTCATCTTTTGCATAAAATGCCTGGGGATGACTGGAAGAAGTTTGCAAATACTAGAGCTTTACTAACTTATATGTGGACCCACCCTGGTAAAAAAACGATCTTTATGGGAATGGAATTTGGACAAAGACAAGAATGGAATGTTTGGGATGATTTGCAATGGGAGTTACTAGAGTTTGATCCTCATAAAGGGATCAGAAACTTGATTGATGATCTCAACGTACTTTATAAAAATGAACCTGCATTATGGAAAAATGACTTTGATCCTTATGGATTTCAATGGATTGATTGTAATGACAAATCTAATTCAGTTATAAGTTTCATGAGAAGAGAAAACGATACCAATGAGTGGCTTGTTGTTGTTGCTAACTTTACACCTAATACTCATGGGTCATACAAAGTAGGTGTTCCTGTAGAAGGATTCTATAAAGAAATATTTAATTCAGATGGCTCTAGATATGGGGGCAGTAACAAAGGAAATATGGGGGGTAAAGAAACTATAAATTACAATGTTCATGATTATCAAAATGCTCTAGAAATTACTTTGCCTCCATTAAGCGTAAGTATCTTCAAGCATCAATCAAAAAAATGAGAAGGCTCATTTAACTTAGTGCTTCATATAAATGTTCATATAACACTTTTGCTCTGCTTTACATTGTAAGATTTTTAAGTTGGATTTTATTTTTTTTTTAAATATCTAATTGAAAAATGGGTCAAGATTTACCACTACTACTTTCTGCCGCATTGGGTAAAAAAGTAAATAGGCCTCCAGTATGGATGATGAGGCAAGCAGGAAGATATATGAAAATCTATAGAGATTTAAGGGAGCGTTACCCAAGCTTTAGAGAGAGGTCTGAAAATCCAGAACTATCATATGAGATTTCAATGCAACCTTTTCATGCTTTCAAACCGGATGGTGTGATCCTTTTTTCAGATATTCTCACACCTCTTCCAGGGATGGGCATAAATTTTGAAATAATAGAAAGTAAAGGTCCAATTATTGAGGACCCAATAAGAACTCTTAACCAGGTTGAAAATTTAAAAGAATTAAATCCAAGTGAGAGTTTAAGTTTTGTTGGGCAAGTTCTTTCTTCACTAAAAAAAGATGTGAATAATGAGGCAACTGTTTTAGGTTTTGTTGGCGCACCTTGGACTCTTGCTGCATATGTAGTTGAAGGTAAAAGCAGTAAAAATTATTCTTTAATAA
>JAOOLS010000059.1 GCA_028408915.1 Prochlorococcus sp. AH-716-J09
GAGAATAGGATCAGACTTATTGCTTCACAGCCAATAAGGGGAAAAATACTAGATAAAAATGGTTATGTTTTAGCAGATAGTAGAGTTAAATATTCTTTAATAATAAAGCCTCAATCTGTTAATAAAAGAAATTGGGAAAAACATAAATCAAGTATTTCTAATTTGTTAAATATTGATAGTAATGTAATTCAAAAAAAATACTCTGATGGTCTAAAAAATCAAAAACTTTCAGTAATTATCCTTGATGATTTAAATGTAGATCAATTAATAAAATTTAAGGAGAATGAGGGTAATTTAATTAGTTTTGAAATAGCTACCAATTTAATTAGAAATTATCCTTATAAATCCCTTGCTGCCCATGTAATTGGTTATACTCAGCCAATTACTGAATTAGAATATAAATTCTTATCTAAGAAGGGTTATAAATTAAATGACTTAATTGGTAGAACGGGAATTGAATATGTTTACGAAGATTTTATAAGAGGTGAATGGGGCGGAGAAATGGTTGAAGTAAATTCATTAGGAAAATTTCAAAGATCATTGGGTATAAGACCTGCAGTACAAGGTAATGATATAGAACTAACAATCGATCTTAATCTGCAGTTAGTTGCTGAGGAAGTTCTTAAAGATAAAAAAGCTGGAGCGATAATTGTAATGGATCCAAGAGATGGTGCAATAAGAGCAATGACAAGTAAACCTACATTTGATTTAAATTTTTTCTCAAAGGAATTTAAACCTGAGAAAGAATATAATAAACTTTTTAATTCTCCTGAAAGACCTTTATTTAATAGAGCATTAAATGCCTACGATCCAGGAAGCGTTTGGAAAATTGTAACGGCTTTGGCTGGCTTGGAAAGTGGAAAATTCCCTAGAGAAACAATGTTAGATACAAAACCATGTATCACTTATGGAAGCCAATGTTTCAGGGAACACAATGATTTAGGTTTTGGTGTAATAGGTTATGAAGATGCTTTAAGAGTTTCGAGTAATACATTTTTTTATCAAGTCGGATATGGTGCAGGAGTTGATGAAATTCATAAGGTTTCTAGAAAACTAGGTTTTAATTCTTTATCTGGAATTGAAATTTCTGAACAAGAAAATAAAGGATTAGTAGCAAGTAGTGAGTGGGCTAAAAAAGGTAGAGGATGGGGGCAACCAGGAAGAACTCCATGGGTCCCAGAAGATATTGCGAGTATGTCTATTGGACAATTTGTTGTTCAAGTTACTCCTATTCAAATAGCTAGAGCTTATGCTGCTATTGCAAATGGAGGTTATTTAGTTACTCCACATTTGACTAAAAAAGATGAAGAAAGTCTTTTAGATAAAAAACGTATTCCAATTGACATTAACCCACAACATATTCAACTGATCAAAAGTGGTCTCCGGAAAGTAGTAGAGTCTGGCACAGGAGTATCAATTAATTATGGAGTTTCAAATTTACCTCCAGTGTCAGGTAAAACAGGAACTGCTGAAGATGGTGAAGGAGGCTTAGATCACGCTTGGTTCGTTTGCTTTACACCCTCTGAAAATAGTGAGTTACTTGTAGTTGCTTTTGCTCAGAATACTCCTGGTGGTGGATCTGTTCACGCCCTGCCAATGGCAAGAGAAATTTTAAAAGTTTGGAATGAGAAAAAATGATATTAATTTTTAGCTATTAAAAGTTTATGTTTTTAATTTTTTCATTTGTAAAAGTCTTTGAATAATATCTTCAATAGTTTTTGTATCTATAGGCTTACTATATGATGACAAAAGTTGTCTTCCTAATACTTGACTTCCTAAATGCACTAATTGAATTCGTAATGAGGTCAGTAGTTCTAACCCTATTCCACCAGAAAATGTTGCAATTGCAATCGGTTGACCATTAAATAAATTCCTAAAGTCATCTCCCGAAATAGAAAGCCATGCTATGAAGTTGGAGAGAATGGGAGGTATAGATCCATTATATTCAGGCGCACAAATCACCCACCTTTCAATCTTGAAAAGCTTTTTTTTTAATTCTTCTATTACATTTGGAATATTTTCTTTGCTGTGAATTCTTGGATTAAATAATGGAATATCAAGAGTAGTAAGATCTAAAATTTCAGAACTTAATTTAAGTTCATTACTTATTTCAAGAAATCTTTCAGAAAGTTCTAGATTTTTACCACAACTAGCCGTAATGATTATTAGATCTTTTGTTTCAGTCATAAATTAGATAAATAAATTTAATAGTTAGCACCTGTTTTGCGGTGATGAACTGCCGTTAGACTATCGGATTTTAGTATATTACCGTGTAGAACTTCGGCGTAAATTACCCAATGATCTCCACATTCCATTCTCTCTTTTACTGAAGCATCTAACCATGCGAGCGATTCAGGGATTATTATCTGTTCATTAGGAGTTAATTCAATCTTTATTCCTTCAAATCTATCTTCTCCAGGTGCAAAGGGCTTTGTGAATCTTTTCAAAGGTTCTTTAAAATCTTTTTCACTAAGAATATTTAATGCGAATGAATCTCCTATTTGCAGAAGAGACTCTACTGATCTATCTTTTGCTACTGCAATACTTAACCCAGGCGGCGAAAAACTTGCTTGACTAACCCAAGATGCAAGCATGGCTCCTTTGATATTATTCTCATCTTTACCTTTAGAGGCTGTCAGGACACAAAGTGAACCAATAACTCTTCCAAGTGCTTGTAGCTTTGGATCCGTTTTGCTTGTAATCATTCCAGTATCTGATTTTCTGAGTTTTTTCTTTGCTTTTTTTATAATTTTTCTTCCAAAGTGAGTTCCTATTTCTTCTAATTCTTTAATCTTTGGTTTATTTGGACTGAATTTAATCCTTATTGGGTCAAAACTAAACTTAAAACCACCGTCTTTTAATTTTGTTTCAAGTAAATCTATAGCTTCGCCGCTCCAGCCAAAACTGCCAAAAATTCCCACTGGCTTATCTCTATTACCCTCTGCTAACAATGTTCCTAGTGCACTAACTATTGGAGTTGGGGCGTGACCACCCAAAGTGGGTGAGCCTATTAAATATCCATCAGCATTTTGGATGGATTTTACAAGTACATCATTAGGTGTAAATTCACAATTAATACTTTCAACTTCTACAGAGGTTCTATTTATCCCTTTGGCCAATGCGTCGCCTATTGAGGCTGTGTTTCCATATGCACTTGCATATATCAAAGCAATCTTATGATTTTTGGTTGAGAGATTCTCTCCCCATCTAATATAGTCATTTAAAAAGCTTTTTAAGCTAAATTCGATCGCGGGACCATGTAATGGTGCAATAGTTTTAATGTCATAATCTGCAATTTTTTCAGTTATTGAAACTACTTGATTAGACATTGGTGCCATCAAGCAATCATAAAAATGTTTCCTATCAATTTCTGTACTAACTCGATTTGTTTCAGACCAATATTTAGATGCAATATGGGCAGAGAAGATTTTTTCACTAAGAAGTATTTCTTGATTACGTTCATAA
>JAOOLS010000006.1 GCA_028408915.1 Prochlorococcus sp. AH-716-J09
CTTTTAAAAATAGCCACCCAATGAGAGTTTCAAAACCAGTTGCTCTAGAGTATATGGTGGGGTCTGTAGATTTTGGATATCTCTTTGTTTTATTTCTAGCACGCCTAATTAGATCCATTTCATTTGAATTTAATAAATGTTCAATTTGACTTAATGATTTTGACTGAGATTTTGCTTTTACTTCGTTTACTACAGATAAATGGAGGTCTTTAGATTTTAATGGGAAATGAACATACCTTAGTCTTTGGTGGAGCTCCCATACCGAATCCCCAAGCCAAGCAAGTTGAATAACACCTATATCCTCGGGAGACCCATATGGAACCAAGTTTTGAATCCAATAATTCAATTCTTTAAATAATTTAATGCATCTTCAAGGCTTGACTTCAAGTTAAGAAAATCCCCTAAACGAACAAGTTTGATTGTTTGGGCAACTCTCGAATTGCCAACGACAGAGAACCCAAGTTTCGATTTTTTACATTCTTTTGCTGCTTGAACAAGTGCTCCAAGACCCGAGGAATCTAAAAAATCGATTTTTGTAAGATCAATAACGAATGGAAGGTCATTATTTAAATTATCAGCAACAAAAGTCTTAAATTGTTTTTCTGAAAAAGCATCAAGTTGGCCTTTAAAAGTAAAAACCATAATGTTTGCTATAACCTCAAGGTTTCCTCTTAAAGAAACGGTTAACTTCTGGAAATCTTCTATGATCTAATACCTCCAAAAATTTAATATATCAAATGTAATTATCAAATCAAAAGAAAACGATATGTCAACATCTTTCTAACATTAGAGAAACAAATTTTTTAAATAAATAATCTGAATCATGTGGGCCAGGTCCTGCTTCTGGATGATATTGCACACTGAATATAGGCTTATTATAAACCTCTAGGCCAGCCACAGTATTATCGTTAAGGTTATAATGGGTAATTTTAACTATGTCCTTTGATAGAGAATTAGGATCAATAGCAAAACCATGATTCTGACTAGTTATTTCTATTTTATTATTTTCACCACAAGGATGATTTAAACCACGATGTCCAAAAGGTAATTTATAAGTTGAGCCTCCTAATGCTAATCCAAATATTTGGTGGCCAAGGCAAATACCAAACATAGGTATTTCACCATATTCAATGAGTGATTTTGCTAAGTCTACACCTTCAGAAACAGATGAAGGATCGCCTGGACCATTTGAGAAAAATATACCATCCGGCTTGTTAGACATTACATCATTTAGAGAAGATCGAGAAGGTAGAACCAAAACTTCACAACCATGGGATACAAGTCTATTTAGAATTGAATTTTTAATTCCAAAATCAATTGCTACTATTTTTAACTTTTTAGAAGATTCATCATATCTATTTCTTAAATCAAAAATTGTTTGCGTATGACTTTTCCATAAATATTTTTGCTTTGTTGAAACAACTTTTGATAAATTTAAACCCTCCATATTAGGCGTATCCTGAATTATCTTTAAACAACTTTCATCAGTTGTATGTAAAGAGGTAATAACTCCATTCATCGCTCCACTAGATCTTAAAATTTTAACAAGAGCCCTTGTATCAATTCCATATAGACCTATGATATTTTTCTCAACCAACCATTGATTAAATTTTTTTTTAGATCTCCAATTGCTACTATTAGAAGAAAAATTTCTAACAATTATACCTTTAACATTAATATTCGATTCTGAATCTTCAAAATTAATACCAGTATTTCCAATCTCTGGATAAGTGAATGTTAATATTTGTCCATAATAACTTGGGTCAGTAATAACTTCCTGATATCCTGTCATTCCCGTATTAAAAACTATTTCACCAATGGCTGTACCAGATGCACCAAAAAAGAATCCTGGGAATATAATTCCATTACTTAAAACCAATTTCGCGTTTTTCTTATATGGATTGTTCATCAATTTGAAATTAATTAATTTTATCTAAATAATTTTTTAAAAGTAAAAACTTTTTCCAAGGATCTCCTTGATTTATCGAAAGTAAAGCTTTATTAAATCCTTCACTTAAATCATCCTCAATGCCTGCGGCCCAAAGCACTAAAGCAGAGTTCAAGGCAACTACATCAATATGAGATTTTTGTCCAGAACCATTTAAGACAGCCTTTAATATTTCCTCGTTAGACTCAGCATCAGAAACCACAAGCTTTTCGTTAGAGATATTTTCATGGTTAAAGTCTGAAATATTTATTTCTGAAAAACGTAATTCACCATTATCAACAAATACTAATTTATTTTCTCCTTGAAGCGAAGCTTCATCAAGGCCACCAGAACCATGAACGACTATTGCTCTATTCATACCCATTTTTAAAAGCGCGCTTCCCATAGGTTTTAAAAGATCCTCAGAAGCAACACCCAAAACTTGTGCATTGGGTCTTAAAGGATTTACTAATGGTCCAAGTTGATTGAATACTGTCCTTATTCCAAGGGTCTTTCTTAATGGAGCAAGTTTTATTAAGGATTTATGCCAAACAGGTGCGAACAAAAAAGTTATACCGATTTCACTTACGGCTTTGATTACTTTTTCTAATGAACAATCTAAATTCAAACCAAGATTCAACAAAACATCAGCAGAGCCAACTTTTCCACTAGCACTTTTATTTCCGTGTTTTGCAATTTTTACACCACAAGATGCACTTACAAAAGCAACTGCAGTTGAAATATTGAATGTATTAGCTCCATCGCCCCCTGTTCCACAAGTATCTACCAAATATAAATTTGGTCTTGCTACTGGCAATTCGCAAACATTTAAGAGTTCCTCAGCCATAGAACTTAGTTCGACACCTGTAGAACTCTTTGCTCTTAAAGCACTCAAAAAAGCTCCTGTTTCAACATCAGAAATTTCATCATTAAGCCATCTTTGCATTAAAGATCTAGAAGTTAATTCATCAAGGTCCTTTCCCTCTAACAAATTATTTAGGATTTCAGCGTTTGATAGATTAGAAGACATTTAATTATTGAAGAAAAATTATGCAGATAAAAATCAATTTGAGGTATCAAAACCTGAACCAACTAAATCTTTATTTGTATTAGAAGGCCTGAAGCTTTTTGACCAAATTTTTTTTGTTTTTGAAAAAAGTTCATTTCTAGTGATCTTCCAAAAATTTAAAATTTTTTCAATATCTTTTTTAATTTCAATTTCTCCTGGAAAATTGTTATAACGATTTATTAATCTAGCTAAATTTATATAGTCAAGATCTTCTGGTGTTTTTTTAGTGATAAGGGAATCTATGATGTTCTTGTCTGTTTCATGTAATGGATGAGTTTGCTCGTTACCCATAAAAAAATATTGAATCATTTATAAAATTAGCTCACATATTCAAAAATGAAACATTATCTTACAAATCATTCAGAGGAAAATGATAGATTTTTCAACAATACCGCGAAAAATAAGAAAGTTGAAAATTTAAAGATAAAAGTTATATCTAAATACCTAAGACCTTACAAAAAAGAATTCTTATATGGAGCTTTAGCTCTCTTATTAGTAAATATACTAAGTGTTGTTATACCCTTAGAAGTAAAAAATATTATTGACCAATTGCAAAATGGGTTTTCTTCGGATTTTATTATTTCTAAATCTTTATGGTTAATATTTTTAGCAACTTGTATGGGTTTAATAAGATTATTTTCAAGACAGATTGTCTTTGGCATAGGTAGAAAAGTAGAAGTAAATCTTCGTCAAAAACTTTTTGACCATTTACTTATTCAAGATCCAGAGTGGATTCAAAAAAAAGGTAGTGGCGACATTATTAGTAGAGCTACAAGCGATGTTGAGAACATAAGAAGACTTTTAGGTTTTACAGTTTTAAGTTTGTGCAACATTGTCTTAGCTTATTCATTCACTATTCCCTCAATGTTTTCTATTAATAAAATATTAACAATATCAGCTTTAATGTTATTTCCATTAATCCTTGGCATTGTAAGTCTATTTGGCGGCAGAATGGTTAAACAAAGAAAAGCTCAACAAGAATCATTATCAAAACTTAGTGATCTAATACAAGAAGATTTATCTGGTATAAGCGCCATTAAAATTTATGCCCAAGAGAATGCTGAGAAAAAAGAATTTAACATATATAATAATGACTATCGAAATTCAGCTATAAAACTTGCAAGAACAGCGAGTACATTATTCCCTTTGTTACAAGGGATTTCCTCGATTTCATTATTAATTTTATTATCATTAGGAACTTTTCAATTAGAGAGTGGATTTATTTCGATAGGTGGTTTAGTAGCTTTAATTCTCTACGTAGAAAGACTTGTCTTCCCAACAGCTCTATTAGGTTTTACCTTAAATACTTTTCAACTTGGTCAAGTAAGTTTAGATCGTGTGGAAGAAATCTTTCAGAACAACCCAAACATTGTAGATAAAGCAGAAACTAAATTTTTAAAAAGAAAGGTCAATGGATTTTTAGAAGCAAAAAATTTAACAATAAAGTATCCAGGATCAAAATTTAATTCATTAAATAGTCTAAATTTTAAAATTTATCCGGGAGAACTTATTGCAATAGTTGGCCCAGTAGGTTGTGGCAAGACAACACTAGCAAAGTCTCTAGGACGGACTATTGAAATTCCAGACAATCAATTATTTTTAGATGAAATTGATGTAAAAACTTTAAAATTAAGCGATCTTAGAAAAAATATTTCAATAGTACCTCAAGAAGCATTTTTATTTACTTCTACAATCTCAGAAAACCTAAGTTTTGGAGAACCCAAAGCTTCTAAAAATTTAGTTAAAGAAAGCGCTACAAAAGCTGGATTAATTGATGATATCAATAGTTTTCCACAAAGATTTAAAACTATTGTTGGTGAGAGAGGTATTACATTAAGTGGTGGACAAAGGCAAAGAACTGCATTAGGAAGAGCACTGCTTGTTAATTCTCCTATTGTTGTTCTTGATGATGCTTTAGCAAGCGTAGATAATAAAACAGCAGCTAGAATAATAGATGAGATGAGTGATAGAAGTAATAAAACAATCATAATGATTAGTCACCAACTTTCTGTTGCAGCTACCTGTGATAGGGTTTTAGTAATGGATAAAGGAGAAATAGTACAAGAAGGGGCTCATAAAGATTTAGTAAAAGTGAATGGGCTATATAAACAACTTTGGGAAAGAGAACTAGCTAACAGAATTGTTAAGAGCTAAAAGTAATTTTTTTTACTTATAATAAATAGATTTAAATTATGTTTAATTTCATGAAAAATATTATGAATAATGAGGAGGTAAATTTAACTAATGATGCTAATTCATTACACAGAATATTAAAAACAGAAATCAAAAAATATCCTAGTGTAGAAGAAGATGAAATAATTTTTGGATGTGGTTGTTTCTGGGGAGCTGAAAAATGCTTTTGGAAACTACCTGGAGTTGTCACAACTTCTGTAGGTTATGCTGGAGGAGAAAAAAATAATCCAACTTATTATGAAGTATGTTCTGGCTTAACTGGACATTCAGAAGTTGTAAGAATTGTATGGGACAAAAGGGAAATAGACATAAGTGATTTATTAAAAATGTTTTGGGAATGTCATGACCCTACTCAAAAAAATAGGCAAGGAAATGATATGGGAACACAATATAGATCAGCAATATATTACAAAAATGAAAATAATATTAAAACTATATTTGCCAGTAGGGAACAATATCAAGCTGAACTAAGAAAAAAAAATCTTGGTTTAATTGAAACGGAAATAAAAAAGATTGATTCATATTTTTATGCGGAACAATACCATCAACAATATCTTGCCTCAGTTGGAAGCAGGCAGTATTGTTCCGCTTCTCCGACAAAAGTTAAGTTAGGAGTTTTTACTGGAAGCAACTATAAATTAGAGGACCATATATGGGAAAACTTTAATTGGGAAGTTGACAAGTGTGTATTGAGATCTGATAACAATCCTATAAAGAATAACATTTAAATCAAACTAATCTTTATAGTAAACATACGGGGCGTAGCGCAGTTTGGTAGCGCACCACTTTGGGGTAGTGGGGGTCGTGGGTTCAAATCCCGCCGTTCCGATTACTTATCTTCTCCATTAATAAGCGATTTGTATAGTTTATATGAACTTATGCCTACGGCTATGAATGTAAAAGAAGAAAAAAAAGCTAAGACCAATATAGTAAGATTTGAGACTTCTACTTCTCCAAGTTGGAAAGATATAAAAATGTTCATTAGAAAGAATTTATTTTAAAACCTTAACATAAATGGAAAAAATTTTTTTTCACATCCAATTATAAATTCAAAAGAATTACTACACCAAAAATAACTCGATAGATAATAAATATTTTCAACCCATTGGAAGTAAGATACTTTAATAAGAAATCTATAGCTAATAATGATGACAAAAATGTCGTAATAAGGCCAACAAAAAGAGGTAAGAAACCCAATGAAAAAAAATTATTAAAAGAAGAAATAAACTCAACAATTGCAGCAAGTGTGATAGCTGGTATCCCTAAAAGAAAGGAAAATTTCGCAGCATCGCCTCTTTCCCATCCTGATATTAGAGCACTAGAAATAGTAACCCCCGATCTTGAAACACCTGGGAAAATGGCAAATGCCTGAAAGAAACCTACTAAAAAACTATCTGAATAATTATGGTTTTTAATATTAATAGAACCTTTTTTAGAATTATCTGCCAGGTACATAAAAAAAGCCATAAGAAATGAGACCAATGCTATTGATAAATTTGAACGTAGAACGTTTTCAAAAAAAGAAGGGAAAAATATTTTTATACTCCCGCCAAGCAAAACAATTGGAATAGTACCAATCAAAATAGAATTAAATAATCTTGCATGTAAAAGATATTCAAGAAATTTTTTGGAGGATTGACTTCTGAAATTAAAAATATCATTCCTAAAATACCAAGCTATGGCGAGAACACTTCCAATTTGGATAGTAGCGGACAAAGATGCTCCAGGATCATCAATACCTAAAAAAAGAGATATAACTTTTAAATGAGCTGTACTACTTACAGGAATAAATTCCGTCAATCCTTGAATTAATCCATATAAAACAAGTTTTAAATATTCCAAAAAATTATTAAATAACCTGATTAATTATTAGCAATTTACAATTAAAAATTAAAAGCTAGTATAGAAAAATGAAAAAAAAATTTATTTTAATATTATTTTTTCTCTTTTCCTTAATCTTTTCTGATTCTGCAAAAGCTAACTATTGGCTAATAATTGGAACTTATAGACAAGGGCCTGGAGGAAGGCCTGAGGTTAGTGGGATAACAAGTCCTTCATTACATTCTATTCCCATGAAAGATTTAGAAACTTGTAAAAAGGCTGGCGAAAAAATTACTAATGAAATATACAAACCTGTTTGGCAATTTGATAGTAGATGGACCTGTGTATTTAGAGGTGATTAGTAAATAAGTTACCTTTTAACATCGTGAGCACAACCATCTCCTGTATAGTTTTCACTCTCGTAAAAATCATTTTTTGTCCCAAAATAAACTGTTAATAAAACAAAAGGTAAGCTTAATATAAATAAAATAGTTGTTAAATCCATAATGTTAAATTATTCCAGAAGGTTATAAAAAATCAAAATTTCAATTAGTTCACTAACTAATGTTTAATAATCTGTGGGTCCTTTAATACCAAGATAAAAAAAGGCTCCTAACCCAACTAAAAGTAAAACTCCAGCGACAGCTGCAGAAGGAACAAAACCTCCTATTGCAAAGGAAGAAAAATAATACATTTATAAAACTAAACTAATTTGATAATATCAATAAAAACTAGGTATTTGTAAAAAATTTTGACTCGATGACAATTAGAAAATATATGATCTAAGCAACTAGAGTAGAATCTTCGTTATCAGCAGAAATTCTTATTCTCTCTTCCAGCTTTGGACCATACAATTCGTTTCCCCAGATTTCAACTCTTGAATCATTTGGGGCCATAAAAGTAAGAATGTCAGTTGGAAATAAAACTCTCTCTAAGAAAAAATTTGATGGGCCAACACACCTCAAGACAACCATCCTACAGCCTTCATTTTTGTAAGAAAACTCAACCATCCCCTAAACAGCAAAATATTTCTAATTAAACACTATTTGGAACAAAAAAAAATGTATAAAAAATTACTGAAAAAAAAGAATTTTAGAAAATGCTACAAATTCAATCCAGCCTCAACTAAATTTCTTTCTTGATCAATTAATAAAAGCGCGTAGGAATTTATCAAATCAAAACTTTTATGTGGGATTGAGACGTTAAGCATTCTCAAGAAATTAGATAATTTTTTATCTTGAAGGGCGTTACCTCTCTGTAAAAACATTTCTTTTTCCTGATTTGTTTTCCATATATTCATATATTCAATCTTTAAGGGCTTTAAGTGCCAAATATTGTCTATTAAATTCCAAATATCTAAATATTCGTTTAAATTATTTTGAATCTTTAATACATAAGATGATTCATCAAGAGTCAAATTTGTTGTATTTATGGGTCGATCAATTATGTCAATAGGATAAGGTTTTATGCCCAAAAACCATCCCTCAAGAATTAATAAATCTGGATTATCTAATCTCCAATGCGATCTATCTCCTAAACCATTTCTTAATGATTTATCGAAAACTGGTACATTTAATTCTCCATTTATCTTCCAATTTATTAATTTTTCATGCATTAATTTTACTGAGTGACTACCTGGAAACCCTCTTGAAACATTCCAAGGATTATTCTTAATTGCTAATTTCATATCATTTGATGGGAGATAAAAGTCGTCAATTGAAATAACCGCAATTTTGAAGTTTAATTTTAACGATATAGCTTCTAACCATTTACCTAGAGTTGTTTTACCTGTGCCAGGTAAAGCTGAGATTCCAATTATTTTTCTTTCAGAAAAATTATTTTGAAATTTATAAGCCTGAGATAAAAGAGGTAAAGCCAAACCCCAAATCCAATCATCATTTACTTTATCGTTCCAATATTGATTAATTGAAAGGATTTTTCTTTGATTATTCCAAAAATTGAACCAATCATCCAGGGATTCCCAACCTATATCAATAATTAATTTTTCAAATTTATCAAGAGGAAAATTAATATCTAAATCTTTCATCTTTCTAGCTTAGTTCTCGCTTATTTATCAATTTATTGATTTCATTTTTCCAACCATATCCATTTGGTTCAGAAGCCAAAGTAAATTCAAAATCTTGTAATTGATATAGTAAATCTAAGTTAGGTCCATGTATTCCAGGAATAACAATTTTAATATCAGAGTTTAAAAGTAAAGGCAAATCATTTGGAGAATCGCCTAAGCCTATAATTTTAATATTTTGAACATTCGAATACTCTTTAAGAGCATTTATTGCTTTACCTTTATTCGATTTTGTAGATAATAAATGACTCATCCTATTACCTTTAAAAATATCAACATTGAACTTTTTACAACAGATTTTAATTTTCTCTTCTAAATAACTTGGCGGATTTAAAAAAGGCATGCTCCAATGCCTATCACGCATTAAGTTCAATGATTTACCTTCTAAAGCTGTGAGCTGAGTGGCTTCTTCATCAGTGAGATTATTAAGAGGAGTAAGTTTATAATCGATTTCATTAGAAATAAAATTTAGGATCTCTTCAAGAGATTCGTATTTTATTCCAAGAATAATTTCTCCATTTACTCTTTTAAGGGATTCTCCATATATTGCCGCACCATTCTCAACAATATAAGGATCCTTCAAGTTAAGTTCCTTTCTAATAACTTTTACTTCAGAAGCGGTTTTGCTTGTACAAAGAATTACGGGTATAGACAATTTTTGTAGTTTTTTTATAGTTTCTTTAGCAGGTGATAAATCATATGAGTGATCCATTAAAGTACCATCTACATCACTTACTACCCAAATTGAAGAATTTTCTAACATCTTTATAAAGCACCAAGCCAAATTACCTGAAAAGGATCAAGGCTAATATTTTTGCAATTGTATTTAATGGATGTTAAAAAATCATGGGTATTGAAATCATTATCAATTATTTTTGGTAGATCATTATCATTCAATTGATAATTAATTTTATTTTCAGTCATATTATGGATTGCAAAAACAGACTCAGGACCTCTACCTCTTTTGATTACAACAATATCACTTCTACCTTTAGACAAACATTTCATTTGTGAACAAGGGTGAAATTGCTTTAATTCTGATCGGACATCCATAGCATTACGAAGATATTTTAAGTTTTTATTAGCATTAGATTCAGGATTATTTAAAACAGCTGAAAGATTTTCTGATTTAAACTTTTCTCTGTTTAGATCTCTTCTTTGACCAGTCATAGAAAAGCTTTTGATATCATTTTCTGAAGCTAGTAATGCTGGCAAATAAAATGCAGGAACCCCTTTCAGAGCCATTACTAATAATTGACTCAAAATAAATCTCTCATATTGAAATCTTTTAGCATCTCTACTGGAGTCTTCCATTGCACTCCACCAACTAATATTCAATTCATAAGGTTTATCATCACCATTTGATAAACGTCTATGACTTACTAATCCTCCTCTTTTCTCACAATTAATTAATAAATCCTTAATTCTCTGCTCATTCATTAAACCCTCAAGAGCTCTTAGCCCAACACCATCGTGCGATGCAGTGAAATTAAATAAGGTAGTTCCTTCAGGTAATATGGGCCAATCAAAAATCCATGAGTTTAGAATATCAGCTCTTGATGTAATAATTGCCTCTAGGAGAAGAGGAGGCAATGGGAAATTATATGCCATGTGGGCTTCATCATCAGGGATGAGATAAGATAGATTCTCCTTCTGAGGAACATTGGTTTCTGTTATTAAAACACCATCATTAAGAAGATTGTTTAAAAGAACTCTTAAGAGTTTCACAATTGAATGTGCTTTAGGTAAATGTAAGCATGTAGTCCCTGATTCCTTCCAAATAAAACCTACGGCATCAAGCCTTAACCATTTAATACCATTAGAAAAATAAGTAGTAATTAAATTTAAGAACTCAAGAGTCATTTTAGGATTATGCCAATTCAAATCAATTTGATCTGGCCCAAAAGTTGTCCAAACTTGTTTAGGACCATCATCAGTATTTATTTGAGAAAACAAAGAGGAACTTCTAGGCCTAACTACATTTGACCAGTCAAGATTTTGCTTCGGTGAAAAAACATTTGATATACCCGGTTCTTGGGATTTAATAAATTGTTGAACCCATGGGTGAGATGATGAGACATGGTTTAGTACTAAATCAGCCATCAAATTATGATTTTTAGAAATACTTTTGAGATCATCCCAACTACCAAATTTTTCTTCTAGGGAATCATAACTTGAAACTGCGAATCCTCCATCGCTAGTAGATTTCAGAAAAGGAAGAATATGTACAACTTTAGAAAGACTGCCAAAATGTTTACTTAACAACTTCCTAAGAGTTATTAATGTTGCCTCGCCATTTTTATAAATACTATCCGCGTAAGTTATCAAAACTGAATGAGATTCATTCCACCTTTCCTTATCTCTTTTTTCTTCATAAGAAGATTTCTCTGAGAAATCATCTAAAATCTGTAATAATTGATTTGAAATAAAATTAATTTCTTCTGTAGTATGATTTGAATAAATTGTTTTTAACAATTTATCAATTTTTAATCTATCTAATTTTTTCTCTGAATCAAATTGCTTCACTTTGAAAAAATCATCGAAGTATTAATTCCATTCTGCACATCAATTAGAAAATGGACTTTCAACAAGGTTTAATCACAACAATACATGAATATGGAGTTACAGGAAATTTACTTAAAGAATTAAACAAAAGTCTTAAAAGAAGATCAACTAGCATTTTAATACCTTGTTTATATGAAGAGTTTGAGCGTCCAGCATTAAAAGATATAAGAGAAGTTTTAAAAAACCTTACAGGTTTAAATGAATTAGTTATTGCTCTCTCAGCAAAAACTGTTGAGCAAGTTAAGGCATCAAAATCATTTTTTGACTCAATGCCATTCCCAGTTCACGTTCAATGGACTAATTCTCCTTCTGTAATTGAGCTATTAAAAAGCCAAGAAAAAAATGGATTAGAACTTTTAGGAACACCAGGTAAAGGATGGGCTGTATGGCAAGGCATAGGAGTTGCGACTAGAAAATCAGAAGTTGTTGCTCTTTTTGATGCTGATATAAGAACTTTTAGTCCTTTATATCCTTCAAGAATGATACTTCCACTTCTGGATGAATCATATGGAATATCATATGTAAAAGCTTTTTACAGTAGATTATCTCTAGAAACAAATCAATTGCAAGGCAGAGCAACAAGATTATTCGTAGGTCCTTTATTAGCAAGTCTTGAGCAGTTAGTTGGAAAGGGTCCGTTTTTACAATATCTTCAATCATTTAGATATCCATTAGCAGGTGAGTTTGCTTTTACTAAAGACCTTGCTATGAATTTAAGAATACCTTGTGACTGGGGTTTAGAGATAGGTTTATTATCAGAGGTTTATAGAAATGTAAGGACCTCCAAAATAGCCCAGGTTGACCTAGGTTTATTTGATCATAAACATAAGAATATTGGAGATTCTTCTAAAGAAGGATTGCAAAAAATGTGTACAGAAATACTTTCAAGTGTTTTAAGAGGTCTCATGGAACATCAAGCCGAGACCTTAACTAGCACTCAACTAGCAACCTTAGAAGTTCTCTACAAAAGAGTTGGAGAAGATCGGGTAAAACAATTTGGATTAGATTCAGCAGTTAATCAACTTCCATACGATAGGCATGAAGAAGAATTATCAGTACAAAAGTTTGCGAAACTATTAAGACCTGCTACAGAAGATTATCTTGCTTGTCCTACGACACTTCAATTACCAAGTTGGTCAAGAGTTCTATCTTGTGAGAACAAACTGCAAGAAGATTTAGCTATTGCAGGGTCAAAAGACATAAAGATAAGTGAAAAAGAATTAATTAAAAACTTCTAAAGCAAAAAATACCTTTGAGCCATGGGGACCTCATCAAGTGGTTCACAAGTAAGAAGTTCTCCATCAGAAAAAACTTCATAAGTTTGAGGATCAACTGAAATATTTGGTAGTTTACTATTAAGTTTTAAGTTTGATTTATTGATATTTCTGGTATTTTCTACGGCAATACATTTCTTTTTTAAGCCTAATTTATTTGGAATATTTTGTTCAATTGAATTTTTACTTAAAAAGGTAAAAGAACTCTTAATTAGAGATTGGCCGAAACTTGCAAACATAGGTCGACCATGTACAGGACCTGGAGTAGGAATTGAAGCATTTGCATCACCCATTTGGGACCAAACTATAGATCCTCCTTTAACAACTAATTCAGGCTTTACCGCAAAAAAGGAAGGTTTCCACAATGCTAAATCCGCAATTTTACCCTTTTCTATAGACCCAACATGTTTATCAATACCATGAGCTATTGCAGGATTAATTGTGACTTTAGAAATATATCTCTTTACTCTATAATTGTCGTTTCTATCAGAATCCTGAGATAGCGGCCCCCTTTGGACTTTCATTTTATGTGCGGTTTGAAAAGTTCTTGTTATTACTTCACCAACTCTTCCCATAGCTTGAGAGTCACTTGCGATAATTGAGAAGGCGCCAATATCATGAAGGATATCCTCTGCTGCAATAGTCTCTCTTCTTATCCTTGATTCAGCAAATGCAATGTCTTCTGGAATCTTAGAATCTAAATGATGACAAACCATTAACATGTCAAGATGTTCTTCTAATGTGTTACTTGTATAAGGTCTTGTTGGATTTGTACTACTAGGAAGAACATTTTTTTCTCCACATATTTTTATAATATCTGGAGCATGACCTCCGCCTGCTCCTTCGGTATGAAATGTATGGATAGTTCTTCCTGCAATAGCTTTGATGGTATCTTCAACAAAGCCTGCCTCATTCAAAGTATCAGTATGAATACATACTTGTACGTCAAACTTATCTGCAACATTTAGACAAGAATTTATTGTAGAAGGAGTGGTTCCCCAATCCTCATGAAGCTTCAATCCACATGCACCAGCCTCAACCTGATCAATAAGATTGCTCTCGTTTGTTGAGTTTCCTTTTCCAAAAAAACCTAGATTCATGGGAAATGCTTCTGCAGATTGAAGCATTCTTGAAATATGAAAAGAACCCGGAGTACAAGTAGTAGCATTAGTGCCAGTTGCAGGTCCAGTACCTCCTCCCAACATGGTTGTAATCCCAGAGGCTAGTGCTGTCTCAATTTGTTGAGGACAGATAAAGTGAATATGGGTATCTATTGAACCTGCAGTAAGAATATGCCCCTCTCCAGCTATTACTTCTGTTGATGCACCAATAACAATATCAATATTATCCTGGATATCAGGATTGCCAGCCTTTCCAATTTCAAAAATCATTCCATCTTTTATCCCCACATCAGCCTTAATTATTCCCCACCAATCTACGATCAAAGCATTAGTTATTACGGTATCTACAGCTCCATCAGTTCTTCTTACTTGAGACTGTCCCATCCCATCTCGAATAACTTTACCTCCACCAAATTTAACTTCATCTCCGTATGTAGTTAAATCCTTTTCTACTTCTATAAAAAGTTCGGTATCAGCGAGCCTTACTCTATCTCCGGTAGTGGGTCCGTAAGTTTGAGCATAAGTTTTTCTATCAATTTTATAAGACATAATTTTAACTATCTAAAGAACCATTAACTATTGAATTAAAACCATATGCATTTCTTAAGCCTGAAAATGGCACTAATTTAACATCTGTTGTATCACCAGGTTCAAATCTAATTGCTGTTCCTGCAGGTATGTCGAGACGCATACCATGTGTTATTTCACGATCAAAAATTAAAGCTTTGTTTGCTTCGTAAAAATGATAATGAGATCCAACTTGCACAGGTCTATCTCCAGAATTAGAAACCGTTACTTTTTTAACTTGCTTACTAAAATTTAGTTCGATTTCACCTTGTTCAGGAATTATTTCGCCAGGAATTAAATTACTCATAACTAATTAATCGGATTGTGAATAGTAACTAATTTAGTCCCATCGGGGAAAACCGCTTCTATTTGAACTTCATCAACCATTTCAGGTATGCCCTCCATAACTTGTGATTTTGAAAGCCAGGTAGTTCCATCTGACATTAATTGACTTACACTTTTACCATCTCGTGCTCCTTCAAGAACTTGAAAACTTAAAAAAGCAATTGTTTCAGGATAATTAAGCTTAAGACCTCGACTAAGCCTTCTTTCAGCTAAGAGTGCAGCAGAAAAAATCAATAATTTATCCTTTTCTTGAGGGGAAAGATGCATAATAAAAAATTAATCTATAAATTCTTAAAAAAGGTTCTTTCTGAACATAATTAATAATTCATAGAATCTTGTAAAGGCCATACACCTTGATATTTTGGCTCACAAAATCCACAAACAGACCTAATTTGTTTCCAAATACAAAAAAAACATTTTCTAGCATCTTGAGAAGAACTCCCTAGAAAGCGTACAGAGATTCCATTTTCAAGGATTCCAATAGATAAATTATTATTAGTTTCATTGAAAATCTTTTTTATATTTCCTACAAGATTATTTATTTTTGACTTTGAAAAATCTTTTTCGCAAATCCAAATTAAGGATCCAAAAACGGGCATGTAATTCATGCCTGACTTCGCCACAAAACTTGCCTTAGATAATTCAATCTGATCAACATATTCCCAATCATCAAGTAAATCATTATTTCTCATAATTTCTAATTTAGACCTAAAAACTCCACTCTCAATAGATTCTCCGGAAGAAGATCTTCCAAGCCTTATTAAATCAGTAAATAAAAAACTTGAAGTTTCTGAAATAGAAACTTTAAAAATTTGCTCATATAAACCATTTGCAAAGATTATTGTTTCTTGAGGAAGATACTCTAAATGAGAATTTTCAAGAATGTTTATGAGATTCTTTTGCTTAGAAAAACTTCCTTTTGGATTTATTTTAGATCTTCCAACTGATCCATATACTTTCTGAGCTGAAGAAGTCGTCAACAAAACCTTAGAGTTTTTTTCAAGATTTACCTTAATGTCGAGTAAATCACCGCCTACCAATCCCCCTGCAGTATGTAGAACAGGCAAAATGCATCTACCCTCTTGATCATGAGTAGACTTTAATAACTTATAAGGAGAAGTTGATTTAGATTTAAAGATTGTTTTATCAACATTTCCCAAACTTGCTTTATTATTGAAAAAATTTAAGAAACAATTACCTTCCCATGAAGTTTTAATCATAAATTGTTTTCTTTAATTACTAAATTAAAGTAACCAAAAATTTTGATTATGAGAATGAATAAACAAATTGTTGTAACTGATTGGATTAAGGAAAAACCGAAATTAGGTTTATTTTTAAAACTTACGTTAAGTTCTGATGAAAGAAGAATCTTAAGAGGTAAAAGATTAACTGATTGTGATCAAGAAATAATTTTACAATTAAATGATGGCGATATTCTTTCAACTAATAAGTCCAATTTTTATGTAGAGATAATTGCCAAAACAGAAGATTTAATTGAAATAAGTTCAAATTCTAAAATTGAACTTATTAAGACTGCTTATCATCTAGGAAATAGGCATGTAGAAGTAGAAATTGAAGAAAAGATTCTTCTAACAAAAAGTGATTATGTTATTAAAAATATGCTTCTTAATTTTAATGTTGAAGTAAAAAATACGAAAAAAAAGTTTTTTCCGGAAAGAGGTGCCCATAGTCATGATTAAAAGTCACTTATTAAAATATTTATTGATAAGTCCTAACTTACCAGTTGGAGGATTTTGTTATTCGGAGGGAATGGAGAGTTATCTTCATAATAAAAATTTAACCGATTCAAATTCGGTAAAAGACTTAATCATAACTGAATTAAAAATTGGTCAGATAAGACTTGATGCAAGACTTTTACTAGATTTTTTTGATATTTTCAATGAGATTAACGACCGCAAAAATCTAAAAGTTAATTTGCAAAAGCTAAAGAGTTTGGATAAGTGGGTCCTCTCATCAAAGGACTCTCTTGAAATGAGAGAACAACAAATTCAAATGGCAAAATCTCTCTTTGATTTAACCAAAGAATTTGGATTTGACTTTCGATATAAAAATAATAAAAAAAGCTCCTGGTCATTAGCGTGGAGTTGGGCTTGTTATTGTTTTGAAATTACCAAGTTAGAAATGGTTGAGAATTTTTTCTATGCGTGGAGTGCAAACCAACTTAATGCTGCATTAAGAATTATTCCAATTGGGTCAACAAAAGCACAATTAATTCAGAGAGACTTATTAGAAATAATTTCAAAAGTTTCTAAAGAAATTATGGACAAAGAAATTGATGACATCTATTTTGGCAATATAGGTTTAGCTATGGCACAACAAAATCATAATGACCTTTATACAAAACTTTTTAGAAATTAATTTATGAGCAGCAAATTGAGAGTAGGGGTTGCTGGGCCTGTAGGTTCAGGAAAAACTGCATTAGTAGAGACTCTATGCTTAAGCATGAAAAAAAATTATGAGATGGCAGTTGTTACCAATGATATCTACACCAAAGAAGATGCTAACTTTCTAATAAAAAAAAAGGTTTTAGAGGAAGGAAGGATTATTGGTGTAGAAACAGGAGGTTGTCCTCATACCGCGATAAGAGAGGATTGTTCATTAAATAAAAATGCAGTTTTAGATTTAGAAAATAAATATGATCCATTAGATTTTGTTTTTGTAGAAAGTGGAGGTGATAATTTAGCATCTAGTTTTAGTCCAGAACTTGTAGATTTATCAATATATGTAATTGATGTATCTGCCGGAGACAAAATCCCTAGAAAAGGGGGGCCAGGGATAACAAGGTCGGATTTATTATTAATAAACAAAATTGACTTAGCAGATAAAGTTGGTGCAGATTTAAATATTATGAAAAGTGATACTGAATTTATGAGAAAAGGGAAACCTTGGTTTTTTACCAACCTAAGTGAAGGCATAGGAGTTGAAGAAATAACTCAATTTTTAGAATCACACATACCCAACAATTGAAACTTGAAAAATGTTTATTACTAATATATTGGATTCAACAAAAAGTTACGACTGATACAAAACTAATCCTCACTCGTTAATAACTTTTATTTTATCCCCCTAATGAGGGTCAATTACCTAATTTATCCTAATTCATGAGAATTTCAAGGCGTATTTTGGCAGGTTTAGCTACTGCCTCACTTGCTGTTACAGCAACTTCCTGTGGTGGAGGCGGAACCTCCGGAAGTTTCGATGACACAGTAACCGTTGGTATTTTGCATTCGTTATCTGGAACAATGGCTATCTCTGAATCAACTCTTGTTGATACAGAAAAAATGGCTATTGAAGAGATAAATGCTGCTGGTGGTGTTACAGTTGGCGGCAAAAGCTACAAAATAGAATACATAGTTGAGGATGGTGCATCTGACTGGCCAACCTTTGCTGAAAAATCAAAGAAACTTATAGACCAAGACGGAGTTCCTGTCGTATTTGGTGGATGGACATCTGCAAGTAGAAAGGCAATGTTACCTGTCTACGAATCAAAAGATGCGTTCCTCTACTACCCAATTCAATATGAAGCTCAAGAATGTTCTAACAACATTTTCTATACTGGAGCCACACCAAACCAACAATCAGAACCCGCTACAGATTTCATGTATAAGCGTTCTCCTGCAGCTGGTGGAGATTTCTTCCTTGTAGGTTCTGATTATGTTTTCCCAAGAACTTCAAACACAATCACAAAAGCTCAGGTAAAACAGCTAGGAGGTAAAGTTGTTGGAGAAGATTACCTTCCATTAGGAAATACTGAAGTTGCTCCAATTATCTCAAAAATCAAAAAAGCTTTGCCTGAAGGTGGAATAATCATTAATACTCTTAATGGTGACCAAAACGTTGCATTTTTCAAACAAATTCAAGACGCAGGTATCACACCTTCAAGTGGGTACTACGTAATGAATTATTCAATTGCTGAAGAAGAGATTAGTACAATTGGTCCTGAGTTCCTTGAAGGTCACTACGGCGCTTGGAACTACATGATGTCAATTGATACTCCTGCATCTAAGAAATTTGCGGCAAGTTTCAAGAAAAGATGGGGATCAGATCGAGTTGTGGCTGATCCTCAAGAATCTGCTTATAACATGGTCTACTTATGGAAACAGGCAGTAGAAGATGCTGGAACATTCGACGACAACGCAGTAAGGGAAGCCCTTGTTGGACAAAAGTTTGATGCTCCACAAGGTCCTGTTGAAGTTATGCCTAATCACCACTTATCTCAAACAGTAAGAATTGGTGAGATTAATGCAGAGGGTGGATTTACAATCCTTGAAGAGACAGGAGTTGTTCTTCCTCAAGCATGGAACCAAAAGCATCCAAGTTCAAAAGGATTTGCATGCGACTGGACAGATCCTTCCAAAGGAGAAAAGTATAAGCTTTAATCTAATTAAAACCTATACTTCAAAATAAAAGGAGGTTAACGCCTCCTTTTATTTTATATAATCAAATATTTTCTTTTTCTAAATTGGAGTTACTTCTCGATAGTCTTTTTAATGGTGTTGCAATCGGATCTGTACTACTTGTTGCTGCGTTAGGTCTAGCAATTGTTTTTGGTCTTATGGGTGTAATAAATCTTGCCCATGGAGAACTTATGATGCTTGGGGCATACACAACATATGTAACACAATTAATTTTCAAATTACCTATATTAAAACCTTTCTACAATTCGTACATAATAGTTTCTATTTTCCTTGCTTTTATTGTTAGTGGAGTAGTAGGCATTCTTCTTGAAAAAACTATAATAAGAAAGCTTTATGGAAGTCCACTAGAAACACTTCTCGCAACTTGGGGAGTAAGCTTAATTCTTCAACAATTTGTCAGAAGTGTTCCTTTAGCTTATGGGACCGGTTTAGTTTTAAGTCTGTTAATTGGTTTATTCTTACCATCAACATTCCCTTCAAAAATAAAAGAATCAATAAATTTCAAATATTTTAAATTTAGTTCTTGGATATTTGCTGCTTTAACTGGGGTCCTAACAGGTAGCGTAATCTCATCCTCTGTCAGCAAACTTAGTAGAGCAAGCGCTCGAAATGTTGATGTAACAGCGCCCTCATGGATGAGAGGTCAAATTGAAATTATTGGTACTACATTTCCTAAAACAAGATTAATGATAATTGTCATTACTCTAATATCTGTAATAGCAATAACATTATTTCTAAATCAAAGTGCTTGGGGGATGCGTATAAGAGCAGTTACTCAGAACCGACAAATGAGTGATTGTCTTGGTATATCAACTGAAAAAGTGGATATAATTACTTTTGGAATTGGATCTGGCTTAGCAGGAGTTGCTGGGGTAGCAGTATCTCTTTTAGGTTCTGTAGGACCTAATGTTGGCGGAAACTATATAGTTGGTTGTTTTATGGTTGTAGTGCTGGGAGGAGTAGGAAATTTATTAGGAACAGTACTTGCTTCGTTTGGAATAGGAATAATGACAGATTTAATTGGAGCTGGCAGGCTCTTATCAATATGGCCAGATATGCCTTTACCTTTATCAAACACAATTAACTTTTTTGCGACCACAAGTATGGCAAGAGTAATGATATTTGCACTAATTGTTATATTCTTACAATTTAAACCTACAGGTTTATTTCCTCAAAAAGGAAGGATGGTTGAAAACTAATGTCCTTAAGTAAAATTAAATTTGATAAAAAAATAGTATTATCATTTTGGATAATATTAATAGCCTTAATTATTGCAGCACCGACTCTTCTCCCTGTATTTAGACTAAACCTCCTAGGAAGATACTTGTCCTTATCTATAGTTGCACTGGGTGTTGATCTTATCTGGGGATATACAGGTTTACTAAGTCTTGGACAAGGTATATTTTTTGCACTAGGTGGATATTGTGCAGCAATGTATTTACAAATAACCAGCTCCTCTGAATTTCCAAATAATATTCCTGAATTTTTTGCTTTATATGGTGTTGAAAAATTACCTTTTTTCTGGGAGCCGTTTAGATCGCCTGTTTTTACTTTCTTAGCTATCTGGATAATTCCAGCATTGGTTGCAGGTTTAATTGGATTTCTTGTTTTCAGGAATAGGATCAAAGGGGTTTATTTTTCTATACTAACTCAAGCTTCCCTTCTTGTATTCTTTAACTTCTTTAATGGACAACAAAAACTTATAAATGGTACAAATGGATTAAAAACAGATGTAACACAACTATTTGGTCAGATGGTAGGGTCTGAGTCCATGCAAAGAATATTCTTTTGGATAACCGCCATACTAGTAATAGCAGCATGGTTTTTTGCAAAGTGGGTAGTTAAAGGAAGATTTGGAAATATCCTTATAGGAATACGAGATGATGAACCAAGAGTTAGGTTTACAGGATATAATCCAGTTATATTTAAGACGATAATATTTTCTATTGCTGGAAGTCTCGCAGGAATTTCGGGAGCTTTATATACCGTTCAATCTGGAATAGTATCCCCTCAATTTATGACGGTTCCCTTTTCTATAGAAATGGTTATATGGGTTGCTGTTGGAGGAAGAGGAACTTTATTGGGAGCAATACTAGGAGCAGTTTTCATCAACTACGCAAAAAGTCTAGTAAGTGAAGCTTTGCCTGCCAGCTGGATGTTTATTCAAGGAGGGTTATTTATCTTAGTTGTAACAGCTCTCCCAGAAGGAGTTTTAGGATGGATTCAAGGAGATGGTCCTAGGAATCTTCTTCAAAGATTTGGTTTGAAAAGAAAGATTGAAACCTATCCAAGCTTAGAAGTTAACAATAAGGAGGTGAATAATGAATAATAAAGATCTTCTAAATTTAATAGATATTACTGTTAGTTTCGAGGGTTTTTTAGCTCTCAACAAACTTAATTTAAATTTGAAGAAAGGAGAATTAAGAGCTGTAATAGGACCCAATGGCGCGGGTAAAACAACATTTCTTGATGTAATAACTGGAAAGGTTAAGCCAACAAAAGGTGAAGTGATTTTTAAAGGTAAATCTTTAGTAGGTAGAAAGGAACATAAAATAGCCAGACTTGGAGTTGGAAGAAAGTTCCAAAGTCCAAGAATCTTTGAAAATCTAACAGTTAAAGAAAATCTTGAAATATCGGTGACAACTCCTAAAAGTCCCTTAAACCTTATAAACAAAAGTATAAAAGATGAGCAACTTAATGAGATTGATCGTCTTATGAAGATTGTTAATTTAGCTCAAAAAGTTGATTCTAAAGCTGGATCTTTGTCTCATGGCCAAAAACAATGGCTCGAGATAGCCATGTTAGTAGGACAAAAACCAGATTTAATGTTAGTTGATGAACCTGTTGCCGGTTTAACTGATGAAGAAACAGATCTTACAGCTGATTTATTAAAATCTTTATCAGGCGAAAATACTGTAGTGGTAATAGATCACGATATGGAATTTATAAGAAGACTTGATAGTAATGTTTCAGTATTAAATCAGGGCACAGTACTATGTGAGGGAACAATGGAAACCATACAAAAAGACAAAAAAGTTATTGATGTTTATTTAGGAAGACCTGAGGACTAGTCATGGAAAATTTACTCGAAATAAAATCGTTAAATACTTATTATGGCGAGAGTCATATTCTTAGAGATGTAGATTTAAATGTTAAATCAGGAGAAATGGTTTGTTTGATTGGAAGAAATGGAGTTGGCAAAACAACTTTATTGAAATCACTAATTGGTTTGTTAAAACAAAAAAAAGGAGATATTTATTTGATTGGTGAAAATATCAACAGAAAAGCTCCTCATCAGAGGGCTAGGAAAGGAATGGCTTACGTTCCTCAAGGAAGAGAAATTATTCCATACCTATCAGTTGAAGAGAATCTTATGTTAGGGATGGAGTCTCTACCGGGTGGATTATCTAAGAACAAGAAAATAGATCCATTTATCTATGATCTCTTCCCAATTCTTAAAGATTTTCTTCAAAGGAAAGGAGGAGATCTTAGTGGAGGACAACAACAGCAATTAGCTATTGCAAGAGCATTGCTAGGCAAACCTCAACTTCTATTGCTTGACGAACCAACGGAAGGTATTCAGCCAAATATAGTTTTAGACATTGAAAATGCAATTAACCAGATAATTAGAGATACAGGAATTGGCGTTTTATTAGTTGAACAACATTTGCATTTTGTAAGACAAGCCAATAGATATTATGCGATGCAAAGAGGAGGTATTGTGGCTAGCGGAAATACTAGTGAGTTGAGTCAAGCGGTTATTGATAAATTCTTGAGTGTTTAATAGATGATTATTTAAATTAATAAAAATAAGTATTCATTTTTCGCATCTTATAAGGTCTATACTGTTTGGATGTTCATTTATATACTTATTAAATTCCATGGCTAGTGTTCTAGCCTCGTAAGCGTCAAAAGCATAAAAACAGTTTTCTAATCTAATATTTTGAAAATCACGGTAATGCACTGTATATGGCTTCAACATATTATTTTTGTTCATTTTAATTTGCTAAAAAGCAATTATGTATATTTCAACCATGCATATATTCGTAAATTTAAAGCACAACTTTTGTTGTTATCAAAATATATTGAATTAAATTATGTAATTAAAAATACTTAATAAAGAAAAAAAGTAATTAATCTATTTTTTTTTTAGGATCTTTCTTTTTACCTTCTATTAAAAATACAAATTTAGATAAAATAAGTCCAAAAACTGGGGCCCAAAACTTTTCATAAAAAAATTTCATAAAAAATTAAGCAGCTAATGATTCGCCATCTTCAATTTCAGTTTTATTAATACACTGCAAATCTGTCGAATTAAATAAATATTGCATAAGCAGAAAATCAAGTTCCCCTTTCAACAAATTAACATCGGATGAAAGTAGATCATCAACAAAATCATCAAAAGTATCTGAAAGAAGGTTCACAATTAAAAAATTATTTTTGGTATTATCATCGCATTAACAGTAAAAGTCAACCAAATTCTAAAATTAATTTTTGAATTTTTTGAAAATTTATTATTCAAGACTAAAAAATTAAATAATAAATATAAACAAACAAAATAACAGATTTAATAGCAAGCTTAAGGTCTTTGAATTAAATTCCATTTATCTTACTTTTCTTAATTTTATATCTCTCCTGATTTGCATTATCAAAAAGGCAATACACATATTTGCTAAAAAGAAATTTAAAGGATTCATCATCAAACCTTTTAATATATTTATAGCAAAACTATTGATGTGCCAATTAGGAAAGAATCACTTAAAAATTTTTTAAACGTAATAAATTTTATAGCAATCAATTTTGATATTAGTAGCTAATTTTAAATATCATTTTTTAATTAGCTCGAAGTAACCATTTTTATTTAATAAGTACTTATCAAACCAAAGGCTTAATAGGTTGTCTAATCCTATTCCATTCATTTTATTTATTTGCGAAGTCTTATAGTCTGAGAGTGCAAGCAATAAATACGGAAAAATCATATCAGAAACTCCTTTGGGCAGTTTTTCTAAAGGTACTCCATGCGCTCTATCCCATAAAATTTGCATATCCTGAGAAAACAAAGAACTCCAATAACTAAAATTACAATATAACTTGTCTGGAGGGAGTAGGTTTACAGATAGAAATGGGAGAGATGAATTCATAGTAATAAATATTTTATAGATTAATTGAATTTAGGTTTTTAAAATTGTGAAAAATAACTATAAATATGCAAATCTCCTGTGACTACAAATTAAAGTTAACACAAAGTGCATCACTTAGCAACACTTTATATAGTATGATATTTATCCATCATTTCCTGAAACTTTAGAAATGATAAAAACTTTTTATAAGTCTGCAAGTCAAAAGCCTCCTGATTCTCCTCATTTAAGTGGGTTGATTTACTAGGTATGGAATGATTCCCTATGTTATTATCAATTGAGAATTTGGCTTTATCTAAAAAGTCACCAGAATTATCAAATAAGTTTTGTGGATTGTCTTCATTTTGTTTATATAATTGAGTTGCTTTACCATTTTTTTTATTAAATATACCTCTTATAGAAAGTGCTTCTTCTACCAAAATACTTATTATTTTTGAATTACTTAAATTGTTTTCTATGCTCAACTTGTCAATTATTCTCATAACATCTTCTCTAGGAATAAAACCAACTCTTTTTTTCTTGGTAGGCATTTAAAAATTAATTAAAGTTCAGCACTTGACTGTAATAAGTGTTGCACTATATTCATTATAAGTCAATTAAATGCTAATGATTTTACCAACAACCTTACTTTTAGGAGCCCTTGGATATCTTTTCTACACCTCAAAAAAAGAACTCTCACTAGATCACCATGACCATCTAGAAAACCAAAAAGAGAATGATGATTTGTATAAAGATTTGGAAGATCTATTTATTTAAAATTACTGTATGTGCATTAAAGAACTTTGTTTCTTGACTAAAGATATACAAAACCTTAAACATAATTAAAATAATAATAATAAAGCAATTAATTCAATGACTGTCCATCAAGATTATGAAATAAAAATCAATCTAAATGAATTGATCGAAAAGAGAATCCCATGTTGTGATTTACTGCATCCAGATCATTGTCTAACAGAAAAACAAGTCTCTGAAATTGCACATGATATTCGTATGGATTTAAATTTACATGATCTTTATAAGCAAGTGGATCAACATATTATGAATTATGTAAATGCAGCCGGAATTGACAACAAAGATCATTGGGTTGAACCTCATCTTCCAGATTTGGAAAGAAATTTAAAAGAAGAAGTTGGAATAGAGTTTGATTAAACTTTTTTCTTAAAAAAGAAATTAATATATGTATTTTTTTTCCAAATCATCTATTAATTTATAAATACTTTTAGGGGATCTCTTTCTTCTTTTGAAAATTGTAAAAACTATAAATCCAATAAAAACTGCAAAAATAGTAGTGAAAATAATAATTTCATGATCCATAACCATCAAACAGAAGCATATTATTTAAATTATTAAAAAGTCTGCATGGATAAAATAGGTACTTTATACAAATATTTTTAACTATAAACAATTAAGATTTTTTATAAAAAAGTGAAAGAACAAAAAATTTTTTTTAAATTATGTAATGATAAATTTTAATTCAATAAAGATAATGATTAATTATTTTGCCTTAACAGTAACTGAGATGGGAATCGGTAAAATAGAATTAGCAGTTATTGGATCAGTAATATTAATATTTCCAATTTTGTTTGTTTATGCATCTAAAAACCTTGATGCTAAGGGGGTCTTTGAATGGATGATGGAGAAACCCAATGATTGGATAGGTAAAAAATAAGACTTTAAAAATTTACATTTTCTAGTTAAATTTTAAATTTTCTAAATTACTAATTTCAAAATCATAAACCTGGCAACTATTTTCTAAATTATTAACTATTGTATTTTTTAGAAGAGAATAATCTATCAACTTATTGAGTTTGTTATTTTTAAATTCCTTATTGGTCTCTCCAATAGCAAAAGCCAAAGCTCCTTCATAAGAAATACCGAATTTGGTAGTGTTGCAGTAAGTTTTAGTGAATTTGTTAGAAATCTTTTTAGTATACTTTTCAAGAGTTTTAGAAGAAGTATCTAATGAGTAAACTGGACTACTAAATAGAAAAAGCAAAGTTAAAGTGAATATCGCAAAAACCTTTTTAATCATAATATTACAAAAATTGCAAATTTAATATAGTTTAAAATTTAACTCTGCAGACTATGTTTTATTAAAAATTTATTAACCACAACAGCTATTTCATATTTTGGATGATAAAAACTCTCTAAATGAGTATTTTATAGTTTGAATTTTTTTCGGTAATTTTTTTAAAAAACGCCTTAATGCTTTTGGCATAATAAAAAATCTATATCAATAATTAATAGATACCAAATAATACATAAGTATTCAATAAATAATTTTCATAAAATAAGTAAATTAATTATTAAATATATGGATGAGCTATGGAAATGTATTTAAACATGAATTATTGTTTAATAAAGTATTAAATACAAAATTAATATGGCACTACCAGAACTTATTTATGCTCCTACAGATGGTGGAACAATACATAGATATGAAATTAGTGGTGGCAAGAGAAAATTCTTAAGATTTATAGGTTGTTATTTGGGTCAATGTAATTTCCACAAAAATATTGATGATGCTATTGATTACATAAAAAATTTGAAAGAATCACAAAAGATACAAAAAACATGAAATAAAGTTACATAGATACGATAGAGACTCAATATTTTTCGATAACTACATAATTATTGCTACAAATAATAGAGAATTTTCTTTTTATAAGAAATTGATTATTTACTTGGGTTATAGTTCCGAAAGATAAACAGTCATTTAAAAAAAGAAATTAATTTATGGAAAACAGACAAATTAATTTTTTTAAATCAAAAGACTTTAATACCGTTCTTAAGCCATTTAAAAAAGGAACGGTAGTAAAAATTGACTCGTTTGATATTAGAGAAAATCAAAAAGATTTAAATATAGGTTTATTTGGTTGGTATGCAATTTGTCCCTCTAAAGAACTAAAAAAAAATAAGCTATATTATTTTTCACTCTATGATGTGCCTCTTGTTCTTTATAGAGATGAAAATAAAAACATTAGGTGCATTAAAAATATTTGTCCACATAGAGGAGCCTCCTTTTTTGGAGGGACCTTATCAGATGGAGTAATAACTTGTCCATATCATGGAGCTAAGTTTTCATCTGGAGGAAGTTGCCAAAATCTCGACAGAATAACATGTCGCCATATTGTTGATAATAACTACGATAATTACGCCAAAAGAATTCATTTATCTCAATACAAAACTTCAGAAAAAAATGGATATATTTTTGTACATTTTTCTAAAACATCTGAGACTGATTTAAACAATATAAGTGAAGATACACCTATAAGTAACTACGAATTATATAACAATGGTTTTACACATAAGGATTATGTCTTTGAGGAGGTATTAGTCGACTTCAAATGTGATTGGTCAAGGATTATTGAAAATCACCTAGATATTCTTCATATCTTTTGGGTTCATGGCGATACAATACCAGATAAAGATGTGAATAAAAACGTATTAGTTAGTTTTAACCAGAAAATTAATATTAATCCCAAATACATTGAAAGTATTTATTATTACAAGAATGATCCTACTAAAGAATTTATTCGGATAAAATACATACCTCCAGGAAGGATATTAATTTACAAAGGCGATCCTTCCTCATCAAGATATTTACAAGTTTTAGATCATATTCCTCTAGGAAACAATAAAGCAAGAGTCATAGTGAGACACTACAGGAAATTTCTACAAAATAAACTGATTAATAATCTCTTATTATTTAAAGAGACTCAAAGAAAGATTTTTTATAAGATATTCGATGAGGATTATATGATATTAAAAACACAAACATATAATCACGATATGGGATTTATAAGTAAGGATGAAATAAAATTATTAGGAGAAGATAGGATAATAAATTATTTTTGGAAGTGGTACAAGAAGTCTGAAGATAAAGATGAACCATGGAAAAATATTAACAAAACCCAAAATCTTGATGTATATGACAAAGTTATATTGAAATATCCTCCTGAGATTAAGAAGTTGGAAATTGCAAATAATATAGATATTATTAGAAAAACATTTGTAAGATTTGCTGCTCCGCTTATATTTTTTATGTTAATAATATAATAATGAAGAAAGTAGATAGACCTTCATGGTTGAATTGGCTTTATCTCTTTATATTTATTTTAAGCTCGATTCAATTGATTATATTTTGGAGTAATAAATTTTAGTGTTCAATAAATTTTGGTTTGACGCAAAAAATATAAATTGTTTTAAAAATGGCTTTAGAGTAATTAAAGATTTAAATTTAAAGATATCGTATTCAGAAAATGTAATATTAATAGGACCAAATGGTTCAGGTAAATCATCCTTAATTGAAATAATTAATAGAAACATATACCCAGTAGTAGCTAATGAATCAAAGCTGAAGATATTTGACAAAGAACTTATAAATTTATGGGAACTAAGAAATAAAATAAGTACCGTAAATAATGATATAAAAAATAGAATAAATCCAAATTTACAAGTTTTTGATTTAATTTTAAGTGGACTATATGGAAGATATTGTTACATACAAAATAAATCTGAAAGAGATTCTTATAAGGTTGAAAAAATCATGAAGAAAATGAATATTTCTAATTTATCAAAAAAAAATTTTTCCTATTTATCAGATGGAGAAAAACAAATTTCTCTCATTGCAAGGGCATTAATCAAAAAACCGCAAATCTTAATCCTAGATGAACCAATTGCAAATTTAGATTATAAATCAAAGTTTTTTGTAATTGATAAGGTTAATGAATTATCGAAATTAAATACGAAAATTTTATGCGTCACTCATGATATTTCAACGATAACCGAAATTTATGACCGGGTCATAATGCTAAAAGATGGCAAAATAATCGCTGATGGAGATCAAAATAAGGTTATGAATAGTGAAAATTTAAATAAGTTATTTGGTATTCAAGTAGAAATCACCAATAATAATGGACTTTGGAATATAAGCAAATTATCTAGATAACAATTATAAAAATAACTATCGCAATAGCAAGAAATACTAATTTTTTACTTTTTAAAAATGAAGAGGATTTATTTTTAAATGAAGAAGATCCACATTTTGAACATACTATCTTACCTCCTAAAGATCGGTCTGAGACGAATGAAGAACTTCCACAATTAAAACAAACTCTATTTACACTCATCTAAAATAAAATTTTTAGCAATTCTATCTACATTATATTGCTAAATACTATGTAAAGAAAAACTTCAGAATCAATATGATAATGAGAATCTATTGCAATAAGTAAATTAATAGTGCATAATTGATAATAATTCTCATTATCAAATTTTAATTAATGAATTTCCATAGTTATGGAGAATCTCCGTCGAAATTAGTAAGAATAATAACTGGACAATCAGTATTAATAGATCCTTCATCAAGACCAAAAGGGACTTGCCTAGAAGTCGAGAGTGGAATTGCAAGAGTTTATTGTCCTTGTGAAGAAACTGAAGGAATGACACTCGCATTTTTACAATCAGGAGATCAATTAAGGACAGACCTTTTATGTAGCGAAGGTGTCTGCGTTGAAGCACTAACAGATTTGTCGTTTCACAGCAACGTAAATATTGATGAGAATATGGGTTTCGATGCAGTAAATGAATGGACTTTGCAACTCCTTAGGATTAGACACTTAGGAAATGCGGAACAGCGATTACAAGCCTTGTTTTCAATACTTGTAAATCGTCTAGGTAGAAGATGTGGCCAATGGTGTGAGTTACCTTTTAGGTTAACTCACGAAAGAATAGGCGAATTAATCGGTTCTACACGAGTAACATCAACAAGATTAATTTCTAAATTAAGATCATCTGAGTTATTAATAGCTCCTATCGGGACCCAAACAGTCAGTGTTGCCCCTTCTTTTATTGAAACATCGCCGCTATAAAAACATGAAGGAATCACAATCACTTACAAACAACTTGTTAATGGAAGTTGATGTTTTATCGAATAGACTCAGAAATATCAAGCAATCTTATAAAACTACAGAAAATAAAGCATTGAAGGGAAGATTATTTGCTGAAAACAAAAATATTTTTAAAAGAGTTAATGAGATTCATAAAATAGCTGAACTCTTAAATAAAAATAATGAGAAAATTAACTTTTCGAATTTACTTTTTGAAATAACCAAAAGAACATTGAATGAAAATAAATTTGAAAGTAATTTATTTTTTCTTTAAATCACTATCTATTAGTAATATTGCCGAAGGTTGATTAGAAGCAAACTTTACCTTGCCGAGTATGTTCGCAAATTCATCTTCTGATTGTGTTTGAGCCTCTATAATAGGATCTAAAAATACGTTAGTTCTTGTATCTGAAATTCTTTCTGATATAGAATAAAGTTGCTGTAGAGATGAAGTTAAATCAGCTTCCATGTTAAAAGAATAAGAAATCAGTTCCTCTATAGAATCCCATGTTTGAACGGGTGCAGGAATTTCATCTAATTTTACGCTTTGTCCTCTTGCGATTAAGTAATCTGCAAATTTCTGAGCATGTTCCATTTCGCCTTGTGATTCACTTAGAAAATGAGAGGCAAATCCATTTAAATCACGTTCTTGAAACCATAGATACATAGAAAAATATTGAACATTAGCATATCTTTCCATTGTTAGATGTTCAAAAATGTTATCTAGTAAACTATTGTCTATCGGTTGAGCAACAGCTCTTCCTGATGGACCAAAATTAATTAATTTCTTTGTTTTTAGATTATTTTCATTCATTTTCAGATAAGTATCTAGATAAATAATACAACATTTTGTATAAATTAGTAATTAATAAATCTTTTAAATTAAATTAAATAATATGATAATGAAAATCACTCGCAATACTATAAATGAATTCAGAGTACAGTTTTTCTGAACTGCTATTAACTAAAAAAATATATAAAAGTAAAAAAAAGAAATGTAAAAAGAAAAAATGCTCTAATTGGAAGGGAGGCAAGTGTAATTGCCTATAAATAAATTCTATATATATACCTTATGTGCTCCAGGATATAAAAAATAATAACTATTTTTATTTATAGAAAGAGAACATTTATCACCAATATTTAAAAGATTATTAATATCAGTTCTAACCCGCAATATGTTTCCATTAATAGATACTTTATATATAAGAAATTCTCCAAGAAATTCTTTAGATATAACAATCGCATCACAAGATTCTGATCTTTTAATTGAGATAAATTTAGGCGAAATTGACATACTTTTGATACCTGTATTTTTCAAATACTCTGAACAATTTATTTCACCTAAACAAGAAATATATGAATTACCATTTTTTTTGAGATTAATAATATTATTACCCAAAATAAAACTACTAACAAATATGGTCTTGGGATTATTTAGAAGGTTAATTGGCGTATCAATTTGATGTATTTTCCCATCATTCATAACGGCGACTTTATCGCAAATTGACATCGCTTCTTCCGGGTCATGAGTAACCATCATTCCGCTTGCATTACAACCTTTTAGGATATTAGGGAGTTCACTTCTCAATTTTAGTTTGACATGCATATCAAGACTACAAAAAGGTTCATCTAATAAAATAAAATTTGTACCTGGAGCAAGAGCTCTCGCAATTGCGAGTCTTTGTTTTTGGCCTCCAGACAGTTCATGTGGGTACCTTTCAACAAAACTATCAAGACCAACAACATTCAATAAATAATTGACTCTAGATCTGTCTTTTTTGTTTTTCAAACCAAAAATTACATTTTCCAAAACAGTTAAGTGAGGGAAAAGTGCATAGTCTTGAAAAACCATACCAATATTTCTTTTCTCAGGACTAAGAATTTTTTGCCTATTTGAAATTTCCTTATCATTTAGAGAAATCCTCCCTTTAGAGGGATATTCGAACCCTGCGATTAATCTTAAAAGAGTAGTTTTTCCGCAACCAGAAGGACCAAGCAACCCTAACAATTCCCCATTTTCGATTTTCAGGTTAATTTCGTTTAATATCCAATTTGAACATTCTCGCTTATCATATTTATGATGCAAATCATCAATTATTAACGCATCATTTTTCACTAAGTTCTTCTTATTCAAATATATTAAGTTAGCAGAAAATATTCACCTAAAATATCCCATGTATAATTTTATACACCATTTAATTTTCAAATTTAATGAGAAAGTCTGAAAGAGCAGAAATAATACGCAAGGAACTCAAAAAGCTATATCCATCGCCTCCCATACCCCTTGATCATACAAATGCGTATACTCTTCTGGTAGCGGTAGTTTTAAGTGCACAATCAACAGATAAGAAAGTTAATGAATTAACGAAAAGCTTATTTAAAGTTGCAGATAATCCAGAAAAGATGATGCAGCTAGGTATTAATGGCATTTACGAATACATAAAATTTTTAGGTTTATCCAATCAAAAATCAAAGAACATTTATAATTTATCTAAATTATTGATTGAGAAGCATAATGGTATGGTCCCAGATTCTTTTGAGAAGCTTGAATCTCTTCCAGGGGTAGGTCATAAAACAGCATCAGTTGTAATGTCTCAAGTGTTTAAAATACCCTCATTCCCAGTCGATACTCACATACACAGGTTGGCACAAAGATGGGGCCTTTCAAATGGCGATAGCGTAGTTCAAACAGAAAAAGACCTAAAAAAAATATTTCCTGTTTATGATTGGAATACTTTACATTTGCAAATAATCTTTTATGGCAGAGAATATTGTACAGCAAGAGGCTGTGATGGAACAAAATGTTATTTATGTCGCACTCTTTATCCCAAAAGAAAAAAGAAATTTATATGTAAAAAGCCTTAAGAAATTTATATAATATTAAAATTAGTTTTTTAATCATGAAAATAGCAATTACTGGTGCCTCGGGGAAAACAGGTTATAGAATTTCCGAAGAAGCAGTTAAGAAAGGATATAAAGTAAGGCAAATCATCAGAAAGAATTCAAAAGTCTCAGCAGGACTAGAGCGTTTAGAAACAATTAGGCTTTCTTTAGACAAAAAAGGGGAACTTGATGAAGCTTTAAAAGATATTGATGCTTTGATAATTGCGACTGGAGCGAGAGCATCATTAGATTTAACTGGTCCTGCAAAGGTTGATGCATTAGGTGTATATAGGCAATTAGAGAGTTGCAAAAGAGTTGGCATTAAGAGAGTTATTTTAGTTAGTTCCCTTTGTACTGGTAAATTATTTCACCCATTAAACTTATTTGGTTTAATTCTTATTTGGAAGAAATTAGGTGAAAACTTTCTACGCAACTCAAATTTTGAATGGACTATTATTAGACCTGGAGGATTAAAGGAAAATGAAGATATTAAATCAGAAAATATAAATTATTCAAAAGAAGATACTCAAATTAATGGATCAATACCAAGAAGATTAGTTGCGCAATGTTGTATAGATTCTTTGAAAAACAAAGAATCCATAAATAAATTAATAGAAGTTACAAGTTCGAATGATAATAAAAAGATATCTTTTAAAAAAGCTATGCAAATGATTTAAAAGATGTAAATATATTAATTAAAACTATGAAAATAAATCCCAAAATTGACGCATTACAATTAATGCTTACTGATTTAAGAACTAGAAATGAGCCAATAAGACATAAAGCTGCATTTAAAGGTTGTCAACCAGAATTTCAAAGTCTTGTATCAAGATTAATAAAGCAGTTAGAAGACGAATTAGTTGCTGAAAAGCTTACTAATCGTCATAGTTAAAAAATTTAGATTACTTAAATGAAATTAAGTTATCCAATTTTGCTTGTTCTGAAAGTTCATCATATCCTCCAAAAAATTTATTATCCAAAAATATTTGAGGGAAAGTATTATGGCTACTTTGAGCCATAATTTTTTGAAAGCTCTCATCATTGTCTATTAGAGTAACTTCATGAGGGATAGATAAAGAATTAAGCAACCTAATTGCTCTTTTAGACCAAGGACAATCCTTTAAAATATATGCTTTTACACGTGATTCATTAATGATTAAATCTTGATTTGAGATATTAATAATTTTCTGTTCAAAAGAAAGTAAAAATATATCAGTACCTTTTTTTACAATACATCCCTCCTCTAGATGCCCGCCAAACACATTACATCCCTCATCTGCAAAACTCAAATGTAAATGAACATCTCCTTTATTAAAATGTCCGTTTAAAGAAACTATTTCTAGATTTCCTTCAAATTTATTTATCTCTTGATTACCTGGGCATTGAATACAAACTGTTCTAAGATTACCAACCACTCCAGAAACATACCCGTATAAATTATTCGATAAAGAATATTCTTTAATTGAATTTATCAAATCAGATTCTGGAGATAGCTTTAGGCTATGAGGCAGCATTAGATATAAGGAATAATTTTGTAATATAAAACATCATCATTCATAAAGAGAAGTTGAGTTTATAATCTTTAGGATTAAGATTTAAATTAAATTTTAGAATCTAGCATCAAAAACCATTTAAAATTTCTACTTTAAATTTAAGCTTGTTGAGAGTGTAATATATTTTTTATATACAAAAACTGATTTGTTATTAAGAAAAAATCTTAAAAATTTGGCATTGAATATTCCTAATTTATTATCGATATCTCGCCTTTTCCTTGTATTTCCATTAATACTTTTTTTAGAAATTAACAGACCTTTTTATGTCTTTATATTGATTATTATTGGAGGTTTAACAGATTATTTTGACGGATTAATTGCAAGGAAATTTAATCTTAAAACCAGACTAGGAGCTATCCTTGATCCCTTAAGCGATAAAGTATTCTATTTAATTCCTTTGACCTTCCTTTGTAAAAATAATTTTATACCCTTCTGGTCTTTGTCATTAATTTTATTTAGAGAATTAATTATCTCTAGCCTAAGGAACTCTACAAACGACGGTTTACCAGCATCAATGTTAGGAAAATATAAAACATTTTTCTTTTTTATTTCAGTAATTACCTTCTTTACACCATTAAAAATCACCTTATTGAATAATTTGGCTTTAATTTTTTATTGGTTAGGATTTATCCTGACCTTAGTGACTTTATTAGGCTATTTAAGAATTAAAAAGAATATTATCTGAATTTTCATCAAACTCCTTACTCTTTTTATTATTAAAATCATTCACAAAACTATCCTTTAGACCGTTAAATAAATCAAAAGTTGGCGCCCACTCTAAATCACGTTTTATCTTAGAGATATCAGTCTGATAATGATTTAATCTAATTGGAAATCCCTTTCGAGACTTAGGATCTAATTTTTGATAATCAAATGTTCTTAAAGAAATCTCATTTTGGTTTAATCCAAGAACTTTCGCACAGAAAAAGATTAAACCCTTGATTGTTACTCCTTTTTCACCTGAACAATTGTAAATATTATTTCTGGAATTTTCAAAGTTTATGCACCTAATCATTACATCAGTTAGATCCGAAACGTGGCCTAGCTGAGTAATTAAAGAACCGTCACCAGGGATTGGTATAGATTTTTGTGTAAATAACCTTTCAAAAAACCAATTTTCAATTTTATTATAATTTCCTGGTCCATAAATATAAGTAGGTCTAAAACTTGTAAAAGGAATTTTTTGTTTTATTAACCAATTTTCTGTCTCAAACTTTCCTTTGTGCCTACTTTCTAGATCAATTGGATCAACTTCGGATAAGGGTAGTTCAGAATTATCTTTATAAACACCTGCAGAGCTTACATATATATATCTCTGGAAAGAGTTATCTAAATTTTCTATAAGAAGTTTGGTTTGTTCTAACTCTCGTCCAGAAATATCAAAAACAACATCATACTTTTCATTTCTTAGCTTGACGATATCTTCTGAATTATTTCTATCACCCTTAATTAAATTTGTTTTTTCAGGATTACTTTTATTACCTCTCGTGAAAATATCAATATCATAATTTTTACTTAATAATTTTCCAACCAAAGACTTGCCAACAAATCTAGTGCCACCCATTACAAGAATTTTCATATTCAAAAAATATTTAACTGAAGTAGTAATCTTAAATAGAATTACATATTGAATAGTACTACTAATAAGTAATTAATGAAAAGGATGATTCTATGGACCTAATACCAGCAATTGATTTAATGAATGGTAAGTGTGTAAGGCTTTTTAAAGGCGACTTTAATAAAAGAAAAGACTTCACAAAAGAGCCTCATGAGCAAGCTAAATTTTGGGAAAGCGAAGGAGCAAAATATATACATATAGTTGATTTGGATGCTGCAAAAACTGGATCCCCAATAAACGATAAATCAATAAAAAAGATTGCAAAAACAGTTAACATACCTATTCAAATAGGTGGAGGTATAAGGTCTCAAGAAAGGATAGAACAATTATTTTCTTATGGTATTGAGAAAGTTATCATGGGAACCTCTGCAATAGAAAATAAAGAACTAGTTAAAGACTTATCAAATAAATTTCCTGGAAGGATAATTGTTGGGATAGATGCAAAAGATGGAAAAGTTAGTACAAGGGGTTGGCTTGAGCAATCTAATATTTTTGCCAAAGATCTAGTAAAGGAGTTTTCTTCATTTAAAATTGCTAGTTTTATTGTTACGGATATAAATACAGATGGGACTTTAGAAGGGACAAATGAAGAATTCATAAAAAGCATACTTGAAATTACAGATATTCCAGTAATAGCCTCAGGAGGTGTTGGTTCAATTTCTGATTTATTATCCTTAGTAAAATTTGAAAACTCTGGACTATTTGGAGTAATAGTAGGTAAAGCTCTATATGAAAATAAATTCACGATAAACGAAGCAAATAATGTATTGTCAGCAGAGAGATTAAATGACATTGATTTAAACACGAATTACTACGCTTAAAAGAGAATAAAAATTGATTTAAGGCTGGTGTTTGCAGTAATTGTTAGTTAATTTTGTATAAGAGATAAGAAATCTAGTCTTGGAATTAATTTCAAAAAAATCGATATTGATTATTGCTCCAAGCTTAATAGCAGAATCTTTATCGCTTAAGTTAACATCACTAGACCAAAATTTAGAAATTAATTTTAATAATGGAACAGGTGATAAAACTCCAGATTTAGTTATATGGAATGTTCTTAATTTCCAATCAGAAGATCTTATAAG
>JAOOLS010000060.1 GCA_028408915.1 Prochlorococcus sp. AH-716-J09
ATCACACTATTATCACAGTCGCACAAGGTGTGTATTCTTTTTGGGATTTTATATGGTCATATCAATCGATCCCAGAAATCACAAAAACTACGTCGTATATTCGCTATTTATTTCAATATACTTTTTAGAAAGATCGCAGCCCCAAGCTGTGCCTTTCGATTCGCCAGAATTTAGATTGATCATAATTTTTACAACATCATCAACTAAATATCTGCCTTTCATTCTGGACCTAATATAGTCTGTGACTTTTTGTGGATCATATTTATTTAACTTGCCGTTTTCCAAAATCTGAGCATTACCTATAAACAAATCAACATCATTAAAATTGAATTTAACTCCGGAATTGCCTGCAGCAGAAATAATTCGTCCCCAATTCGGATCACAACCATGTATTGCAGTTTTTACCAAGGAAGAATTGCAAATAGATTTCGCAAGCATAATTGCATCATCTATATTTTTTGCTCCTTGAACCAAAACTTCTAATAAACAATTTGCTCCTTCTCCATCCCTTGCAATATTTTTTGCCAAGTTTTGACATACAATATTAATTCCTTTTTGAATAATTGGAAAATACTTTTTTTCAATTTTCTCTCCTGCATTTATCCCAACAAAAGAATCATTTGTACTTGTCTCTCCATCAACTGATATTGCATTAAAAGATTTTTTAACCGCACTAGCAATCATTTTGTCCCATTCTTCTTTTTGAATACCCACATCACAGGTTAGGAAAGCGAGCATTGTAGCCATATTGGGGTAAATCATTCCTGAACCTTTTGCAAATCCTGCTATTTTTATTTTTTTACCTTGAATAATCGTCTCTATTACAACTTTTTTCAAAGTCAAATCAGTTGTTAGAATTGCTTCTGCTGCATTTTGAAAATTATTACCCTTTAAATCACTAACTAAATTCGGTAAATTTTTTACTAAATCATTTATTTGTATTGGAACACCAATTACACCAGTTGAGCACATTAAAACTTCTTCTTCTTTTATTCCTAAAAGTTCCGCAATCTTGCCTGTAGCAATTTGAAGATGTTGAATACCAAGAGTTCCTGTACATGCATTTGCTTGACCAGAATTAATTAATATTGCTCTTAAAAAACCTGAAGTTGCTTTAATCCGTTCCTCACAAATATCCACACAAGAAGCGCGAACTATTGATTGAGTAAACATCCCACTAAAAATACTTCCTTCTGGAGCGAGTATTAGTGCTAAATCTTTTTTATTAGATGCTTTTAAACCAGCAGATATCCCAGCGAAAAGGAACCCCTTGGGTGTTACCTTACTGTCATCAACAAAAGACCAATTGGAATCTAACTGGCTCAAATTTTTTGTATTTTAACTCATACTAACTACTCTTTAATACTAAAGAAACAGGTAATTAGATTATTATTAATTATATGGATATTCTTCAAAAATCAAAAATTAACCAAAGAAGAATTGGTTTAACAGGTGGAATTGCAAGTGGGAAGACAACCATAACTAATTACATTAGAAAATATAAAAACATACCAATATTAGATGCAGATCATTTTTCAAGAGAATTAATCAAACCAAACACATATGGATATAAAAAAATTTTAGATTATTTTGGCAATAAAATTATCGATAATGAGAACAACTCAGAAAGGGAAATAAACAGAAAACAATTAAGGAACATTATCTTTAAACATTGTGAAAGCAAGGAATGGATTGAAAAACTGCTTCACCCCTTAATTAAAGAAAAAATGATAGAAGAATGCAGTCAATACAAAAATAATTCAACAATAATATTGGTCATTCCATTATTGTTTGAAGCAAAATTTGAAGATATTTGCACAGAAATATGGTTAGTTAAATGTCCTAAAGAACTACAAAAAAAAGACTTATCACAAGAGATAATATTAGCGAAAAAGAAGCATATGAATTGATAAATTTTCAATTAAGTTTTGAAGAAAAAAGAAAATTTTCAGATATTATTTTAGATAATTCCGATGATCAAAATAAGTGGATCAATACGATAAAAGAGCTTTAAGCTTTAGCTATTCAATTTTTCCATAAGAAGTTTATTTGCAAGTTTCGGGTCAGCTTTACCTTTGGTTCTTTTCATAAGTTGACCAACAAAAAAACCAAGTAACTTGGTTTTACCATTTTTAAATGCTTGAACTTCATTGGAATGTTCATTTATAAGTTCATCAATTATTGGCAAAATACTTGAAGAATCAGATATCATTGCCAACCCTTTTTCTTCAACTAATTTTTTCGGAGAAATATTGTTTTCAATAAGTTCAGGTAAAATTTCTTTTGCAATTTTTCCACTAATTATATTTTTTGAAATCATGCTAATCATTTCAGCAAGATTTTCAGGACTAAGCTTTAATTCACTAAAACTTAGTTTATTTGATTTTAAATAGCCCACAATATCACTTGTTACCCAATTTGAAGCTAGCTTGGCCTCGGCACCATTTGCTACTGTTTCTTCAAAAAAGTTTGCCATGCTTATTTCATCAGAAATTACCCTTGCATCATATGCAGACAACCCAAATTGACTTACATATTTATTTCTTTTCTTTGAAGGTAATTCTGGTAGTTCTTTAAACCATATTTCTCGTTGCTCTTTTGTTATTTCAATTGGACCTAAGTCAGGATCAGGGAAATATCTATAGTCACTGCTACCTTCTTTTAATCTCATACTTTTCGTTAATTGCTTAGCTTCATCCCATAACCTTGTTTCTTGGAAAATTTTTCCTCCATTTTCATAAACTTCTATTTGTCTGGCTATTTCATAATCACAAGCCTTTTGAATGGCAGAAAATGAATTCATATTTTTGATTTCCACTTTGGTACCAAAAGGAGCATTAGGTCCTTTTCTAACTGAAATATTGACATCACAGCGTAATGAACCCTCTTGCATATTTCCGTCTGATACCCCTAGATATCTAACCGTTCTTCTAATCTCTGAAGCATATTCAGATGCCTCTTTACCTGATCTAATATCTGGTTTACTTACAATCTCACAAAGTGCTATTCCTGCACGATTGTAATCAACTAAAGAATACTTAGAGCCAGCTAATCTATCACTACCTGAATGGACTAGTTTCCCGGCGTCTTCTTCCATATGTAACCTTTCTATACCAATTTTTTTAATATAAGGTTCTTTGTCCTTTTCAATTATTTCAACCTCTAACCAACCATTTTCAGCTAGTGGCTCATCAAATTGTGAAATTTGATAATTTTTAGGCAGATCAGGATAAAAATATTGTTTTCTATCAAATTTACAATGTTCTGCAACGTTTAAATTTAATGCTAACGAAGTTTTTACAGCATACTCAAGAACAGTCTCATTCAGAACTGGAAGAGTTCCTGGTAACCCACAAACTACAGGATCT
>JAOOLS010000061.1 GCA_028408915.1 Prochlorococcus sp. AH-716-J09
AGCCTAATATTTTTTCATTGTTTAATATTCTCTCACCGTAAGCTATTGGAATTCTTGAATTAATATGAACTTTCAAGCCAAAAGGAAATAATTCTCTGTTTACCGAAACATTCTTGAGGGATAAATTTTGTTTTAACTCTTTTTCTAACAAATTTGTTTTAATAAAAATTAATCGGATCGGAAAATTTAAAGATGAATTTTTTACCACATCATTCTGCGAAAATAATTCACTGCCAGAAATCCTAATGTCCTGAATATCAACTTTTTTGAGAGTTTTTAAGCTTAATAAGCTTGTTAAAAATAAAAATGAAATTAGAAAAAAAAAGCTTCTATTTTTGATTCCTTTTTGAGTTTTCACAAATCACATCGAGCTTTTTCCATCAGTTGGTCCATCCATTCTCTCGCTTGCTCTGCATCTGAAAATGGTACATCCATCTCTTTCCCATCCCCAACTAATCTCAACCTGCACTTACCTTGAGATTCACTTGTTAGAGGAGCTTCTCCTGAGGTTAGTGCCATTAATTCAACTAATTCAAGTTTATTGATTTTAAAACAATCTTTTTCTTCAAATTTACCAGCTTCAAATAAGCTCCACTTCAACTCCCCATCTTTTAAGGACGCTGCACCTGAACTATCTAACTTACAAAGTTCAGAATCACTCGCCCAACTTCTAAAAAGATTTTGCCTTCTTCTTTCTAACCATCCAAGTGCAGTTAATAAAATGAAGATTAAAAGTAATGGTAACCAAAGTAGTCCATGCAACATTTGATTTAAATTACAAATCTAAAGATATTTCTACCAGTCTAGCCACAAGTTGTTCAATTTTTAAACCTGAAGCTTCCCAAAGCATTGGAAACATACTGTTTTTTGTAAAACCAGGAATTGTATTTATTTCATTTAGCAAAATTTTATTTGAAGATTTTTCTAAAAAGAAATCTACTCTTGCAAAACCGAAGATATTTAGTGCTCTACAACTTTTAATAGCAATGTCTTTAATTTCTTTTGTCATTTTAGAATCTATTTCGGCTGGGATAATTATTTTATTATTTGTGTGATATTTTGAATCGTAATCGTACCAATCACTTTCGTAATTCACCTCGCCTATTTCAGAGGTTAAGAGTTCTGAATTCCCAATTATTCCGCATTCAATCTCCCTTACCTCTAAACCTTCCTCTATTAAGATTCTTGGATCTATTCCCTGAGCCTTTTCTAGTGCTTGTGATATTTCTGATTCATTTATAACTTTGGAGATACCAAGAGATGACCCAGAGTTCGATGGTTTAACAAAAACAGGAAAATTTAATTTTTTTAAAATTTTATTAATTATTTTATTTTTTACTTCATTATCGTTGAGATCTTCATTTTGAAAAACTAGATAATTAACTTGTGGAAGTTTAAGATTTGAGAAAATTGTTTTCATCAATATTTTATCCATTCCAAGTGCAGAGCCAATAATTCCACATCCGACTAAAGGTTTCTTTGTGAATTTAAGTAAGCCGTGAATTGATCCGTCTTCACCATTAAATCCATGTAAAAGGGGAAACCAAACATCAACATTTTGAAATTCAATTCCTTCAAGGAAGTTAATTTTTTTTTCATTAAAAATTTCTTGTTTTTTTGTCTTATTGTTTTCAATTTCACCAATTAGGATTTTTTCTGAACTATCACTATCAAGCCAATCTCCATATTTATTTATGTAAAAGGTTTTAACTTTAAAGCGTTCTTTGTTTATTTCTGAATTAAATGCTTGATAAACTGTTTTCGCAGATGATATGGATACTTCATGTTCATTGGAATTCCCGCCAAATATTAAGCCAATACATTTTTTCTTACCTCCGATCATTTAGAAAAAAATTAAAAAAGTTCGCCTGTTAGAGAAAAAGGTCTAGCTTCATTTATTTTGACATCTATCTCATCTCCCATTGAAAAATTAAAGTTAATGTTTTTGGGAATCTCTACAAAAGTTAATCTATTTGTTCTAGTTCTACCCATCATTTGCGAGGAATTTTTTGGATTTGAACCCTCAATTAAAACGCTTTCGATATTATTTATATATCTTTGATTTCTACTCCTTGCAGTTTTCTCGACCAAATCATTAATTTCCTGCAATCTAGCTTTTTTTACCTCTTCCGAAAGTTGATTAGACCAAACTGCTGCAGGCGTATTCGGTCTTGGAGAATATGCTGCCGTGTTTACTTGATCAAAACCAATTTCTGATATTAGCTTTAATGTATCTTGATATTGTTGTTCGGTTTCTCCTGGGAAAGCAACTATTGCGTCTGCAGTGATTGATGCATTTGGCATTAATGATCTTATATTCTCGATAATATTTTTATACTTTTTAATAGAATACCCTCTTGACATTTGTTTTAAGATTTCATCATTTCCACTTTGGAAGGGAATATGGAAATGCTCACAGACTTTATCAAGTTCATAACAAGCTTGAATCAACCTTTTTGAAAAATATCTTGGATGACTAGTAGCAAATCTTATTCTGCGAATTCCTTTAACATCATGAATATAATACAAAAGATCAGTAAGTGTATTTTCTTTTCTTCCCTCTTTTGTAGTTCCTGGAAGGTCTCTACCATAAGCATCAATGTTCTGACCCAAAAGAGTAATTTCTTTAAAATTATCATCAGCTAATTTTTGGATCTCACTTTTTATCGCATTTGGATATCTTGATTGCTCTTTACCTCTTACAGAGGGGACTACACAATATGAACATCTTTCATTACATCCATAAATGATATTCACCCAGCCACAAATAGAGCTTTCTCTTCTGGCACTTGTTATGTCTTCAGAAATGAAGATTTCTTCTGTGGCAGCAACTTGATTTCCTAAATCAACTTTCCCCAGAAGATTCTCAAGATTATTTACGTGTTGGGGCCCCATAACCAGATCAAGTTCTGGAACTCTTCTTAATAAGGACTCTCCCTCTTGCTGCGCAAGGCAACCTGCAACAACAAGTTTTAAGTTAGGTGTTTTGTGCTTTCTTTTTGCTTGTCTTCCTAGAAAGCTATAAACTTTTTGCTCCGCATTATCTCTGATTGTGCATGTGTTGTACAAGACTAAATCGGCATTTAATTCATTATCTGCTCTGGTATATCCCATCTTCTCTAATGTCCCAGCCATTCTCTCAGAATCAGCCTTGTTCATTTGGCATCCAAATGTGGTTATCCAATAACTGCCAATAGTTGAATTCTTTTGAGATTTTTTTTCGTCGGATTTTGTTTTTGTTAGCACTTTGCTAGGAATTTTTTATGATTCTTTAATTCAAAATTACAAGTTAAATAATTTTGCTGCAATATTTTTGAGGGCGAGCGAGGGGATTCGAACCCCCGAATAGCGGCGCCACAAGCCGCTG
>JAOOLS010000064.1 GCA_028408915.1 Prochlorococcus sp. AH-716-J09
TAGTTTCTACCTCATCTTGAATATCTTGTAGATTTTAAGAGACTACATCATTTCGTATTGATCAAGTTTGGTTTTTAATTTTGTTGCTTGTTTAATCAATGACAAAGCTTCTTTTCTGCCAGTTGAATTATTAGCCTGGACTATAAGATCGGCGTATTTCTTTGCGATTTTTTTTTCCATAATTTAAGATATAAATACCGTTTTTGAATCTTGAAACTAGCGAATCACAACTAGAACTAGATAAGGAGTCAACGGTTAAAACCTCAGAGTCAACAAATTGGAACGAGTTAACTCGTGTTTTTAATTTATAATCAATTAATGAAAAAGCTGTTGGTATCTACGATTACATTGTTTTCAAACCCTGATTTAATTTATAGTTATCCATGAATTGGATTGAAAATTTTCAATCATCTTTTTAATGCAATTAATAAAAAAAAGGGGGTTAAAAACCCCCTTCGGTTTATTAAAAGACCTAGTTTACTAATTACCTAAACCTAGAGGAGCCCAAAGAGTTGCTTCAGAACCTATAACAGGTACAACGCCTGTAGTTTTTGCATTAGGAACTTTATTTTTAACAATAGGAGTATCTTGTTCTCCTAGAGCTGCCCATAAAGTTGATTGATGAGCGATAACTGGTTGAACTTTTAATGGTTGAGATTGAAAAGAAGGCTTTTGGGTTCTTACAAGTTGGACTCCAAGAGAACCAACAATAAATGCTCCAAGAAAACCTGCAAATACAGCAGTAATATTGTTACTACTTACTGAGGTAGATACGTTATTAGACATAATAGTTATGTGACTAAATTTCATTTTTGACTGAAGTCCCCGTTCCTTGGCTTCAATCTTAATGCGGCTCGAAAAACGAGATGAACGTTTATGTAGTCTACGCTACATTTTAACTATAAGTATAATTTAATTTACAAGATGTTAATGGCAATACAAAAACTTATTAAAAAATAAGAAATTAATTTTTAAAGTGAAGAAAATATATTTGAATTTTTTTGAGTAAAGAATAATTGATTATTTTCATAATTGTTTGCAGAATAACTTTCGGAAACAACAGTTCCGTGAGTTACCCCCAAAATAAAACCAAGTAAGATCGCTAAACGCATCCAAAAATATAAATTTGAAGTTAATTTCCCTCGAATTAAGAATATATGATGTTGTTATTTATACTAAATAATTTTTTATCCCCCAAGATATGACATTGATGGATGAATTTTTTGATTTTTGTCAGTTGTTTTCTCTAAAACTTTAAATCGATCTTCACTATAGTTATCTTCTCTAGCTTCCCAAATGCTCTTGATTTTATTTTCCAATTCATGGAGATTAATTGGTAGAGACAACCATGGGTTTAGATTTATACCTTCATTAGAAAAAAGACATGTATAAGCATAACCATCGCTAGTTATCCTTAATCTATTACAGTCTGAACAAAAAGGATTACTTATTGATGAGATTGTACTTACAAAACTATTTGAATCACTCATGTACCATCTATTAGCAGTTTGTCCCTCCTTTCTTCCGTAGTCTTTTAATCGATGTTTCTTCTTTAATAGCCTAATAATTCTTTCAGAGAAAAAAACATCTGATGGCTGCCAATTATTAGATATCCCTACGTCCATATACTCAATGAAACGAATTTCTATAGACCTTTTTTTTGCAAAATTAACTAATTCAAAAATTTGATTATCATTGATCTCTTTTTTTATAACTGTATTTATTTTTAATTTCCCCGCCTTTGGATTAAATCCAGCATTAATTGCATGATCTATTCCTTCAAGGACAGTAAATAATTTTTCTTTGCCAATAATTTTATTTTCCTCTCCAATCATATTTGAAAAAATATCAGGATCAATCGCATCTAAACTTACTGTTATGCGGTCTAAACCATTTTTAAAAAGCTCATTAGCTTTTTTCTTAGATAGCAAATATCCATTTGTGGTTAGAGAAATATCCTGTAAATTAGATACTGGATTTGATTCTTCTAATCTTTGCGATTTAATTTCATAAAGAAGTTCATCTAATTGAGAACTCAATAAAGGTTCTCCGCCAGTGATTCTTAAAGAATTTACCCCTAATCGACAACTGACTAAAATTAACTTTTTAAATTGTTCAATATTTAAAACATCCAAACTATAGTTCTCAGGCTTACAGTAAATACACGAAAAATTGCAATTTTGTTTAAGAGATAACCTTAAAACTTTTAACTTTCTTTTTCTATTATCCTCCAATTGCTTAAATCCCATTATTCATATTTAAGAATTCTCTCTTGGAATTTATATTAATTAAATCTCCATTTTTTGCATAGAAATATTTATGGGGAATTTGATCAACCCATCCGAGAAAATTTTTCTTCCCAGAGGATAACTTTTTTTTTAATTTAAAATGATTTTCTTCATTGATGGGATAAATTCCGAATAATGGTTGTGCAAAAATTCCATCATGGGATATTACCGCAAAATTTTGATTTTCTTCCCATAATTTAAAAAGTGAATAAATTAATTTTGTATTCAAATTAGGCATATCGACTGGGATTATAAGAACATTTTTAGTATTTAAATTGTAAGTTGCAAAAATCTGTTCCATGCAATGTAAAGGGCCTTCAAACGGGTTGTTATCAAAAATAACTTCCACATGACTATCTGAATCAACCTCTTCAAAATGATTATGATGGTTAGTTAAAAGATAAGTATCCAATTTAAGATTATTTAAAATTTTAATTTTATGATTAAGCCAATTTCCACCATGAGGATGATTTATTAATGCCTTATCAAAACCCATTCTTGAACTCTTCCCTCCTGCAAAAATAAAAGCTTTGAAATCTTTATATTTCTTTTTCATGATCTTAAAAAAATTGTTTGGCAGTTTTTCTGTGTTTAAATATCAACAACAACAAAATTGTATTATTACTGTTAATTTCTGTTTTTAACTGGAGCAACTAGGAATATTTAATATTTTCTCAAAAATGAAATCTTTATATTTTTTAAATGGTATATGTTGTTACAATTTATAGTTCTCTCGAAAAATATGTTTGTTAAAAATTGAATTCAAAAATTTATGTTAAGTGATGTTTGGTCGTTAAATGGGAGATATAG
>JAOOLS010000062.1 GCA_028408915.1 Prochlorococcus sp. AH-716-J09
AAGCTGGAGTAACAACATTCAGATTAAATTTCTCACATGGAGATCATAAAGATCATGCTGAGAGAATAAAAACCATAAGGGAAGTATCAAAAAAATTAGATATAGATATTGGAATATTGCAAGATCTTCAAGGTCCTAAAATACGATTAGGGCGCTTTAAAGAGGGGCCAGTTAAAGTTAAAAAAGGTGATAAATTCACACTGACATCAAATGAAGTTGAATGTACAAATACTATTGCAAATGTAACCTACGACAAACTTTCTCAAGAAATTAGCGAAGGGAAAAGAATACTTTTAGATGATGGAAAAATAGAAATGATTGTAGAAAAAGTTGATATTAAAGCTAATAATTTGGAGTGTATGGTAACTGTAGGAGGTGTTCTTTCAAACAATAAAGGTGTTAATTTTCCAGATGTTCAATTATCAGTAAAAGCATTAACAGAAAAAGATAAAGAGGATTTAAAATTCGGTTTATCTGAAGGAGTTGATTGGGTAGCACTAAGTTTCGTAAGAAATCCATCTGATATAAATGAGATAAAAGATTTAATAAACAAAAATGGACATTCAACTCCTGTTGTTGCAAAAATAGAAAAATTTGAAGCAATTGATCAGATCGATACAGTATTACCCCTATGTGATGGTGTTATGGTTGCAAGAGGTGATTTGGGAGTAGAAATGCCTGCTGAAGAAGTTCCTCTTTTACAAAAGGAATTAATAAGAAAAGCTAATACATTAGGTATCCCAATAATTACAGCGACTCAAATGCTTGATTCAATGGCTTCAAACCCAAGACCAACTAGGGCCGAAGTTAGTGATGTTGCTAATGCAATTCTGGATGGTACTGACGCTGTAATGCTTTCAAACGAAACTGCTGTTGGCGATTATCCTGTAGAGGCAGTTGAAACGATGGCAACCATAGCAAGAAGAATAGAAAGGGATTATCCACTTAAGGCTATTGAAAGCCACTTACCCAGTACTATTCCAAATGCTATTAGTGCAGCAGTAAGTAACATAGCTAGACAACTTGATGCAGGAGCCATAATCCCTTTAACTAAATCAGGTTCTACCGCTCGAAATGTAAGTAAATTCAGACCACCAACACCTATCTTGGCAACTACTACAGAGAGAAGTGTAGCGAGAAGATTGCAACTTGTTTGGGGAGTTACTCCAATAGTAGTTAAAAATGATCAAAGAACAGCAAAAACTTTTAGTTTAGCTATGCAAATTGCTCAGGAGATGGGGATCCTAAATCAAGGAGATTTAGTAGTTCAAACCGCAGGTACATTAACTGGAATTAGTGGCTCTACAGATTTAATAAAAGTCGGTTTAGTAAGAAAGATTGTATCAAGAGGAATTTCAATAGGGGAAATCGGTGTTACAGGTAAAGCAAGAATAATTAAAAATAATCTTGATATGTCCTTAATCTGCCCAGGAGAAATATTAATTGTTCCGAAGGAATTAATGCAAAACATTCCAATGAGTAAAAATATTGCTGGTATTGTTACTAACCAAAATGTAAATGATGTTTATGCTTTGTTTAATAAAAATAATAAAAAGATTTCTACAATTTGTAATTTAGAAAATATCGATATTAATCAAATCAGTAATGGTGACCTAATTACACTCCAACTTAATGAAGGTGTAATATACATGGGACAAATTGAAGATGATGATGCAATAGATAAATATAAATATGTCTAGGAATATCTCAATAAAAGAAGCCTTAGGCATGGCCACAAAAACTTTAGTTTCGAACAAATTGAGAAGTTCGTTAACAATGCTGGGAATAATTATAGGAAATGCTTCAGTAATTACACTTGTTGGACTTGGTAGAGGTGCTCAAACATTAGCAAAAAACCAACTAAGTAATTTAGGTGCCAATGTTTTATTTATTGTACCGGGCAATAATGACACTAGAAGAAGAGGTATTTCATTTCCTAAAAACCTTGTTTTAGAAGATGCAATAGCAATAAGCAATCAAGTACCAACAGTTAAAAAAGTAGCTCCTCAAATCTCTGCAAACGAAATAGTGCAATCAAATTCTAAAAGTTTAAATATATCAATTGCTGGAGTTACTCCTGAATTTCTTGAAGTAAGAAGCTTTGAAGTAGATAAAGGTAGATTTTTATCAAAAAGTGATGTTAATAGTGCAAGAAGTTATGTTGTAATAGGTCCTGATCTCAAAGATGAATTTTTCAAAGATAAATCTTCATCACTTGGAAAAAAAATCAGAATTAAAGACCATACTTATGAAATTATCGGAATATTAAAACCAAAAGGTGCAGTATTTGGAAGTAATCAAGACAAAAATGCATATATTCCATTAACCACCATGGTCAATAGGATTACAGGGAAGGACCCAACTTATGGAGTAAGTTTAAGCTTCATTAGTGTTGAAGCGATAAATAAAAATGCAACTAGTGCCGCTAAATTTCAGATTACTAACTTACTAAGGCAAAGACATAAAATAATCAGAGATGATGACTTTGCGGTTAGATCACAAGAAGATGCGTTGAATATAGTAACAAACATAACAAGTGGACTAACGTTTTTATTGGCTGGTATTGGGGCAGTATCTTTAGTGGTTGGGGGCATAGGAATCATGAATATTATGCTCGTTTCTGTGAGCGAAAGGACTGAAGAGATTGGACTTAGAAAAGCAATAGGAGCTAAACAGTCAGATATATTAGTTCAATTTTTAATTGAGGCATTGATTTTATCTACAATTGGAGGATTAATTGGAACAACGACTGGATTATCAGGTGTTTTTCTTTTATCTCTGATAACACCTCTTCCTGCATCAGTTGGTATTACAACTACTTTTTCCACCATGATCATTTCAGGATCAATAGGTTTAATCTTTGGCGTTTTACCTGCAAAAAGAGCTTCTAAGTTGGATCCAATTGTTGCATTGAGAAGTTTATAAATTAAATTTATAATAATGCTCAATTTTTATAAATTAATTGAGATACTGGTGAGTCTTCAATCACTAGTAATAACGTCAATGTTACCTGTTTATATTCCACTACCATTTATATATAAATCTAGTAATAACATTGAGTTGCCTATCTCATGGCAAATTCCGACCATAATTTTATTAACACTTATATTTCAAAAAAAAGTTGTTTTCAGAGCATTTTCTATATATATAATTTTGGGGGTATTTATATTTCCTGTCT
>JAOOLS010000063.1 GCA_028408915.1 Prochlorococcus sp. AH-716-J09
GTCATGTCAATTTTTGTCAAGACAATCACTCGCACTCATCTAGAGGAGTTATAAGAGGTATTCATTATCAATTAGATCCTTATTCGCAAGGCAAGTTAGTAAGATGTACAAGAGGAAGTATATTTGATATCGCTGTTGATTTAAGAAAAAATTCTCCTACTTTTAAAGAATGGGTAGGTATTGAGTTAAATGAAAAAAATAAATATTTATTATGGATTCCTGAAGGTTTTGGACATGGTTTTTTAACTATTAGCAGAGTAGCAGATGTCCAATATAAGGTAACTAAAAAATGGGATAAAGATAGTGAAAAAATCATTTTATGGAATGATCCAGATTTAAAAATTGATTGGCCACTAAAGAGAATTAAACCATTAGTATCTGAAAAAGATTCTTTAGGATTAACTTCCCAACAAGCAGAAAAACTAAATTTTGTTTTTGAATGAAAGTCTTAATAACAGGAGCAAGAGGTCAGCTTGGAAGAGCCCTAATCAAATTAAAGCCATCTGATATAAAAATATTTGCTATGGATAGGAGCAATTTTAATATGTTAGATATCTCATATTGTCTAAAAACTATCAATACATTAAATCCTGATTGGATTATTAATTGTGGTGCCTATACCAATGTTGATTTAGCTGAGTCAGATAAAGAAACTGCTATGAGAATAAATTACCAAGCACCTGAAGCATTTGCGCAAGAAATAAAAAAATTAGGAGGAAATTTCCTTCAAATTAGTACTGATTATGTTTTTAGTGGAAAAAGAATAACCAACTCCCCATATCTAACAACTGAAAAAAGGTCTCCATTAGGAATTTATGGGCAATCAAAAGCTAAGGCTGAAGAGTCGCTAGAAGATATTTTTAGTGATAGTAGTCAGGGAATAATCTTAAGAACTAGTTGGCTAATGGGACCTGTAGGGAAGAATTTTTTGATCACAATATTAAATCTAAATTTAAAAAGTAAAGAAATAAAAGTTGTAAATGATCAAATTGGATGTCCAACAAGTACCATTAGTCTCGCGAAAGTATGTTGGAAAATAATTAAACTCAAAAAATATAATTTAATTTTCAAAGAAAATAGAAATAGAATATTGCACTGGCAAGATGATGGAGAAACTAACTGGCATGAGATCGCATTATTTATAAGTAAGTTAAGCAAAGAATATGGCCTTATACATAATCATGCGAATATTATTCCCATCAAAACATCACAATATCGGTCTTTAGTTGAAAGGCCCTCTTATTCAGTGCTCGATTGTGAATTAACCAAGAACCTCTTGAATTACAGAGGTAGGCACTGGAAAATAACACTAAAAGAAATCTTAAAAAAAATTCATCTGGATAAAAATAATTCAAATATCTTTAAAACAAAATTCAAAATATAATTATGATTATGGAAAATAGTAAAAGGGTATTAATAACTGGCGGAGCAGGTTTTATAGGGGGTGCTTTAATTAGAAAACTTCTCAAAGAAAGTAAATACTATATTTTTAATTTGGACAAGTTAACTTATTCAGGTGATTTATACTCAATAAATTCACTTTTAGATTCATTGGGGGCAGAAGCTTCCAAAAGATACAAATTTTTAAAGGGAGACATATCAGATAAATCAACAGTTGATAATGTTATGAAAAAAATACAACCAAACTTAATAATACATTTTGCAGCGGAGACTCATGTTGATAGATCAATTAAGTTTCCTAGAGACTTTATTTCAAGTAATATAATTGGCACATATCAGTTACTTGAAAGCTCTCTTGATTACTTTGACAAATCAAATTATGAAGTTAAAAGAAATTTTAAATTTATACATATAAGTACTGACGAAGTTTTTGGTTCATTAGGTACACAAGGTTACTTTGATGAAGATTCAAAATATGACCCAAGAAGTCCGTATTCAGCTTCAAAAGCTAGCAGCGATCATTTGGTTAAGGCTTGGTTTCATACATATGGATTACCATGCATAATCACAAATTGTTCAAATAATTATGGGCCATGGCAAAACCCTGAAAAATTAATTCCAAATACTATTTCAAAAGCATTAAATAATGAGAATATTCCTATATATGGTAAGGGTAATAATATTAGAGATTGGTTATTTGTTGATGATCATATTGATGCCTTATTGTTAATTGCTGAAAGAGGTATTCCAGGCAAAAATTATTGCATAGGGGGAAATAATGAGAAAACTAATCTGGAAGTCGTAAACACTATATGTAAATTTTTAGACAAAAATATTCCAAGAAGTACTCCTCATAAATCATTGATCAAATTTGTCTCAGATAGGCCAGGACATGACTTTAGATATGCAATTAATTCTACACTTATAAAAAGGGAATTAAATTGGTTGCCAAAATATAATTTCGAAAAAGGCCTAAATAAAACAATAGAGTGGTATCTGAATAATCAAAATTGGCTAAAAAATTCTTAAATGATAAATTTTAAAATATGGTCTTATTATTAGCTATTTGTTAGAAAAATAATTCTAAAAAAAAAGTTTAATTATTACCTATTTTTGATATTAGGCATCTATAGATATAAATGTAGTGAAATAAGTTTTAGTCAACTATATTAGGAAATATACAAATTTATAAAGTTAATTTTATTCTTTAAAATTAACTTTTAAATTTAGAAAGACTAATTATTATTCGCTTTAAAAATACTATCATCCCAAAAATTTTTTTTAAGAGTTTAAGGAATATTACTTTAATATTTTAGTAATTAGATTTATATAGTTAGTCGAATATTCATGGATATTTATATCAATTTTTTTTCTGGTAATATCGTACCAAATCAAATCTGAATGTTGATGCATAAAAATATCATGATTAATTGTTGATAAAGAGTTTGCATCTAACAAGTATGCTAAAACAATGTATTGACTGCTAAATTCCTTATTACCTAAAAAATTTTCTTCATAAAAATGTTCGAAAACCCCTAAAAAGTTTGTTTTTTTATTTTCTTTTCTTGAAATGCTAATCCCAGTTTCAACTTTAATAATCCTAGTCAGAGCATTATCTATCGTTTCCCCCTTCATTATTCTTCCACCTGGAACAAAATAAAAATCTTTTGCGGGATTGTTCCTTCTTTTACCAAGAAGTATTTTCTTATTTCTTACAATACATAAATCTATAGTAGTTACAA
>JAOOLS010000065.1 GCA_028408915.1 Prochlorococcus sp. AH-716-J09
CAATCGGCTTTAATGTCAATTATTTTCGAGGTGCTAGATGACCATCAGCCCACCAGAAAGTGGAGAAAAAAACAAAAAAGTTTTGGAAGATCCTGTCAAGGCCGATCCAAGACCTATTGATTTTGCCAAATTAGATAAGCCAGGTTTCTGGTCAAGTAAATTATCTAAAGGTCCAAAAACTACAACTTGGATCTGGAATTTGCATGCTGATGCACATGATTTTGATGTGCATACAGGCGATGCTGAAGAAGCGACAAGAAAAATCTTTTCAGCTCATTTTGGACATCTTGCAGTCATCTTTATATGGATGAGTGCTGCATTTTTCCATGGAGCAAGATTTTCTAATTACTCAGGTTGGTTAGCAGACCCAACTAATGTCAAACCAGGCGCTCAGCAAGTATGGGCAATCGTTGGTCAAGAAATGCTTAATGCTGATCTTGGTGCTAACTACAACGGTATTCAAATTAGTTCAGGAATATTCCACATGTGGCGAGCATGGGGAATCACTAATGAGAGTGAACTGATGGCTTTAGCAATAGGTGCTGTAGTAATGGCTGCACTTATGCTCCATGCTGGAATTTTTCATTATCACAAAGCAGCTCCAAAAATGGAGTGGTTCCAAGATATTGAGTCTATGCTCAACCACCATATAGCCGGTTTAGTAGGACTAGGATCTTTAGCATGGGCTGGTCATTGTATTCATATCGGAGCTCCTACTGCAGCTCTCTTAGATGCAATTGATGCAGGCTCACCTTTAGTTATTAATGGCAAAGAAATAGCAACTATTGCAGATATGCCTATGCCACATCAACTCTGCGATCCTCAAATTATTGGTCAAATATTTCCTGGATTAGCAAGTGGTACAGGTAATTTCTTTAGTTTAAATTGGTTAGCTTTTTCAGACTTCCTTACTTTCAAAGGTGGACTTAACCCTGTTACAGGAAGCTTATGGATGACAGACGTTTCACATCATCATTTAGCTTTTGGTGTAATAGCAATAATCGGTGGTCATATGTACAGAACCAATTACGGTATTGGTCATAGTATGAAAGAAATATTAGATTCACAACAAGGAGATCCAATATTATTCCCTGCTCCTAAAGGACATCAAGGTCTTTTTGAGTTTATGGCAGAAAGTAGACATGCTCAGCTAGCAGTAAACCTAGCGATGCTTGGATCAATAAGCATACTTGTATCTCATCACATGTATGCGATGCCTCCATATCCATATATAGCTACTGATTACATGACAGTTCTTGGATTATTTACCCATCACATGTGGATAGGTGGATTATTCATAGTAGGAGCAGGCGCGCATGCTGGAATTGCAATGGTTAGAGATTATGATCCAGCAAAACATATTGATAACGTATTAGACAGAATCCTTAAAGCAAGAGACGCCTTAATCAGTCACTTGAACTGGGTATGTATGTGGTTAGGATTCCATAGTTTTGGACTATATATTCACAACGATACTATGAGAGCTTTGGGTAGACCCCAAGATATGTTTAGTGATTCTGCAATCCAACTTCAACCAATATTTGCTCAATGGGTTCAAAGCATTCAAGCTTCAGCTGTTGGTACTTCTATATTGGCTGGTACTGCAGAAGCTTTACCACATAAAGCTATAAGTGAAGTATTTAATGGAAGTTTAGTTGAAGTAGGAGGAAAGGTTGCTATCGCTCCAATCCCCTTAGGAACTGCTGATTTAATGATTCATCATATCCATGCATTCCAAATACACGTAACAGTTTTAATTCTTCTTAAAGGTGTTCTTTATGCAAGAAGCTCAAGATTGATACCTGATAAAGCATCATTAGGATTTAGATTTCCATGTGATGGTCCTGGTAGAGGAGGTACATGTCAAGTTTCTTCTTGGGATCATGTTTTCTTAGCACTCTTCTGGATGTATAACTGCTTATCAATTGTTATTTTCCATTTTTCTTGGAAGATGCAAAGTGATGTTTGGGGACTAACTGGAGGTAACTTCGCTCAAAGTGCCATTACTATTAATGGTTGGCTTAGAGACTTTTTATGGGCGCAAGCTTCTCAGGTTTTGACCAGTTATGGTTCAGCTATAAGTATGTATGGTTTGATGTTCTTAGGAGCACACTTTATCTGGGCATTTAGCTTAATGTTCTTATTCAGCGGAAGAGGTTACTGGCAAGAGCTGTTTGAGTCAATTGTTTGGGCTCATAACAAACTTAAAGTTGCTCCAACAATTCAACCAAGAGCACTATCAATTACTCAAGGTCGTGCGGTTGGCGTTACTCACTTCTTAGTAGGCGGTATCGCGACGACTTGGGCCTTCTTCCACGCTCGCCTTTTCGGCCTGGGCTAATTACCTGAACTTCACCTTTTTAATTCAATGGCAACAAAATTTCCATCATTTAACCAGGGTCTAGCTCAGGACCCTACAACCCGACGAATATGGTACGGAATAGCTACTGCTCACGACTTTGAAAGTCATGACGGTATGACCGAAGAAAAGCTTTATCAGAAGCTTTTCTCTACACATTTTGGTCATCTAGCAATAATCGCCCTCTGGGTGGCTGGTAACTTATTTCATATTGCTTGGCAAGGTAACTTCGAGCAATTTGTACTTGATCCAACCCACGTTCGTCCTATTGCTCATGCTATTTGGGATCCTCATTTCGGATCTGGTATCACAGAAGCAATGACACAAGCTGGAGCTAGTGGTCCAGTAAACATAGCTTATTCAGGTCTCTATCATTGGTGGTACACAATTGGAATGAGAACTAATGAGCAACTCTTCCAAGCTTCAATATTCATGAGTATTTTGGCTTGTTGGACTCTATTTGCAGGTTGGTTACATTTACAGCCAAAATTCAGACCTTCTTTAGCTTGGTTTAAAAATGCAGAGTCAAGATTAAATCATCATTTAGCAGTCTTATTTGGTTTTAGTAGTATTGCTTGGACAGGTCATTTAGTTCATGTTGCTATACCTGAATCAAGAGGACAGCATGTAGGTTGGGATAATTGGTTAACAGTCCTTCCACACCCTGCAGGATTAGCTCCTTT
>JAOOLS010000066.1 GCA_028408915.1 Prochlorococcus sp. AH-716-J09
CTTTTTTTTTGATTTAGTGTTAAACATAGGATCATCCAAATAAAATTTGTGTTAGAAATACATCCATTAAAGATACAGTAACGAGAGTCATTACAACTGCGCCTGTTGTACTTGTTCCTACTTCTTTTGGACCTCCTTTAGTTGTGAGCCCATATCCACAAGCAATGATTGAAATAAGTAATCCGAACACTATAGATTTTATTAACATTGAAGTTAAGTCTGTACTGGTTAAACTCACATTACCTGATCTTACGGATGTCCAAAAAACTATTGGAGGAACTTTATAAAAAATTGTGCTCCAAATTTGTCCGCTCCATAAAGCTACAGATAAAAACAAAAGACACTGTATTGGAGACATTATTACCATAGAAAGTAACCTTGGGACTACCAAATATTGAACTGGTTCGGTCCTTAACATTGTTATTGCCTCAATTTGTTCTGTGACTTTCATAGTGCCCAGTTGAGCAGCATAGGCAGTGGCAACTTTCCCAGTCATTAAAGTGGCAGTTAGAAGAGGAGCCATTTCTCTAGCCATCCCTACTGCTAATAAACCTCCAATTTCACTTGAAACTCCCATGCTTGTAAGTTGAGATGCAACTTGAATATTAAAAACTGTACCTGCGGCAATTCCTGTAATTAACACAATTAATAAACTGCCAGGACCTGATTCCATAAGTTGGTCAAAGAGATCATTTTTGGAAATTTTACCCTTAAAGATAAAATTAATTGCTTGCCCGCCTATGATTAAGCTGCTTAGAAGTCTTTTGAAAAAATTAAGGTAATACATATCTTTATATTAGTTTGTAATTAATTTTCTATCCCATTTTCTCATGATTAAAAGACCAATTATTACTAGTATTGACGGTATAAAACCAATACATAATCTAATCGTTAATTGTGCTGAGTAGCATTGTCCAATAATATTTAGACCATCTTTATCAACAAAGCATGATTGATAGCCTGATAAATACAATAAAAATCCTAATAATTGAACACTAAACGCGATACCAATCTTCTGAATAAGTACCATCCAAGCAGTATATAACCCTGCCGGTTTCTCTGGATCTTCGTCTATTGCATCAGGAAGTAGTGACCAAGGGATAAGAAAAGCGGTTGAAGCTCCAATTCCAATAAGACAGATTATGAAAATCAAAAGAATAAAGAGAAATATGTTGCCGGCATTTAGGAATAAACTATCTCCAACTCCTGAAATTTTTGATAAAGAAGGTAAAAATAAAGCTGCCGTACATGAAATAATCCATATAATCGCTCCATAGTTTAAAGCTGAAATTCTGTTCAATTTATTTGATACTCTGGTCCATATTTGTAAACCCACTAAAGCGCTAATTTGGAAAGGTATCGGGATCCATTTAGCAATATATGTTGGTACGTTCAGTACATCCTCTACATAGATTAACGCTACTGTTTGCATCAGTTGTAAGGCACACCAGAGAAGAATATAAAGCGTAATAACTTTTAGAAATTTTTTATTTCTGAAGATCCTTTTGAATTGAAGTGTTATAGCTTCAACTTTTCCAGAAGGCCTTCTTGCTTTTTTGGCGAATGGAGCCAATCCCCAACAAGAAATTAATGTTGCAGCAACTGCAATACATCCGCTTATTTTACCCATTAAAAAATATTCATTATTTGCTGATCCTTCAGAACCCAATACAACTCCAGCAATTATTAAACCAGTTAGTCCTGCAATTATTGAGCCAGTAAATCTAGATGCATTTAGTCTTGTTCTTATTGCTGTTTTTTCAGAAATTTCAGTCGATAGAGCTGCAAAAGGAAGATTAATACTTGTATAAGCAGTCATTACGATTATAGAAATTATGGCATAGTAAATAGTCTTGGTTAGCACGGAGCCAGTGGGTGTCCACCATATCGCAGCTAAAGAGAAACCAAGAGGAAAAGATGCTGCAACCATCCAAGGGATTCTAGGTCCCCAGCGTGATTTGGTACGATCACTTAACCATCCAATTAACGGATCATTTACTGCATCCCATATCTTTATTAACATTAATAATGAACCTGCAATTATTACTGGTAAACCAGCAGAAATAAAGAATTTGAACAGAAAAAAACCAAATTGCGTCGCGACTAAACCTGTGCCTGCATCTCCTAGCCCATAAGAGAACATTAATCTTGTTGTTGATCTAGAAATATTTTTTTTCGAGTGTGAATTTTCCAATCTTTTTGCTTTGTTGATTATTTGATAATGTATTATTGCAATGGTAATTCTATTACTTAATGCGGGCGTGGTTTAGTGGTAAAACCTCAGCCTTCCAAGCTGAAGATGCGGGTTCGATTCCCGCCGCCCGCTTTATAATCAATTATTTTTTGCCCCAAATACTTCCTCTGAAATGATCAATAAAGAGCTTCTACTCTTTATTGAAACAGATTTTTCATTAATAGTTAAGGGTTCAAAAATCTCAGACATGCTAGTGTCAATAACTTTTAACCAATTATATTTACATTTAGGCAAGGGGAAATCGATACTTTTTGAATATGCATTTAATCCTATCCAGACCAGCGGACTAGTATTGCCTTTGTTAATGCTAAAAGCAACTGTGTGAGACCAACTACTCCAATCGGGGCTATCTAACTTTGTTCCATGCCAATGATATGTTGGAATATGTTCATTGGTTTGATTATTAGGTAAGAATGATGGATTGAAAATGTTTATTAGTTTTTTTCGGATTTTTATGACGTATTTAAAATATTCTAATAATTCCAAATCTTGTTGACCATGTTCCCAATTCATCCAGCCCAATAAATTATTTTGGCACCAAGAATTATTGTTCCCACCTTGTGATCTTCCTATTTCATCACCCATAAGTATCATTGGAACACCTTTAGAGATGAGTAAACTAAGAATAAGATTTTTTTGTTGTCTTTTTCTTAAATTATTGATTAAAAAGTTCGTAGTTGGTCCCTCAATACCATGATTCCAAGAATTGTTATGGTTATCTCCATCTCTATTTT
>JAOOLS010000067.1 GCA_028408915.1 Prochlorococcus sp. AH-716-J09
GAAGATTATGCATTCCTTTTAAAGAAAAATGTTCAAGTTTGAATAATTTCTTCCCTCTCTCAATAATGTAAGCTTGTTCATCTATCCAATAATCGCAATGAATAAAATTTGATTTATCGAAACTAGTTGTTATCCAAACCCCTCTTGATAGCGAACTGTAGTGATTTCTAAGGTTTTTATCATCATAATTATAAATTCTAAAATCAGATTTTTCTAACAAGCTTTTTTTTATGTTGAAATAGTTTTCAAGTGTTTTATGTCTTTCAAGATGATCTTCTGTGAAGGTTGTCCATATTCCAATATTAGGTTTTACTTCTGGAGATATTTCTATTTGATAACTGCTTAATTCAGACACAACCCAATCAATTTTTTCATGTTTTTTGGAGTGAGCATACTTACATAAAGGTGTACCAATATTTCCAGCAAAAGGAGCGTATAATCCAGTATCACAGAGTATATGGCTTAGTAGATGAGTAACAGTAGTCTTGCCATTAGTGCCAGTAATACCTATCCAATTTGTGTCTTTTAAAATTTCCCATGCAACATTAATTTCTCCGATTACTTTAATTCCTTTATTTTTTAATTCAATAATAGTTATATGGTCATAAGGTATTGATGGACTTACAACAACAGATTCGATCTCTTTCAAAAAAGGTTGAATTTCTTCAAATATAAATTCTTTATTTAGAGAAACTATGATATTAAGCTCTTCTAATGCTGTTTTTCTTTCTAAGAATTCTATCCCATCTTTGCTTTCCCAAACAATTACTCTCTTATTGATGCTTCTCAAATACTTGGCAGCCCAAAATCCAGATTTACCTAACCCAATTACAAGATTAATATTTCTTTTACTTGAATGATTATCTATCATTAAATTTATAATTGCATTTATATTAATTGTGTTTAAAGGGTAATTCAATCATGAGATTTTTCTTAAGTATTTATAGTATTCGCCCAAGAAAAGTTTATTAATGGAAGATAATACTGCAAAATATTGGTTCTCTTGGTTTTATGAAAAGTGGGAGAAAAATGCTCCAGGTGAATTAATTGAACAGGGTTTAACTCCCTCTCAGATTGCTGAGCGCTTTGTTAATGAAAACCATGATAGTTTTATTCAATTATCAAAAAAAATTGATGAAAAAAATTATGATGCTTTAACAGAATTTATGAAACTCTCAGAGAGTGAATTACATATCTTGAAGTATTTTCTAAAGTTAGTAAAAATGAAAAATTTATAAGAAGTTATTAAGTATTTCGAGGCTTTTTTCCCATAAATTTTTTCTTTCTTTTTTATTCATGGCGAAAGGAGAAGTAGGGGATAATTTTGGATGACCTCTGAAATTAAATCTAGGACCATAATGATCACCACCTCTTGCGTCTGGTGAAGTAGCAGCAAAAAGCTGAGGTAAAGCACCCATCTCAGCAGTTTGAAAAATAGGGCTAAATAATTCCAATGAGAATGTTTCTAATGGACCAGGGTTAGGTTTTTGAGCAGTAAAGAGATTTGTTTTTGCAATTCCTGGGTGAGCGGCTAAAGAAAGTATATTTTTGTGCTTTAAGTTCTCATTTAGTTCCAAAGCAAACATTACATTTGCCAATTTGCTATTGGAGTAAGATTCCCATTTGTTGTAATAGTTCTCGGCTTTGAGATTTTTCCAACCAACTTTACCAAAAAATTGTGCTCCGGAAGTCACCGTTACTATTCTAGATTCTTCTTTTTTTTCAATAATTGGAAGTAGCTTTAGAGTCAAAAGCATGTGCGCTAGATGATTAACTGCAAATTGTATTTCATATCCTTGGGCACTAAGAGTTTTAGGCGGATGCATAATGCCTGCATTATTGATTAGTAAATCCAAATTTTCAAAATTATCAAAAATTTTGGACTGAACTTCAATAATATTTTTTAAATCTGATAAATCTAATTCTAAAGGTGTATATAATCCTTCAGGATTAAGACCTTTAAGTTTTTTGATAGTTTGATTAGCTTTTTCAAGCGATCTACAAGCTATAACAACATGAGCATTTTTTTCTGCTAGGGCCTTTGCAGTGTAGTATCCAAGACCACTATTCGCACCAGTAATTAGCGCTGTTTTGCCTGTAAGGTTTGGAATATTAGATGTTTCCCAATTAGAGATTTTAGGTCTTGAAATAGTGGCAGTCATTTAGTAATCCAGCAAATTGCTTTGGAATTTAACCAAAATTTAATTACTTCCACTGTAAATACTGGAAGTCAGTATCGTGAGCTCTTATTGAAGGTACTATTTAATATTATTTTTCAATTGCATATTGCCATTCTTTATTTTGAGATAAACTTTTCTCTCTAAGTAACTGTAATTTTCTACTATTTATTTTTATAACTATCCCATTAGTTGGATATTTCGCAAATATTTTTTTTTCTAACCAATTTTTTTTATATATTTGGATTTCGCTTGTATGATTTGTGAAGTAACTGTCAGGGGTGCTGAAGCCACATTTTTTAAGATAGTTAAGGGTTTCGTATTGATTAAGTCTTCCATTAAGTATTTGGAAACAGCAAAAGCTGAGACTTTCTCCAATCCCTTTCTTATCATTGAGGTATTTTCTTGTAATTCTTTGGGAAATTCCGGCAACTTGGTTTGTAGCGTATAGTTCACCTCTAATTTGAAAATCTCGTTTGATAGGAATACAATCGGGGACATTTTTAATTTGTTTAATTTTGCTTGAGACATCAAATCCTATTTTTGTAATAGCTTTATTAAACTTGCCATCTATATATCTAATAGCAATAGCACACCCATCAATTTTTGGTTGAATGCTTAATCTTGTTTTTTTTAATAAACTTTCCAAAAATTCTTTATAGTTTTCTTTGGCTAATTTTGGCAAAAGTTTATTATTTTTTTGATTAAAGTAGTTAGGCTCTTGATCAACATAAATAAAGAGCTTTTCAAGTTG
>JAOOLS010000068.1 GCA_028408915.1 Prochlorococcus sp. AH-716-J09
ATTTATATACTTGAATCCAATTTTGATTTTTTATTTTCAATCGTAAATGGAAAAATAGATGAAGGGATTACCAAAAATTTATTCACCACAATAAGAAATGATAATAAAAAGATAGATATTAGTTTTAAAATACCTGATAGAGTCCTTACTGGTTCAAAATATGATATCGATATAATTCTAAATAAGCCTCTTGAAGAGGTAATTATTGCTGGAGCTATAAAACCTCATCAAGTTAATTCATTTTTTGAACAAGAAATATTATTGGAGCCATTGGCGTCTGGAGGAATTTTTAAAATAACAAGAGCCCCTTCAAAACCAGGAATACAAATTTGGTCAGGAATCATAGCTCACCCTGAGGGAATGATTACTTTCACAAAGAGCATTGATATTGTTGATGAGATATAGCCTAAGCGTCGTTTAACGCTGCTACACCTGGTAAGGTTTTACCTTCTAAAAGTTCCAAACTTGCGCCACCTCCAGTAGATATATGAGACATTTTCTCCGCTAAACCTGCTTTCTCGACTGCCGCGACTGAATCTCCGCCACCAATAATTGTACAAACTTCAGAAAAAGCACTTAAGTCCGCAAGAGTCGTAGCTATTGCATTTGTACCGTCTGCAAATTTATCAAATTCAAAAACTCCCATTGGACCATTCCAAATAATTGTCTTACATTCTGCAAGAGCATTCTGAAAAACTTTAATGGAATCTGGACCAATATCTAAACCCATCCAATTCCCACTAATTGCATCAATTTGAGATATTTTACTATTGGCGTCAGGAGAAAATTCATCAGCCAAAACAACATCAGTGGGTAATAACAATTCTACTCCTTTTGCTTTCGCTTTTGCTTCTAAATCTTTAGCAAGCTCGAGTTTATCTTCTTCTACAAGGCTCTTTCCGACATCTAAACCTCTAGCTTTATAAAAAGTGAAAATCATACCTCCGCCAATCATGATTTTGTCACATTTATCTAGTAAAGAATCAAGTACTCCTATTTTGCTACTAACCTTTGATCCTCCAACTATTGCTGCCAATGGTCGCTTTGGGGAATCTATTGCTCCTTGTAAGTATTTCAATTCTTTTTCTAAAAGGAAGCCAGCTACTGAGGGACTCAAATAATTAGTAACACCCTGAGTTGAAGCATGAGCTCTATGAGCAGCACCGAAAGCATCATTTACGTACATATCTGCATGTGATGCTAATTTTTTAGCAAACTCCAGGTCGTTCTTTTCTTCTTCCCCAAAAAAACGAACATTTTCAAGTAAAAGAACATCTCCATTAGATAAGCTATTAGATTTTGCAATTGCTTCATCACAAATACAACTGTTAGTAAGAGCAACATTTTGCCCCAACAATTCACTTAATCTTGCTGCTACTGGAGTTAATCTCATTTTTTCATTTACCTGTCCCTTTGGTCTGCCAAAATGAGCAGCTAAAATAACTTTTGCAGAATGATTAATAAGATATTGAATAGTTGGGATCGCTGCACGAATACGAGTATCGTCGGTTATTTGACCATCTTCATTTAATGGAACATTAAAATCTACTCTTACAAGAACTTTTTTTCCTTCTAAATGTGTCTTATCAAGACTGGAAAGAGATAATTTTGACATTAAATAATCTTAATTTTTAATCTTAAGACCCTAACGTTAATTTGGGCTTATTGGGTTAAAAAGTAGTTACTGTTACCTATGCCTTAATAAATTTTAAGAATTAACGATTATAAAAATTTTTTAGTCATTAAATTTATACTAAACTTTAGAAGTAAATACTTTTGAAACTTATAAAAACTAAAAGAATACAAAATTTTATTTGATTTATTGAAGTGGACATACCCAAAATCCAATGGTACCCAGGCCATATCGCAAAAGCAGAAAAGAAATTATCTGAAGTTATCAATAAAGTAGATTTAGTCATAGAAGTTAGAGATGCACGAATTCCTTTATCAACAGGACATCCGCACTTAAATAAATGGATAAATAATAAAAAACATATTCTTGTTATTAACAGATCAGATATGATCTCCCCTAATACAATCAATAGTTGGAATAAATGGTTTAATGCTAAAGAGCAATATCCTCTTTGGTGTGATGCTAAAAGAGGAATAGGAATTAAAGAAATTTGTAAGTCAGCCAAAGATTCTAGGTCGTCAATCGACGAGAGAAGACTCTCTAGAGGAATGCGAATTAGGCCAATTAGAGCCCTTACACTTGGTTTTCCAAACGTAGGAAAGTCAGCATTAATTAATAGAATTGCAAAAAAAAGAGTTGTAGATAGCGCTAGGAAAGCAGGCGTGACTCGTAATTTAAGATGGATAAAATTAGAAAGTGGTATAGATCTGCTAGATGCTCCTGGTGTTATACCTCCAAATTTAGAAGATCAAAAATCAGCACTTAATCTTGCACTGTGTGACGATATTGGTGAAGCTGCTTATGAAATAGAGAGTGTTGCAATTGAATTTATCAAAATTATATCCACTCTCAACAAAGATAAGAATGCGAATATCTCAGTTAAACAAATATCTAATAGATATGGAGTTGATATTACCAAAGGCTTTAAGAGTCCTTCTGCTTGGATGGACGAAGCAGCTTCAAAACATACCTCAGGTGATAAAAGGAGAATGTCTCATAAGTTATTGGAAGATTATAGAAATCAAATGCTGGGTAAAATTGCTTTAGAAGTCCCACTATGGAATTAAATAATCAAAATTCTTTCGGCATTGGAGAAGGTGAGCTTATA
>JAOOLS010000069.1 GCA_028408915.1 Prochlorococcus sp. AH-716-J09
TATCTCTAGACAGTTAATTACTGAAGATAGTAATTTTAATTTTATTGAAAATTGCTTAGCTGTTGGATTAGAAAATCACTTCTTAATAAAAACAAAGAAAAAGCATGAAAATGTTGATAGAGAAATATCTACTGGTGCGGAAATTCAATCTCAACTTCTCCCGGATTATTGTCCAACTATCCATGGTATAGACCTTGCCGCACATTGTAGACCAGCTCTTCAGCTTGGTGGAGATTACTATGATTTTATGTGTTTAAAGACGAATATCTCTGAAAAAAGAAAAGAAAAATCAAGATGGGCTTTTGTAATAGGTGATGTAATGGGTAAAGGAATTCCAGCCGGTCTTTTAATGACTATGTTAAGAGGAATGCTTCGTGCAGAAGTTCTTACAGGTCTGCCTCCAGATAGAATTTTGCATGATTTGAATCAATTGGCAATAAATGATTTAGATCAATCGCATAGATTTGTGACATTATTTTACTCAGATTATGATCCTAGAACTAGAAAATTGAGATTTGCTAATGCAGCACATAATCCTCCTCTGCTTTGGAAAAATTCAGATCAGAAAATTATTAAATTAGATGCAAAAGGATTTGTGCTTGGACTACAACAAGATGCTGAATATCACTGTGGTGAAATCAAGCTTAATCAAAATGATTTAGTTCTTTATTACACAGATGGAGTAATTGATACTTCTAACTCTTTAGGACAAAGATTTGATGAGGAAAGATTAATTAAAACCCTCACAAAATTATGCAAGCAATCTTATACATCCCAAGTAATCTTAAACAAAATATTTAAAAAGTTAGATGATTTTACAGGGCAAAATAGACATCTTGAAGATGATGCCTCGATGGTTATTTTTCAATTAAAATAGATATTTTTTGTCACTTATATAAAAAAATGCTTTATTAGAGATACTTAAAGTTAACAATTAATATGGCAAAAGTTTGGAGTAAAAGGTTTGATAATGCTCTTGACCCTTTTATTGAAAAGTTTAATGCCTCAATTGGTTTTGATAGAAAGCTTATTTTAGAAGATTTAGATTGTTCGATTGCTCATGCGAAAATGCTTGGCAAAACAAAAGTTTTATCCTCTTCTGAGGCTTGCCAAATTATTAATGGTTTAGAATTAATAAAAGTTGAGTATTTGGAGGGTAAATTTTCTCCTAGTCCACCTTCTGAAGATATTCACTATTGTATAGAAGAAAAGCTGATAAGTTTAATTGGTGAAACTGGGAAAAAATTACACACAGGTAGAAGTAGAAATGATCAAGTTGGTACAGATATAAGATTGTGGCTAAGAAAAGAGATTGACAACATTGAAATTTTAATAACCGATTTGCAAAAATCCTTCTTAAATCTTGCAAAATCTAATATTTATACATTAATTCCTGGATACACCCACATGCAAAGAGCGCAACCATTATCTTTGGCTCATCATTTATTGGCTTACATAGAAATGCTCCAAAGAGACCGTGAAAGGTATAAAGAAGTTCGCTCAAGAGTTAATATTTCTCCGTTAGGAGCTGCAGCATTAGCTGGAACAAAAATAAAAATAGATAGACATTTTACAGCTGCAGAATTGGGTTTTAAAAAGATTTATAAAAACAGTATTGATGCAGTGAGTGATAGAGATTTTTGTATAGAGTTTGTTTCTGCATCAGCTATATTGATGTCTCATTTAAGTAAAATTTCAGAAGAAATAATTTTATGGGTAACTGATGAATTTTCTTTTGCAAAATTAACAGATAAATGTGCCACAGGAAGTAGCTTAATGCCTCAGAAAAAAAATCCTGATGTTCCAGAATTGATAAGAGGTAAGACAGGAAGAGTGTATGGACATCTCCAGGCATTGTTAACAATGGTCAAAGGAGTACCACTTTCTTATAATAAGGATTTTCAAGAGGATAAAGAGCCAATATTTGATACTGCAGAAACAATATCTTCTTGTATTAAAGCAATGACTATTTTAATTAATGAAGGTATTGAATTTAATATTGAAAATCTATCTGATTCTGTAGAAAATGATTTTTCTAATGCTACTGATTTGGCAGATTACTTAGTTAATAAAGATGTTCCTTTTAGGACCGCTTATCAAGTTGTTGGTCAAATGGTTAAATATTGCCTGGAGAGAAAAATGTTATTTAAAAATCTAAAAATTGAAGAATTTAAAAAATTTCATCCCGAATTTGATGAAGATGTTTTTGTAGATCTTAAACCTCTTAATGTCGTTAAATCAAGAAATAGCGAAGGTGGTACAGGTTTTGTTCAAGTAGAAAAAGAGTTAAATAATTGGCGAAAAAAATTGTTACTTTGAATCTCAATTATTTTTCTACAACAAGGGTATGCTTTGAAGTAGAATAATGAAGCAACGTTATGGAACTACTCATTGTAGTTTTTTATAAGGTAAATTTTTTGTTGAATTTAAAGTGAGTATTTTTGTTGGCAATTTGCCGTTCCGCGCAGAGCGTGAAGATGTTTTACAGTTATTTGCCCCTTTTGGCGAGGTTTTAAATTGTTCTCTTCCCTTGGAGAGGGATACTGGCAGGAAAAGAGGATTCGCATTTATTGAAATGGCAGATGAAGCGATTGAGTCAAAAGCTATTGCTGGTTTGCAAGGAACCGAACTTATGGGTAGGCCATTAAGAATTAATAAAGCTGAGCCTAGAGGTTCTGGAGGATCTCGTAGAGGTGGAAGAG
>JAOOLS010000007.1 GCA_028408915.1 Prochlorococcus sp. AH-716-J09
TCCAACCAAAACTAGTTGACCAACGATTAAACGGACCATTCCATATAGAAAACCAGTAGCTTTGATATCAATTAAAATCAAATCTTCTACTCTTTTAATATCTATATTTTTTATTTTTGTAATAGAGTTTGTTCTGTTACTTCCACTTTTTTGAAAAGCAAAAAAATCGTGTTCTCCTTCCATTGTCTTAGATGCATTAAACATTAAAATTTCATCTAATGATTTTTGATATCTATGCCATGACCAATTATTGATAAACAAGTTAGGAAATTTACTGTTGTTAATGACATATCGATAATGTCTATATATTGCTGAATAGCATGCATGCCAACTATCTTGAACCTCAACTGATTCCAAGATCCTAATTGTTGAGGGTAATAGACCATTTAAAACAGCAGAATAACTATTCCCTGGAATTACACAATCAATATCAAAGTGTACTACTTGCCCTGATGCATGAACCCCAGCATCTGTCCTTCCTGCCGCAAAAGTCTTAACTGTATGATTTGTAATCTTTAAGAGAGCTCTGTCTAGAATTTCTTGAACTGAAGTTGCATTTTTTTGTTTTTGCCAACCTGAATAATGTGATCCATCATATTGGACTAGTAAAGCTACCCTTTTCAAAAGTTATTTTCTAGTAAAAGCCCCAATATAAACTATCTTAAACAAGCTCGATTATGGCCATCTGAGCGTTATCACCTTTTCTAGATACGGTTCTGACTATGCGTGTATAACCACCATTTCTGTCTCCATATCTTTCCTTTGCTTTTTCAAATAGTGAATGAACTAATTTCTTATCATAGATATATCCAATAGCCCTTCTCCTAGAAGCCAAACTGCCCTCTTTAGCGAGTGAAATCATTCTTTCAGCTTCATTTCTTAAAGCTTTTGCACGGGCTTTTGTTGTTGTTACTCTACCTTCCCTAATTAATTGTGTAGTTAAACCTCTTAGGAGTGCTTTCCTCTGGTCAGCAGGTTTACTTAATAATGGAATTCTAAGTTGGTGTCTCATAATCTTAAAATTGTTAAACAGATGTTCTGCTTTGTGGAATAGAAATGCCGATGCGCTCAAGAGCCTCAATANCCTCATCAGCAGATTTAGAGCCAAAGTTTTTAATTTCAAGAAGATCTTCATAACTGAAGCCCATTAAATCCGAAACTGAGTTAACTTGAGCTCTTTTCAAACAATTATATGCTCTAACGGACAAGTTTAGTTCCTCTAGAGGAATTTGAGCCTCAGGAGATGGTTCAGGTTCTTCAGGAATTTCCTCAACCATTGTCACAGTGGCAAGGGGTTGAAAAAGTTCTATTAACTGATTTGCAGCTTCAGCAATAGCATCGTCAGGACTTGTTGAACCATCTGTTACTACTTCCATTGTTAATCTTTCTCTTCCAGTTCCGCCTTCTGCCACGGCAGTTTCATCAATTGAAAAATTCACTCTCTTAACTGGCATAAATACAGCATCTATTTGAAGTAAATCAATAGCAGTTGTCTCTTCACTCTTACGGTCGACGGGTCTATATCCAACACCTCTTTCAACATGGATTTCCAACTCTAAGTTATGACCCTCCTGAATAGTCGCGATAGGTTTTTCGCCATCAACAATTTCAACTTGAGAGGAGAATTGGATATCATTGGCCTTCACTTCCATTGGACCACTAGCTACTAACCTACCGATTTCGAGCTCTGGATTAGAACTATTTATTGATAGTTGCTTGCAATTAAGAAGAATATCTAAAACGTCTTCTCTAACTCCAGGAATAGTGGCATATTCATGATTAATTCCTGCTATCCTTACAGCAGTAACTGCACTCCCTTCAAGTCCTCCCATAAGGACTCTTCTAAGAGAATTACCCAACGTTGTAGCTTGTCCCCTCTCAAGAGGGCCAATTAAAAAAGTTCCTGTTTGGGAGCGATCATCTGCTATTTGATGGTCGATTCTGTCAATCTGGTATTGCAACACGGAAAATAATGAGGTTAAAAGTTTTTTTTTGGGGGGGGGTTGAGAATGGTTAAGACCTAAACGCGTCTCCGTTTAGGTCTTCTACATCCATTATGAGGTAATGGAGTTACATCTCTTATTAGAGTTATTTCTAATCCGGCCACTTGTAAAGCTCTTATGGCCGTTTCCCTACCTGCGCCTGGCCCTCTAACTAGTACTTCTATTTGTCTCATGCCTTGATCAAGTGCTCTTCTAGCTGCAGCTTCAGCAGCTGTTTGAGCAGCAAATGGCGTACCTTTCCGAGCGCCTTTAAATCCACTTGCGCCTGCAGAAGACCAAGAAATTACATGGCCAGAGGTGTCAGTAATTGAAACAATAGTATTATTAAAAGTGCTTTGGATGTGTACCACACCATTAGGTACATTACGTTTAGATTTCTTGGAACCTGTTTTTTTTACTGTAGCTGCCATGATGTTTTAATTTAATACTTAAATTTGTAAATAGATTTAGTTATTTATTTTTTTCTTCCAGCAACTGTTTTCCTAGAACCCCGTCTTGTTCTTGCATTGGTTCTAGTTCTTTGACCTCTTACAGGAAGACTCATTCTATGTCTTCTTCCTCTTACACACCCTATGTCTTGTAGACGTTTTAAAGCCATACCCTCTTTTCTTCTCAAATCTCCTTCTAAAGTGAATTCTTCTGTAGCACCTCTGAGCTTTTGAACATCAGAATCTGAAAGGTCTTTGACACGAGTATCTGGGTTTACACCCGTATTAGCAAGAATTAGCTTCGATCTCGTTAAACCAATTCCATAGACGTATGTAAGTGCAATTTCAACTCGCTTTTCGCGAGGTATGTCAATTCCTGCAATCCTGGCCACGTGTTTTGATTAAGTAAAAGTTTGAATTTAAGGGTTGAAATTTAACCCTGACGCTGTTTATTGCGAGGTCTTTTCTTGTTGATAACATAGATTTTACCTCTTCTCCTCACGATCTGATCGTCAGGACTAATTTTTTTGACTGAAGATCTGACCTTCATAGGGGTTTAACAAATAAAACGTTAATATTATATTCTACATCATAATCAAGCCATTTTTTGTTTGATATCAAAGGAAATGGTTTTTAAATCTCTATTAGCATCAATATATTCTAACAATGAGAGATCATTAAAATATTGAATCAATGGTTCTGTAGTTTTTTTATAAATGTCAACTCTTGTTCTAATTGTCTCTTCTGTATCATCTTTTCTACCTCTTAAAAGCAAACGCTTAATTAGTACTTCTTCCGGAATATCTAAATAAAAAACTAGTTCCAAAGGTTGATTTATTTCATTTAAGACTTCATTTAATGAATTTGCTTGAGATAAATTTCTTGGGTAGCCATCTAATATCCAACCTTTGTTATCCTTGACTAAATTTTGTCTTACTATCTTTAATACCAGTTCATCACTAACAAGTTCCCCTCGATTCATAATATCCTTTACCTGAATACCAAGTGCAGTATTCATTTCGATTTCTTTTCTTAATAATTCACCAGTAGAAAGGTGTAAATAAGAATTACTTTGACTTAACAATTCCGCTTGAGTCCCTTTCCCTGCTCCAGGGGCTCCTAAAAATAATAAATGTTTCTTCATTAATTGTTAATTAATCCCTCATACCTTTGTGAAATAACATAAGTTTGAATTTGCTTAGCAGTGTCTATAGCAACACCCACAAGAATAAGTAATGAAGTTGCTCCTAAACCTTGAAAGGTCTGAACATTTGTAGCTCTTTCTACTGCAGCTGGGATTATAGCTACTGAACCCAGAAATAATCCTCCCAATAAAGTCAACCTATTTTGTATACCTGATAGGTAGTTTGCTGTATTAGTTCCTGGTCTAACGCCTGGTATCGCTACTCCTCCTTTCTTTAAATTTGAAGCTACATCAACTGGGTTGATAGTAAGAGATGCATAAAAATAGGAGAACCCCAAAATCAAGGTGAAGAATGTAAGAGCATATGGCCATGGATTAGAAGATCCGGGATTTAAACTACTGGCTAACTTAATTAAGACTGGATTACCAGTTACATTTGCAATAGTTATAGGTAAAAAGATTAAAGCAGATGCAAATATGATAGGCATGACTCCTCCTGCATTTAATTTTAAAGGTAAATAACTTTGCCTTGTAGGAAGTAGTGTTGAACTTCCTATCTGCCTTTTTGCGCTAACAATAGGTATGCGCCTTGCTCCCTCTTGAACAAAAATGATCCCTACAATTGTCAGTAAAAATACTCCAAGTAAAACTGCTATACCTAAAACATCTCCTCTATCGCCAGTTTGAGCTTTTTCAATGGTTGAACTTAGAGCCTTAGGTAAAGTCGAAACAATATTCAAAAAAATTACCAGTGAAGCGCCTTGACCTATCCCTTTCTCTGTGATGATTTCACTAAACCACATTACCAACATTGAGCCAGTAACCAAGGCAATGGAGGTTTGCAAGACAAATGTAGTTTCACTTATACCTTGAATAGCATATTGTCTGAGAATTAAGGAAAAAATTATACTTTGCAAAAACCCCCATCCTAATGAAACATATCTAGTAATTTGAGCAATTTTTCTTCTTCCCGCTTCTCCTTCGTTTTTTTGTAAATCTTCAAGGACGGGCAATGAAGCTGTGAGAAGCTGAATAATGATTGATGCGTTGATAAAGGGGAGTATGCCTAATGCGAATATCCCTAAGGTTGAAATTCCTCCTCCAGTAAAAATATCTAAAAAGCCTATTAATTGCCCTCCTTGATCTATAAAACTTTTAAAAGCAACCCTATCAATACCAGGCATAGGGATATATATGCCAAGTCTTACTAAAAGGAGAAGTCCTAAAGTAGTTAAAACTCTACTTCTTAGCTCCTTATTTAAAAATAATTGGGAAAGTATTTCAGAAGCGCTAGGATTTCTACTTTTGTTGACAAACATTTTGAAACTTACCTAAATTTTTAGTAAATTTATTTATTATTTATAAGCTCGCAGGATCCGCCTGCGTCCTCAATTTTTTGTTTTGCAACTTTTGTAAATGCATGAGCTTGGACTTTTAACTTTATATTAAGTTTTCCGTTACCAAGGATTTTTAAAGGAAATTTGGGCTTGAAGATCAATCCTTTCTTAACTAGTGAGTCTAGGTTAACAGTATCATTATCTTTGAAATCATTTAATTTTTCTAAATTAACTATAGAAAAGTTCTTTTGATTAATTATTTCAAAGTGCTTTAATTTTGGAACTCTTCTATATAGTGGCATTTGGCCACCTTCAAAACCTGGGCGTGTGGGTCTTCCAGAACGTGACTTTTGTCCTCTCATTCCAAAACCACATGATGCGCCTTGACCGGCGGCAATACCTCTACCCTTTCTTAATTTTTTCTTTCTCGCACCAGAGTTTGATTTAAGTGTATTTAATGTTGAAGTCATAATTTTCAAGAATAGATCTGTTCAAGTGAGATGCCTCTCTCCCTTGAGGCAGATTTGTGTGTTCTTAATTGAGAAAGAGCTACCATTGCAGCTCTTGCATTATTTAAAGGTGTTTTACTACCCAATCTTTTTGCTAAGACATTTTTTATACCGGCTAATTCTAAAACTGTTCTTATTGAACCACCAGCAATTACACCTGTACCTGGGGCAGCTGGTCTAATTAGTACATTAGCAGCACCATCTCTACCTTTAGATAAAGTCGGTATTGAATTATTTGGGGTTAAGGGAACCTTAACAAGATTCTTTTTACCATCTGAAACTCCCTTTCTCACCGCACCAATAACATCTCCTGCTTTACCAACTCCAACTCCAACTTGACCTTTCTCATTACCTACAACAACAATTGCTCTAAAACTCATTTTTTTTCCACCCTTAACAGTCTTTGAAACGCGTCGAATTTGAACAACTCTTTCTTGCCAATCAGAATCTCTCTCTAGATTTTTTGAATCACCTCTTCTATTTCTTTTTCGATCATTACGATTATTCTTTTTTTGTTCTACAGGCATAGCTCCAGGAACGTTATCGTTCTTGGATTGAATTTCTTGTTTTGTTGGAGTGTCAGTCATAGTAAAAAATTAAGAGTTAGAATTCAAGGCCAGCTTCACGAGCAGCGTCTGCAAGTGCTTTTACTCTGCCGTGATATAAAATACCTCCACGGTCAAAAATTACTTGCTTAATACCTTTTTTTATCGCTCTCTTTGCTAGTAATTTTCCAACGATAGAAGAAGAATTACAATCAGAAGGTAATTTATCAGATTTTTCTCTTAGTTCCTTATCAACAGTTGAAGCAGAGCAAATAGTTGTTTGAGCGCTATCATCTATAACCTGGGCATAAATGTGGTTATTAGAGCGAAAAACAGACAATCTTGGGCGGGTTGCATCTCCAATTAAGAATCTCCTTAATCTTTTATGTCTTTTTTGTGTTTGTAATTTCCTGGAAATTTTGGTCATTTTTTTAATTGGAATTATTTTTTGCCAGATTTACCAGCTTTTCTGAGAATTCTCTCATCATGGTACTTAATTCCTTTACCTTTATATGGCTCTGGAGGTCTAATTGATCTGATTTTTGCTGCTTCATTGCCAACAATTTCCTTATCAATTCCAGATACAGTAACGTTTGTATTACTCTCAACCTTATATGTTATACCATCAGGGGGGATCATTTCTACAGGATGACTATAACCTGCACTTACAACTAGATTTTTACCTTTGACTTGTGCTCTCGATCCAACGCCAACAATTTCTAGTTTCTTCGAAAAACCTTGAGTAACCCCTTCGACCATATTAGCAATTAATGCTCTACATAAACCATGTCTCTGCCTTGAATATATTTTGGTTGTAGTTGGACTTACTACAACAGTATTATCTTTCTTATCAAAACTAACTCCCTCAGGCATTAGACGTTTTAACTCACCCTTTGGGCCTTTCACTGTAACTGTTAATCCATCAAAATCAACTGTAACTTTCTCTGGAATTAGTACTGGTGTTTTTCCGATTCTTGACATGATTAATCCTCCTTAATAAACATAGCAGAGGACTTCGCCTCCAATACCTTGCTTCCTAGCATCGCGATCACTCATGACGCCTTTAGAAGTTGATATTATGGCAACTCCAAGACCTCCAAGAACTTTTGGTAAACCCTTAGTATTTTTATAAATTCTCAAACCAGGTTTACTAACTCTCTGCATAGATCGAATAGTAGGGAATTTATTTTTACCACTATATTTGAGGCCAAGAATTATTTGTGATTTATAACCTTCACCTTCTTCATTTATATCAGAAATGAAACCCTCTTTTTGCAGTACTTTAGCGATACTTAAGGACATTTTTGAACCAGGGATAGTTGTGGTTGTATGCTTTTTTTGACTCGCATTTCTAATTCGAGTTAGCATATCTGAAATAGGATCGTGATTTGACATAGTTTTAATTTAATTCTTACTAAAAGGCATTCCTAACTCCTGCAAAAGAGCTTTACCTTCTTGATCTGATTTTGCACTAGTGACAATAGTTATATCCATACCTCTTATTGAATCTATTTTATCAAAAGAGATTTCAGGAAAAATCAATTGCTCTTTCACGCCAACGGTGTAATTACCTCTCCCATCAAAACTTTTTGGATTAACTCCTCTAAAGTCTCTTATTCTTGGTAAAGCTAGATTTATAAATCTCTCCAAAAAAGAATACATCCTGTCTCCTCTCAAAGTTACAGTACAACCAATAGGCATGCCCTCGCGAATTTTAAAACCCGCGATAGCTTTTTTGGCCCTAGTTACTAAAGCCTTTTGTCCTGTAATTGTTGCCATTTCATTTAAAGAGGCTTCAAGAGCTTTCGAATTAGAAGCTGCTTCACCAAGACCTCTGTTAACGTTGACTTTGACAACTTTAGGTACTTGATGAATATTTTTAAGACCAAGGTCTTTTAAAAGTTTTGGTCTTATTGATTCTTTGTAGCGATTTTTTAGAGTCATAATTTTTTTGTTAATTCTGGTCTTTGTCAGAATTGATAAATTAGAAAAAGTTGAAATCTGGTTTCTGATGAAAAATTAATCAATTACTTCACCAGTTTTCTTCAATCTTCTTTTCTTAACCCCCTCTTTATCAATAAAGTATTCAATCTTACTTGTAAGATTTTTATCTTTTGAAAAAAACATTACATTTGATGCATGTAAAGATGCTTCTTCTGTAAGAATTCTTCCAGTTTCTCCTTCCTGAGTTGGTTTTACATGTTTGGTCCTAAGGTTAATTCCCTTTACAACTACTCTATTTTCAAGAGGGATAGTTTTTAAAACTTCACCAGTTTTCCCTTTGTCCTTGCCATTAATTACTTTTACCAAATCTCCAGTTTTGATTCTCATTTTTATTCTCTGGAAATTTTTCTTTTGCTTTAATGAATCCAACATTTAAATCACCTCCGGAGCAAGAGAAACAATCTTTGTATAATTTTTATCCCGCAGTTCTCTAGCTACAGGACCAAAGACTCTAGTACCTTTTGGATTCTTATCTTCATTAATCAATACTGCCGCATTGTCATCAAATCTGATTGAATTACCAGTATTTCTTCTCAATGTTGCTTTAGTTCTGACGATAACAGCTTTAACAACTTCAGATTTCTTAACTCCCATGTTAGGAAGAGCATCTTTTACGGTTGCTACGATTACATCCCCGACATGTGCATACCTTCTATTAGAACCTAAAACCCTAATACATTGGAGTCTTTTTGCCCCGCTATTATCGGCAACTGTTAAATAAGTTTCTTGTTGAATCATTTTTGAACCTCCTTAGCCTGACTTGTTTTATTGAGAATCTCTTCTATGGCCCATCTTTTTTGAGCACTAAGCGGTCTAGTTTCTCTAATTTTAACTCGATCACCTAAAACGCATATATTTTCTGGATCATGCGCCTTATATCGAGTAGTTCTACTTACAATTTTTTTATAAGTGGGATGTGGATATCTGTTAATAACAGCGACAACAACTGTTTTATCCATTTTGTCACTGACAACAGTACCAATTCTTTCTTTAAGTGCCATAACTAATAATTAATCAGAAGTTGTTTTAGAAGCAGATTGACTCTTACTAAGAGTGAGTAATTGCGCAACTTGTTTCTTGATAATTTTAAATTTATGAGTTTCATTGAGCTGTCTTGTAGCTTGCTTGAATCTCAAGTCAAAAAGATCTTTTCGTAATTGGTCAATCTTTTCAGTAATTTGTTCAGAATTTAATTTTTTAAATTCCTTAAGTGACTCTGAGTTTTTCATTGTTTAACCTCCTCTTGAGATTTTTTAATATTTTTTGTATTTTCTTGGGAGGAATTTTCTAGATTTTTATCAATTGAGATAAATTTAGTTTTTACAGGAAGTTTGTATTGAGCCAGACGCATAGCTTCCTTAGCAGTTTCCTCAGTGATATCCTCACCACCCATTTCAAAAAGTATTCTTCCAGGTTTTACAACTGCGACCCAAAACTCTGGATTACCTTTACCAGAACCCATTCTAGTTTCGGCAGGTCTCATGGTTACGGGTTTATCAGGAAATATTCTTATCCAGATTTGACCACCACGTTTGATATATCTAGTCATAGCTCTTCTGCTTGCTTCAATCTGACGTGCAGTTACCCAGCCACAGTCTTGAGCTTGGAGAGCAAATTGACCGAATGCAATAGTATTACCTTTTGAGGCTACACCCCTCATTCTGCCTCTATGTTGTTTACGGAATTTAGTACGTTTTGGACTAAGCATTTTTATACCTCCTATGAATTCTCATTTGAACGATCCTCAAATTGCTGAGGTCTTCTACTAGCTTTCCTCTTAGGGCTAGCACCCACAGGGATAGTTTGTTCTTCTTTAGGGAGAACTTCACCTTTGAAAACCCAAACTTTAATGCCTAGAACACCGTAAGTTGTATTAGCTTCACGTGTTGCGTAGTCAATTTCAGCTCTCAAAGTATGTAAAGGTACTCTACCTTCTCTAGTCCATTCAGTTCTAGCTATTTCAGCACCATTCAACCTTCCCCCTACTTGAATTTTAAGACCTAGAACTCCAGCCCTTTGAGCCCTTTGTAAGGCCATCCTAATAGTTCTTCTAAAGGCGACTCTTTTTTCTAGTTGTTGAGCAATATATTCAGCTAGTAAAAAAGCATCAGCGTCTACGCGTTCAACTTCAACAACGTTTATTCTGACTTGCCTTGTTCTATCACCTATAGTTTTTTGAATGCCAGATCTTAATTCTTCAATACCACTTCCTTGTCTTCCAACTATAACTCCTGGTCTTGCTGTTTTTAATTCAAGTTCCAGTTGGTCAGCTTTTCTCGCTATTAAGACATCGCTAATTCCTGCTGCTCCATATTTTTTTTGTATGAAGGTACGAATTTTAAAATCTTCTTGGAGAAGAATTGGATATGTTTTAGAAGTAGCAAACCACTTAGAGCGATGCTCTTGTGTAATTCCTAATCTTAGTCCAGAAGGATGTATTTTATGTCCCATTAGTTTTGTACCTCCGCATTAGTTTGAGTAGGAGCAGACTCAACAGAAATACTGATGTGGCAAGTCTGTTTTTTAATTGAAAAAGCTCGACCTTGAGCTCTGGGTCTATACCTTTTCATTACTGGGCCACTATTAGCCCATGCAGAGGAAATAACTAGGGTAGATGGATCCATTCCAAGGTTATGTTCTGCATTAGCAACAGCAGATCTTAGAACTTTAGTAATGGGGTCTGTAGATCTGTAAGGCATAAATTCCAACATAATCAATGCATCTCTATAAGATCTACCCCTTATCTGATCCAAAACTCTTCTCACTTTAGAGGCTGATCCGCGAACATAATTTCCATGAGCAATTGCTGTTTTTGTTGTTTCAGGTGTTTTTGTCATGATTTTGCTCCTTTCTTATCTCTTAAATGACCTCGGTAAGTGCGTGTAGGAGCAAATTCACCGAGTTTATGACCAATCATTTGTTCAGTAATAAATACTGGAATGTGAGTCTTGCCATTATGTACAGCGATTGTGTGACCTATCATTAAGGGTAAAATCGTAGAGGATCTTGACCAAGTTTTGATAACAGACTTGTCATTATCGGTATTTTGTTTTTCTACCTTCTTGAGCAGGCTATCTGCTATAAAAGGTCCTTTTTTTAGTGAACGTCCCATGATTATGAAATAGTAATTGAAATAATAAATGAAGTAATCAAGAGTCTCTTCCTCCTCTACTCCTCTTAGAAACGCGACGGCGTCTTCGAACAACTAATTTATTACTTGGTTTGTTCTTTTTACGTGTCTTTAGTCCAAGAGCTGGCTTACCCCATGGAGTAACTGGACCTGCTCTACCAATTGGTGCTTTTCCCTCTCCTCCTCCATGTGGATGATCACATGGGTTCATTACACTACCTCTTACTTGAGGCCTTCTTCCAAGCCATCTTCTTCTTCCTGCTTTACCTAAGCTAGTATTTCTTATTTCAGAATTACCTACTTCACCAAGAGTTGCGTAGCATTCTTTTCTTACAAGTCTTACCTCAGTAGATGGAAGTTTTAAAGCAACATAATCTCCCTCTTTTGCCATAACTTGAGCACTAGCTCCTGCGGATCTAACCATTTGAGCACCCCTACCTGCGTATAACTCAACACAATGAACACTAGATCCTAATGGCATAACAGAAAGCGGCATGGCATTTCCATCTTCAATTGGAACACTTTCTCCAGAAATGACATTTTGTCCAACTTTTACTCCTGCTGGAGCGATAATATATCTTTTCTCTCCATCTTCATAAAATAAAAGTGCCAACCTTGCATTTCTATGAGGATCGTAGTGTATGGCTGCAACTTTAGCGTTGATATTTCTTTTATCTCTTCTAAAGTCGACCAATCTATATTGCCTTTTATGACCACCTCCACGATGACGACAAGTGATAACTCCACGATTATTCCTGCCTTTAACTCTATGTTTTGAAACTATTAGTGATCTTTCAGGTTTTGCACTTGTGATTTCACTAAAGTCAGTAACTACTCTCTGCCTAGTGCCAGGTGTATAAGGTTTAAATTTACGTATTGCCATGATTAAAACTCCTTAAGATTCTGGAAATAGTTGGATTTTGTCTCCTTCAGCAAGACGTACAATTGCCTTCTTGACCTGAGAACGTTTACCGGAAAATTTCCCGACTCTTCTTGTTCTCCTTGGAGGATTCATAGTGTTAACTCCTATGACTTTAACACTGAACAAGGCTTCAATAGCTGCCTTTATTTGTGGTTTAGCCGCTCTATGATCTACTTCGAAAGTATATTGGTTAAGATCTAGTGCGTTTGTAGCTTTTTCAGTGATAACTGGCTTTCGTATTACATCGGCTAAACGAGAATCGAATAATTTACTCATGATGCATAAACCTCCTGAATTTTATCTATCGCTGATTGACCTATTACCAATTTATTGGCATTGAGAATATCAAATACATTTAATTGATCGGCGGCGATTAATTTTACTTTCTCAATATTATTAATGGATTTTTTTATAATATCGGAAGGGCTATCAAGAATAACCAAAACTTTTTCAGTTTTTTGTATACCTAATCGAGTAAGGCCATTGATGATATCACTTGTTTTAGGCTGCTTTAACGTAGATCCAAAATCTTCAACAGCCTTCATGTCAGATACTCTAGACATAAGAGCTGTTCTAAGAGCTAATCTGCGTTCCTTACGATTCATATCAAGATTGTAAGAACGTGGCTTCGGTCCAAAAATAATTCCGCCACCAGGTCTTAAGGGTGTCCTTATTGATCCTTGACGAGCTCTTCCTGTACCTTTTTGTTTGTATGGCTTTCTACCACCCCCGCGCACTTCAGATCTTGTCAAAGTTGATGCTGTCCCTTGTCTTTTATTTGCTAGCTGTCTAAGGACTGCTCTATGGATTAAGTCTGCCGAAGAAGTTTCTTTAGCAACTGCTAAATCAAGAGTAACTTTGCCTGATTTTTTACCATCCCACTTTAAAGTTTCAAGTGTTGTCATGATTTTTCACCTCCTTTTTTGCCTACAACATTATTTGGCTTAATGTTAACAATTGAGCCGGGCTTACCTGGAACAGAACCTTTTACTACAAGCAAATTCTTCTGATCATCAATTTTTAGAACTAACAATCCTTTGGTAGTTATCTGTTTTCCTCCATATCTTCCTGCCATTCTTTTCCCTGGATAAATTCTACCCGGAGTTGTTCCTGCTCCTGTAGATCCTGGTGCTCTATGATTTTTTGAACCATGACTCATAGGACCTCTGCTAAAACCATGTCTTTTCTGGTAGCCTGCAAAACCTCTACCCATAGATTTGCCACTGATATCAACTTTTTGACCAACCTCAAAGTTTTTTACAGTTATTTGTTTTCCGATTTCATAAGGTGAAGTTTCTTCAACCCTATATTCTTTCAAATGCTTTAAAAGTTCTTCACCTGATTTCAACAAGTGTCCCTTTTCAGGTTTGCTTAAATGCTTCTCTTTGGACAAGCCATATCCTATCTGAACGGCGGTATAACCATCCAAAGCAGTTGTTTTCAATTGAGTGACGCGGCACGGACCAGCCTCTATAAGCGTAACTGGTACCGAATTACCTTTATCATCGAAAAGTTGGGACATGCCCAATTTCTTTCCTAAAATTCCGATAGACATAAGACTAAATTAGGCTAGCTAGTAATAATTTTTCAATTATCTAAACCCTTCAGTTATTCAAGGTGAAGTTAATAAAAAACAATTAATAAGGTCGAGACTTATCTGAAATAATAGATAGTTTCTCTCGGGATAAACCCACCTGAGTTTTTTAACGAAACGCTAAAAAATGTGAAATTTTAAGAGGCTCGGCTAGCTTGCGAGCTTAAAAATTCACTGAATTACAATTGTACATCATCAAGTACCATAAAATAAAATAGAATAGAAATAAAGGAAATTTTATGCCATTACTTCTCTCAGGGAAAAAGTTTCATAACGATTTAAAAACTAACAAATGTCTTGCAATATTTGCTCCTCTTGAAGGTGGTTATGAAACTCGTCTTTTGAGGAGAATGAAGGCCAAAGGCTTTAAAACTTTTATAACTTCAGCAAGAGGGCTTGGAGATCCAGAAGTTTTCTTGCTCAAATTGCATGGCGTTAGACCACCTCACCTTGGTCATCAAAGTGTAGGAAGAAACGGAGCGCTTGGGGAAGTTCAACAAGTAATCCCACAAGCTTCTGAGTTATTTAATGAAAATGATAAAAATAAATTACTTTGGTTATTAGAAGGTCAAGTATTATCTCAATCTGAATTAGAGAGTTTAATAGAGATTTGCACTAACGATAATAAACTAACAATAGTTGTTGAAATGGGGGGTTCAAGAAAACTTGAATGGAAACCATTAAGTAATTATATTTTGAATGAATTTGAAAGTTAAATTGTTTGATTAAAACCAAGAATAAAAAAGATAAATGGATTAAGTTAATTTGTGGTGCCAGTAATGAAGATATTGTTGCCATAGAAGATTTATGTGCAATTTATACTGCTGCTGGTGTCGACTACATAGATGTTGCAGCAGCAGAATCTATAGTTTATGCAGCAAAAAAAGGAATCGATTGGGCAAAAAAAGTCTTTAAAAACTCCCCTGGATTAATGATAAGTATTAGTGATGGTAATGATATCCACTTTCGAAAAGCAAAATTTGATCCTTTAAAATGTCCCCCTAGTTGTCCAAGACCATGCGAAAAAGTATGCCCCACCTTTGCAATTGATAATTTCGGAATTAAAGAGAGTAAATGTTATGGATGTGGAAGATGTTTAAATAGTTGTCCTCTAAATCTAATTAGTGAATATGAATATAATTTGTCAAAAAATGATTTAGCATCAACACTTCAAAAAATAAGGCCTAATGCAGTAGAAATTCACACAGAAATCAATCGCCTTGATTCTTTTACAAAAGTTGTAAGTATCCTTAAAAGTTCTGGAATGAAATTAGACAAGATATCTATTAGTTGTGGATTAAATCAATCTTTCAAAAAAGCCCAAGAGCCCGAAGATCTTTTGAAAGCTCTTTGGGAAAGATATGAAATTCTGAATGAGCTAGATATTCCCCTTATTTGGCAACTAGATGGAAGGCCAATGTCTGGAGATCTTGCTCCTACAACAAGTAGAGATGCTGTTAAGTTGTTTGAAAAAATCGGTTCAGATCTTCCACCAGGATTAATTCAGTTAGCAGGAGGAACAAATGAAAAAACTCATGAATTGTTGAATTCAAACAATCTCCCAGATGGAATAGCATTTGGAAGTGCTGCAAGAAAAATTATGCAGCCCCATATTGAATTTGCTCACAAAAATAACAAAAAACTCTATGAGTATCCTGAAATAATGGGTTTGGCGATCAAAAAAGCTCAGAAATTTCTAGAGCCATGGAAATCGAGCTCATTCAAATAATATTTTTATTTTTCAAAACTAGCGCCATGTTTATAAAAAATTTGTATTTTTTGGATAGAAAAAAATCTTTTCATGTATTAAAATGGTAAGTCAATGGGCCGTCGCCAAGTGGTAAGGCATCGGGTTTTGGTCTCGACATTCCTAGGTTCGAATCCTAGCGGCCCAGTTCTAATATTCAATTGGTGTCTTCTCAAAAAATTTTTCTATTTGATTTTGATGGAGTAATAGTTGATGGAATGCAAGAATATTGGCATAGCTCCTTGCTGGCATGTGAAAGATATTTAAATTCACCCAACATCACTATTGATCAAAAACTTTATCAAGGAGTACCAAATTCTTTCAAAGAAATTAGGCCTTGGGTTAAATATGGTTGGGAAATGATTCTAATTGTTCACGAAATTATAAAAACGGAAAATCCATTAAAAAGTGATAATAAAGATGATTTCATTAATAATTATCATCAAAATTGCCAGAGGATATTAAATGAAAATTCCTGGTTAGCAGAAGATATACAAAAAATGTTAGATAAGTCTCGCAAGTACCAAATTGATAAAGATTTTCAATCGTGGGTAAATTTACATAAACCTTTTTTTGAAATTATAAATTTTATGAAAGAATTAAGCAAAAGAGGAATAAAAACTGCAGTTATAACAACTAAAGGTAAAATATTTGCAGAAAAAATTCTTAAACAATTAAATATTTTTCCAGAATTTATTTTTGGTTATGAATCAGGAACAAAAATCAAAATAGCTGAAAAACTTAAACAAACTTATGAAATTTTAGGCTTTATAGAAGATAGAAAAAAAACTCTAATCGATATTAAACAAAATTCAGAAACTTCTCACATTCCATGCTTCCTAGCTGATTGGGGATATTTGAAAGAATCAGATAAAAATAAGTTAAGTAATGAAATCAAATTATTAAAATTAGGAAACCTTGGAGAATTAGTTGCAATTTAAAGATAATCAGCTAGAGTACAGATGTACTATAGTTTGTATTTATGAAGTTTGGTTTAAATAAAAATTTCCAAATTTAGAATAATTACAAGAACTTTAACCGATAAATCAAACAATGAGCCTTGAAGAAAAGAAAAAAACTGAATCAAAAGAAAAAGACAAGGCATTAAGTCTTGTCTTAGGTCAAATAGAAAGAAATTTTGGACGAGGTTCAATAATGAGACTTGGTGACGCCTCAAGAATGAAAGTAGAAACAATATCTACTGGAGCGCTAACATTAGATTTAGCATTAGGAGGAGGCTATCCAAAAGGAAGAGTAGTAGAAGTTTACGGACCAGAAAGTTCAGGAAAAACTACATTAACGCTTCACGCAATTGCGGAAGTCCAAAAAAATGGAGGAGTAGCTGCATTTGTAGATGCTGAGCATGCACTCGATCCAGTTTATGCGGCCTCTTTAGGTGTTGATGTTGAGAATTTGTTAGTTTCACAGCCAGATACTGGTGAAATGGCTCTAGAAATAGTTGACCAACTTATAAGATCGAGTGCGGTAGATCTTGTAGTTGTTGACTCGGTCGCAGCACTAACCCCAAGAGCCGAGATAGAAGGAGAGATGGGAGATCACGTAATTGGAAGCCAAGCAAGGCTAATGAGCCAAGCAATGAGGAAAATAACAGGAAATATTGGCAAATCTGGATGTACGGTAATATTCCTGAATCAATTACGCCTAAAAATTGGCGTTACATACGGCAATCCAGAAACAACCACAGGAGGTAATGCATTAAAATTTTACGCCTCAGTAAGACTTGATATCAGAAGAATTCAAACTCTTAAAAGAGGTACTGAGGAATATGGCATAAGAGCAAAAGTGAAAGTAGCAAAAAACAAAGTTGCACCACCGTTTAGAATTGCAGAATTTGATATTCTCTTTGGGAAAGGTATTAGTACAACAGGATGCTTATTAGATTTAGCAGAAGAGACTAATATCATCATAAGGAGAGGTGCTTGGTATAGTTATGAAGGAGAAAATATTGGACAAGGAAGAGATAATACAATTATTTGGCTTGATCAAAACTTAGAAATCAGGAATAAAGTAGAATCTATGGTTAAAGAGAAATTAACAGAAGGGACTGAAGTCAGTTCTAATTCAATGAAAGCATTAAATAGCAGTCCTGCTAATACAATCGCTGTTAATGATATAAAAACAGTAGCTTAGATTTATAAAGAATCAGCTAAAGTCCACCACCCAGCAGCAGGGCCTATAAATCTAACTACAATCCATAAGATTACTAACCCTCCGATTCCAAACCAACTGGCTTTAATACTTAATTTAATTAGGTTATCTCTTTGATTGATTGTAAAGGGAAGCCATTCAAATAATCTTGGAGACTCATCAATTTTAGTTTTAGTGTTATTTTTTTTTGGAGGTAAACCAAGTGTTTTACGTCTTTTTGCTTCTCCCATATTTCTTTAGTTATTTACAAAATCATAACCTAATCAAAAGGTAGCATATAGTTAATTTGTTTTGAGGGTTGAATATTTTGCAAAAGTAATCTTCCCCAGTTTCTTTTATTTGCTCTTCCATCAAGGATTATTAACTTACCTGAATTTCTTCTTAAAGGAGAAATAGATCTTTCAAGTTTAATTCTAGCTTGAGGAAGAAAGAAGTCTCTAAACCAATCTTGAGAAAGCTTCTTTTTGTTAGAGACAGTAATTGCATTAATGGGTTCTGACATATTCGGAATCGGAAGTAAAGGTATGATAATTTGTTCTGGAATTTGAATTAAATAAGAATTCATGATCCACCAGTCAAAACTAGAGCAAAGGATTTCATTTCTACCTGAGGGAATTGTCTCTAGCAATACTCTCTTCCCATAAGTAGAAGCTAATTCTGTTGCAAGATTAGTTTTTAAATCAATATCATCAGACAATACTAAAGTTAAACCCTTTCTAAAAAGTATTAACTTTTTGCATTTGTCCAAGATTGAATTGGTAAAAAGAGGATTATTAGGAAGCAACTGTTTAGAGGGTATATATAAATAAATCTTTTTCTCTTCAAAATTACTCTTAAAATTAATAACCAAGTCAATATCTAAACTATGCTCTTTAAAATACATTTGGAAAAAATTATCTTTTCTCAATGCTGATAAAAAAACAAATTTATTATTTGAAAAAAATTCCTTAATTTGCAAAAGTTCATCTATTGGCTGTAAATACAAATTCCAATCTAAATTTGTATCGTTTAACTTTACCCAGCATGCCCAACCTTGAGATAATGCTTTGTTAACACTTAAAAATTTATCAGAAAAAAAAGAATTTTCATGAAAAAAGTTTGACAAAAAACTAATTTCTTTTTCATCTAAATTAATATAACTATTTCCTAAGACCTTTCTCAAGAAGAACTTTTTCTTCAACGAATCATATACTTTTATAAATTTTTGATTGATTAATTCAAATTCTTTAAAATTTTTTGTCCAATCTTTTTTAAGTAAAGTAATCCTAAAATGATTTTTTAAATCCTGTTTTATATCCTCAATTCCTGAATAAACTATTCGATGATTTCTAAGATTACGAGAATTGGGATCATTAAGAAAATTTTGGATAGTTATCAAGTTAACATGATGATTTGCAAAAATAAATTGATCATTTTTCAAAATAAAATTAAAACCTAGATTTTTCAATGAATCAATCTGAAATTGGCTTATAAATTGGATTTTTTCTTTAGATAAAATAAAAGTTGAATCCTCTTCCTTTAAAAATAAAGAAATCAAAATTGGAGGTAACCAATCATAGCTAGAGAAAATTTCTGAATTAATTAGATAGGTAGAATCATTTTCAATACATTTGGAAACTATCCTCCCAAAAGAATATATGTGCTCCCAATTAATACTTTGATCTCTCAAAAAATTTTTCAAATATTGATGACTTAAAATTTCAAGCATTTATAATTAATTTAATTTCAAAAACATGCAAAATTTATGAACCTAATATACAAAAAATTGGTATCAATAAAAGAGGGTCTTGTACTAATTAATTTATGAAAATTGGAATAGTAGGATTAGGATTAATTGGTGGTTCTTTAGGATTAAAACTCCAAAGTCTAAATCATACAATTTATGGAATAGCCAATAATGAATTTAATGAAAAAAAAGCTAAGGATAAAAAACTTGCAAATTTTGTTAGCTGTGATCTGAGCTTATTAAAAAAATGTGAGCTAATAATTTTGGCATTGCCTATAAAAGATTTGATCAGTCCGTCGCAACAATTAGTAGCATCAATACCTCAGGGAACAATACTAACTGATGTAGGGTCTGTAAAAGAACCAATTGTAAATACATGGGAAAATTCACATCCTCTATTTATTGGATCTCATCCAATGGCAGGCACAGAAAAAAAAGGTGTTGATTCAGGTTTTGAAGGTCTTTTTAAAAATGCAAAATGGATTATTACCCCAACACAAAATAGTGATTTAAATTCAGTCAGAACTATTTCCGAGCTCATAAAATCAATGGATTGTGAAATTTGCCAAGCTTCGCCAAAAGAGCATGATGAAGCAGTATCTCTAATTTCTCATTTGCCTATATTTTTAGCTTCTGCCCTCATAGAAACTGCGCAAACAAAAAATAATCAATCTTTATTAGATCTCTCGCAAAAATTAGCTGCTACAGGATTTGCTGATACTTCGAGAGTTGGCGGAGGCAATGAACAACTAGGCCTAGATTTAGCTATTAATAATCAAATTAATGTTTTAAATTCCATAAATAATTTTAAAAATAAGCTGAATATACTGGAATCTCTTATTAAACAAAAAAATTGGGATTTACTTTCTAAAAAACTTGCTGAAGCAAAAGAAAACAGAAAAAATTTTATAAACTAAAATTTTCTATACCTTTGGAAGCTAAAATTTGCCTTGAAACCATTAATGCAGACTGACTAACACCTGCAGTCCCCTCTCCTGGATAAATCGAATCTCCACATAACCATAAACCTTCAAAAGGTGTCCTACTTGATAATCCAAATAAACCAAAAATATCAGGATTTTGACCAAGCCCGCCTACTATTCCATTAGGTCTTTTTGTCCATTTTTCAAAGCCCAATGGAGTTGCTAATTCTCTATGTAGCCATTTTTCAGGATCAATATCAAATTGACTTTCCAATTCAAGGGATATTTTTTTCATGAAACCATTTTTTTTCTTTAAGTAAGATTGTTTATCTAGATCAAACCAATCTTTAGTTTTGGTAAAGATACTGGCAATTAAAGTAACCTCACCTTTTGGCGCTCTTCCATCACCATCATCACTAATTGATACAAATAACGAACAAAATTCTTTTGAAACAAATTGATAATGATTGGATAATGTTTTTTTAATATGTTCCTTTTTTAATGCTGAGTAAAAAACTACAGCTCCACTTGGATCAGGCAAATTATTGAGTCGATTTTTATAATTTATTTTTCTTTCTAAAGGATCTTTCAAATGCTTAAGCAAAGATTGTGGAGGTGCCGTATAAATCACATCTTTTGCTTGATAAATAAATGATTTTTTTTCCGAATTAGTAGATAGTTGCCAACACATATTTACGTCGTCAAAAGTTATAGAATTAACTTCTTGTCCAAAAATTAAATTAACTCCAGTTTTAATTAATGAACTTTCTAATGATTCACTTAAAGACTGCATAGATTTTTTAAGATGCCACAGACCATGTGGCTGTTGACACATCTGAAGAACAGTAGATCCATATAATGCTGCAGTACTATAAACGTCCTCTTGAGAATAAAGTTTTAGTTGAAGATTTAGGAATTTAATCAAGCGCTCATTCTTGGATAATCCACATATCCGCAATAGATCAAAAATAGTAGATTTAAGTAAAATACCTGTGAGAAGGTTTGAAGGTACTAGTGCTTTGAGAAGTTGAGAAAAATCCCAAAAATTACTTATTGGTAATACAGGATTATTATTAGCAAATATCCAATTACTTTCATGTATTAGGGTACAAAGCTTCCAAAATTTTTGACTCCCAGGAAACTGCATTTCTCGTTCAGCAATCCATTTACTTTTTTCATACCAAATAGGTATAGGATTACCACCATCATTTAAATCAACAATGCAAGCAGGGTCCAAAATTGTGGCTTCTGGGGATGGAATATCTAAAAAATCAAAAATTCTAGAATGTATTCCTCCCTTCTCTAAACCAGCAACCTGAGTTGCGCCAACATCGAAAGTATAATTCTTTCTTTTAAAAGTACCTGCACATCCTCCGGCTTGAGTATGTGATTCGATTAAAGTCACTGATAAGCCTTGTTTTGATAAAATCGCTGCAGAAGTTAGTCCTGCTATACCGGCGCCTACAACAATAACTTCAGACTTTTTCATTAAAATGCAAAAATTATCTCCTATTGAAATTAACGAAATTTGTGAAGAATTAGGTGAAACCTATCCAAAAAGTATTGAACAAGTACATGGTGGCGATATTCATAATGCATGGCGAATAGAATTCTCATACAAAAAGTTATTCCTTAAAAGAAACATTAGAAACAAAAAATTTCTTAAATTTGAAAAATATTGTCTTCAAAATTTGAGAAAATACATTAATCAAGAAAACTTAGTTATTCCTGAAGTTATTGCATATAAAAATATAAAAAATATAGAGATTCTTTTAATTGAATGGATAGATATGCATAACTTTGACCAAAAAAAGCTTGGAAAAGGTTTAGGTGAATTGCACTTGAAATCAGCTGAATCTAACCCCAAAATGTTTGGGTTTCCAGTTGAGGGTTTTATCGGAACAACAGATCAGAAAAAAGGCTTGGAAGATAATTGGATAGATTGTTTTTTAAACTTAAGAATAATTCCTCAATTATTAAGTCTTAAATCAGGAATTTTAGATAAAGAAATCATAAATAAAGTTAAAGAAAAAATTAAATCAGAATTGCTGAATCACAAACCAATAAATGCTCTAGTTCATGGTGATTTATGGTCAGGAAATGCAGGAATGGACAAAAATGGAAAGGGGGTTATATTTGACCCTGCATCTTGGTGGGCAGATAATGAAGTAGATATAGCTATGACAAAACTATTTGGAGGTTTTAGAAAAGAATTTTATGAAGAATACCATAGAATTTTTCCTATAAAAAGCGGATTTGAAAAAAGAATTATTATTTATAATTTTTATCACATACTGAATCACGCCAATATGTTTGGAGGAGGGTACTTAAACCAAGTTGAAGATTACATAAAAAAAATTCTTAATATGTAATCTTTAACTACCCTAAATATGTCTTCTTAAGATTTTGTACCTTATCTAAAACAGCTTCACGATTTTCACTGGTACGAAGATTTTGCCAGCTCCATTGACCTACAACAATGACCCCTAGCAGTTCTAGTAAACCAGGAAGAATTGGGAAAAAGTTTATCGTGTCAATGACAACTTTAATTATTATCTGAGCTATTACGACAACAGCAATTATGCCTGCTGCCTTGCCGTACTTGCCCATTTGAGTCCAATCAACATTACCAAGGGTTTCGTTAACTTTCCCCATAACATCAGAGTACTTCTCTGAAAAACTTTTGGTTTCTGAGCTTGTATCGGAGCCGGAGTCTTGGTTTGACTCTGGAGTGTTATCACTCATGAATTCAGTAACTTAATATATGAACCAGACAGTATCGGAAAAAACGTCTATTGACTACCTTTTTGTTGTGCAAAATTCCGAACCGAAACATTTTGTATTTTATTAGAGGCGTTGGTATATGTGCTTTCTGAAGATATTTAAACTTAAAATTGATTTATAAAAACTTCACATTATGGTCTAGTTCTAACAAAAACATTAATTAATTATAGTAATAAGAAAAATTTAAAAGTCTAAAATTTTTATTTTAATTATTATATTTTCATAGTTTATCTCGCAAAAATTAAAGGATTTCAATGTCCAAAGATGTAAAATTTAATTTCTTAAACTCTGATGAAGAAGAAAGATATCAAAAACATTTGACCCTCAAAGAGATAGGTTATGAGGGCCAACTAAATCTTAAAAACAGCTCAGTATTATGCATTGGAGCAGGTGGGCTTGGTTCTTCCGTTTTGCTTTATCTAGCTGCAGCAGGAATTGGGAGAATTGGAATAGTTGATAACGATCAAGTTGAAAAGTCTAATCTCCAGAGACAGATAATTCATGAAACAAATACTATTGGCAATCTTAAAATTGATTCTGCTCGGGAAAGAATTAAAAAATTCAATCCTAATTGTGAAATATTAACCTTTTCAGAGAGAATTAATCCCAAAAATGCTCTCGAATTAATAAAAGAGTTTGATATTATCTGTGATTGCTCGGATAACTTTGGGACAAGATATTTAATAAATGATTCATGCCTGATATTAAATAAACCCCTAGTCTTTGGAAGTGTACAAGGCTTTGAAGGACAAGTGAGTGTTTTCAATTTATATAAAAATAGTCCTAATTTAAGAGACTTGCTTCCAGAATCACCTTCAAAAAATGCTGCCCCTAGTTGTTCAGAATACGGGGTTGTAGGTGTTTCAACAGGTTTAATAGGCATTCTTCAGGTTAATGAAATCATCAAAATCATTTTGAAAAAAGGTGAAATTTTAGATGGGAAGATTTTAATTTTTGATCTATTAAATATGAATATGAAAAAATTACATCTAAAAAGTGATCAGTTAAATAAACGAATAAAAAATCTGTCTCAGTTTGAGAACTTTTATAATAGTGATGAATACTGTGAGAAAAACGATAAAAGGAACAGTATTAATGCTAATGACTTTAATTGTTTATACAAAACAAAACCAGACAAAATTCTTTTAATTGATGTTAGAGAAAATGAAGAATTTTCTAAATCTGCAATAAAGGGATCTATCTCAATTCCCTTAAGTCATTTGAACCAAGTATCTGACTTAGAATTTATTCAAAAAGAAAGTTTAAATAAAGAGGTTTTCACTATATGTAAATCGGGGAAACGTTCTGAAAAAGCTTCAAGAATCTTGTCTAAATTCAAAATTCAGTCAAGATCTATTGAAGGCGGCATTGAAAAGATAAAAAAATATTGTGCAATTAATTTTTAAGGATAAGTTAGTAATCTACACCTCTTTTCAAATCAACTCCAACATTTGCATAATGCTTATGACAAACCATTTCAGAGTAGACATCAGCTAGTTCAAAGTATGAAGGTTCATTTTTACACCTCCCAGTAATTACAACTTCTGTATCTGCTGGTTTTTTTAAGAGCGTTTGATGTATCGATTCCACAGGTAATAACTCTAAATCAACAGTTGGATTCAATTCATCTAAAATGATTGTTTTATACAAGCCAGACAAAATAGCAGCTTTAGCAATTTCCCATGCTCTTTCTGCCTCAACATAATCAATTGGTTGTTGCTGACCTCTCCATACGATGGCATCTCTGCCTGAACGCAAATGATCTACTAAATGAGGGTAACTCTCTCTCAAAGCTTCTATGGCAGCATCTTCGGTATATCCATTTCCACCTTTTAACCACTGTAATATTAAAACCCTATGACTTTTATCTTGAGATATACCTTTACCGATAGCTTGAAGTGCCTTACCGAGTGCACTTGTGGATTTACCCTTTCCTTCACCTGTATAAATCTCAATTCCACCATTAGAACTACTATGTTTGGTTAATTCTGATAGGTCTCCTATTAAACGTGGTCTCATTTCTGAATGGAGTTGAGATATTCTTACCAAAGATGGTGGGGCTGCCCTTCCAGTAATAATTATTTCTAATCCATCTGGACGATTTTGAAGAGAATCAACTACTTCATTGATATCGAGCATTCCTAAATCAAGAACTGGATTTAACTCATCCAGTACAACTACAGAATAAAGGGAACTAGCAATTGCTCCTTTAGCAATATTCCAACCTCTTTCGGCCTCACCAACATCAAACTTTGTAACTTGATCAGCAGTAAAGAATTCAGATCTTCCTGTCCTTACATGGTCAATTAAATGTGGAAATCCTCTTTGTAAAGCCTCTATGGCTGAATCCTCGTCATATGGCCTCTCAGGGCCTTTTAAAAATCTTAGAAGTAAAACTCTTGACTGTCTTTTTTCGCATATTCCTAATCCTATTGTCCTGAGAACTACTCCCAATGCAGCCTGGCTTTTCCCCTTACCCTCTCCATCATAAATATGTAATTGACCTTTTGATCTCTCTTGGCTGTCACTTGCTGTGACAATTCCAATTCCTCTATTTCTACTCGTATTCGTCAATTGAACAAAATTAGTAAATTTAATCTAAGATATAGATAAGTATATTATTAAAAATTTAATAATAAATTCAACCTATTCGTAGGTAATTTGAATTTTAAAGTAATTAGCATGTTCAATCAACTAGAAATTCTCTCTGATGAACAAAGTGAAAAGCTTTATACAATTAGAAGATACATTAAGAATCTTGAAAGTGTTTGTATTGCTTATTCCGGAGGAGTTGACAGTACATTAGTAGCATCATTGGCATTCGAGCAATTAGGTAGCAAAGCAATTGCTGTAACTGGCATTTCTCCTGCATTAGCCAATAGTCTTCGTGAAGAAGCAAGAAGGCAAGCAAAATGGATTGGAGTAAAGCATTTAGAAGTTAAAACATCAGAATTAGACCAATCAAGTTACAGTGAGAATCCTAAGGATAGGTGCTTTGCATGCAAAAAAGAGCTCCACAAACATACAACCTACCTATCTAAAAAACTTAATTACAAGATTGTTTTAGATGGAGTCAATTTGGATGATCTTAAAGATTACAGACCAGGTATACAAGCCTCAAAGCAAGCAGGAGTTATCTCTCCCCTTGCAAAATTTAAAGTCTCAAAACGAGACATTAGGGATATATCGAGAGCATTGGGTTTCCCTTGGTGGGATAAACCTGCTCAACCTTGCTTATCATCAAGATTTCCTTATGGCCATGAAATAACAAGTGAAAGGCTAAAAATGGTAGAGAAAGCAGAAGATTATCTTAAAGAATGTGGATTATCGGAGGTTAGAGTTAGATGCCAAGGCTCAACTGCAAGAATAGAAATTCCCCAAGATGAATTAAAGCATTTTTTTAACAAATATAATTTTAGTGAGTTAGTTCAATATTTTTCTTATTTAGGATTTAATTGCACAAGTTTAGATCTTGAGGGATTAGTAAGTGGAAAATTAAATAGGTAAATATTATCAAACAAACGTTCTAATTTGTTTAGAGACTGCTGAAGGTGGATTTCGCTCAATGACACGTAAAGAATGTTCTTTAGCCATCAAAGATTCAATTAAATATTGACTAGCAAGTTCAGGCATCATATTTTGACCACATGTAAAAATATCGACTGCCGAATAATTAGATTCAGGCCAAGTATGTATTGAAATATGAGATTCTGCCAGTAATGCAATTGCCGTAACCCCCTGAGGCTCAAATTTATTACTTATCAAATTTAAAACTGTTGCATTTGCCAATTTAGCAGCTCTATTTAAAATACAACGCAAAAAGGATTCGTCATTTAATTTTTCGCAATCACATCTATAAAGTTCCAACAAAAGATGTTTACTTTGATGACTTAATTCCTTTTGATCACTTAACGAACTTAAAATTTGATTTTTTTTGTAGATTTCCATTTAAGAAATTTATATGAAATTAAGATTAGCTAAAAATCATACCTTTTTAAATTATAAGTGAATCATTTGTGAAGAGCCTAAGAAAGACTGATTAAATTTATCTAAATGTGTCGCACTTATAAAACATTGACTATCTTTACCAACAGAATTTAATAACAAATTTTGCCTAGTTACATCTAATTCCGCCAAGACATCATCCAATATAAGTATTGGAGGAACATTTAATGTCTTAGTTAATAAATCGAGTTCAGCCATCTTTAAAGCCAAGATAAGAGTCCTTTGCTGTCCTGATGAACCATATTTTCTAACTGAAACATTATTGATTAGAAACTCAACATCATCACGATGAGGGCCAAAATTACATTTACCAGTCAATGCTTCTATTGAACGCTGATTTAAAAGTTGTTCTGCTATTTTTTTACTAATAACTTCTTCTTCTTCTTCTTCTGGACTGATATTTTGTATTCCCGAAAGATAATTTATGTCTATTCGCTCTTGAGATTTACTTAAATGATTATGCCAATATTCAACATATGGTTTTATTTTTAATAAAGCTCTTCTTCTGCGCCTAAAAATTCTTGTACTTATTATTGACATTTGAATATCAAAGCTTTCAACAATATCTGTTGATTGGGTTTTTAAGAAACTTTCTGAACGCCAAAAATGACTTCTTTGTTTTAAAAGCCTATTAAATCTACTTATTAGGTCTAAATATACTGGTTCAAGCTGAGATACGACTTTATCAATCCATATTCTTCGATAACTGGGTTCACTTCTAACAATATCTATATCATTAGAACAGAAACATACACTCCGAATATAATTTTTTATTTCACTCTGTTTTTTCAAGATTGATTCATTAACATAAATTCTTTTTGGCCCTTTTCGGAATAAATTTAATTTCAAATCATCTTTAAAATTTATCTGTCCTATAACAACAGCCATATCACTATCGTTCTCAATTAAGTCTTTATCGCTTAGTGCTCTATTAGATTTTAATTGACTTAAAAATTCAACCGATTCAAGTAAATTTGACTTGCCAATACCATTGCAACCAAGAACAATTGCTCTTTGCTCTTTTAGATCAATTTCAAAACTTTTATGGTTCCGAAAATTTTTAATTTTTAATTTATTTAAAAAAATTTTTTTTGTGCATTCATTAATTAAATTAGCTAAGTTTAAAATATTTAGATTTTCTTTAAAGAAATTGAAAAATTAAAGGGCATGTAGCTCAGTTGGATAGAGCATCAGATTCCGGTTCTGAGAGTCGGGGGTTCGAATCCCTCCATGCTCGTAAAATGATTTTTAAAATTTATATCCCATTACTCTTATTCCATTTGGATCTAGTATGAATCCATTTTCCTCTAGACTAATAAAAGAAGATGCTGGAGCTTGTACAGAAATACTGCATCCAGGCATTTCTCTATTTATTTTCTCAAGAGTTACTTGAAGCAATATTGAATAATAAAGTTGCTGATTATTGCCTGGCAACGCACTTAAATTCCACAAGTTAGCATTCAATCCCTTGTCAGAAGTAACCCTAACAAAGCCATATAATTTATTTTTTAATTCATTCTGTATGGAAAAAAAGAAATTACTTTTCTGAATAGCCTCAGAAAGAGGTTTTATTGGAAATGTCTCACAACCACAATTCGCTAAAAGTTTATTAACTTCTTTAGTTAGTGGGATTTGAGAAGAGTTAACAAAATAACCTTCTGGCAGGACAAGTTTTTTTTTAGAAAAATATTGCAATTATCAACCTGTATTTCTCATACCAGCTGCGATCCCATTAATAGTTAAAAGTGCTCCCCTCAATAGTTCACTTCTGCTGTAAGCTCTTCTAGATTCATCTTTATCCATAACAAATTCGCTTATTGGGGGTTGTCTAGTCTGGTCTCTTAATCTTCTTAGAAGTGAAACTTGCAAAAACCCTAATGGAATAATTGTCTTATTTCTCAAGCTTACTGATGATTTCAAGTCTCTATCAGATTCTAAGAGCTTATTTTTACCAGTAATTTCAAGTATTAAAGATTTTGTAAGATTATATTCTTTAGAAATTACTTCAAAAATATCATCAAAAGAATGTTTATTTTCTTTACTGCCAAGAGTATCAACATAATATCTAGCAACTTCCAAATCCACCTTAGATAATGTCATTTCTACCTTAGATATGAGCATCCTAAAAAATGGCCATCTTTGATGAAGAACCCTTAATAATTCAATTTGTTGAGGATCAGAATTTAATTCTGATGACAATGCAGTACCTACTCCAAACCAACTTGGCAAAAGAAATCTACTTTGTGTCCAACCAAATACCCATGGAATAGCTCTTAAACTTGATAAATCTCTTGCACCTTTTTTTCTTCTAGCAGGCCTACTAGATATCTGTAATTTACTTATTTCTTCTATTGGAGTTACCTCTTGAAAGAAATTTAACAAATCAGGATTCTCATGCACTAATTTTCTGTAATGAGACCTTGATGTTTCCGCCAACCTAGACATTAATTGATTCCATTCTGGAGTAGCGTCAAGTCTATTATTGACCAAACTATTTTGTATTACGGCTGTAGTAACAGTCTCAAGATTATACAAAGCCAGTTCGGGAAGACTATATTTAGAAGCTAAAACTTCACCTTGTTCTGTTATTTTTATTCGCCCTTTTAGAGTGCCGCTTGGTTGAGCCAATATTGCTTGGTAGGCTGGTCCTCCTCCTCTCCCTACAGAACCACCTCTTCCATGAAAAAGTCTTAGCAATATATTATTTCTACTTGAGAGATTTTGAAGAGCTATTTGGGCTCTATGAATTTCCCAATTACTAGAAACAAACCCTGAATCTTTATTGCTATCAGAATATCCAAGCATTAATTCTTGTAGAGGTTTAAAAGATTCTCCTACTTTTGGCAATAACGATCTATAGAAATCTAATTTAAACAGCTTTTCCATTACTTCGGGGGCTCTTTTAAGGTCTTCCACAGTTTCAAAAAGAGGAACAACTAATAATTTTGACTTTTGTGAATTTTGATCAAGGAGTCCCATTTCTTTTGCCAGTAATAGAACTTCAAGTAAATCAGATGCACTATGACTCATTGAAATTACATAAGAATGGCAAATGCGACTTCCAAATTCTTGTTGTAATCTCTTAACCATTTTAAAAACTGAAAAGGTTTCTTCTGTAGTTTTTGTCCAGTTAACGTCAGGTGGAATTAAAGGCCTTTTTGTATTTAATTCGTCTATAAGCCATTTAATTCTCTCTTCCTCAGACATTTGGTCATATTGAACAGATAAATCAAGATGATTTGTAAGCTCTTGTATAGCGTCACTATGCCTTGTACTCTCTTGACGAATATCTAAACTTGCTAAAGAAAATCCAAAAATATGAACTTGAGTAAGTAAGGTGTTTACCGATTCACAAGTTAAATCTGTACTAATCAAGCTATTTTTAATTAGTTCGAGATCATAAGTAAATTCCTTTACTGACTTGTAATATAAGTTTTCAACTTTATCTAGATTTTTGTTATCTATTCCTCCATCTAGGGCAAATTTCCACCCACTATCAGCTAGTAAATTATTTCTTTCTTGTGTTAATCTTAATTTTTCTAAAATATAACTTAATTTCAATCTGTAGGGCTCTGATCTATACCTTGTAGCTCTTGCTTCATATATTTCAGGGAACTTAACCCTATCAGTTTCTAGTGACTCTAATAGAGGGGAACTGACTTGACTCCATTGCATCGAGACACTTAATTGATCTCTAAGATTAGACGTCGCAATAATATATCTTTCCAACATCAACTGTCTTTGGTAGCAAGCAGTTCTCCATGTTATATCAGGAGTGACCGATGGATTACCGTCCCTATCAGACCCTACCCAAGAACCGAAGTTACAAAAAGATTCAGAGGGCATCTGAACATCTGGATAATTTTCGGTAAGTGCTTCAGAGATTCTATCCCGCAATTGAGGCATAGCATTAAATAAAACTTGCTGAAAATAATGTAAGGCATAATCAACCTCGTCTAAAACTGAAGGTTTAAATTGATGCAATTCATCTGTTCTCCACCAAAGTCTTACTTCCTCTTTTAATTGGTTTTTTAAAGAATTTTTTTCTTCTTTTGTTAGAAATTGCTCAATCTGTATTTTTTTTAACAAATTTGCTACTCTTGTTTGCTTATGTCTAATCGTATGTCTTACGATCTCGGTCGGATGTGCAGTAAAAACTAAACGAATATCCATTTCCTGCAATAACTCCTCTAATTTTCCTGGTGGTACATTTAATTTCCTCAGTCTATAAAATAATTCTCTAAAAGTTACTGGAGCATTTTGCCTAGCCAATGCTGGAGCAAAAGGATCAAGATTGTCGGGCGATTTTTGAACATCCTTATTGGTAAAGCTTTGAATATATCTATCTTCCTCAACTCTTTGTTCCAATATATTCACGAGTTGAAAATACAATGAAAACGCTCTTGCTGCTGCTATAGATTCTGCTAAATCCATAGAATTTACGATATCAACTATTTCATTTTTAAAATTTTTTGAACTATCGCCATCAATTTGTTTTGAATAACTTAGTTCTTTAAGTTGTATCAATCTCTCTGCTTGATCATCTGGGCATTCTTCTCTGAGCACAGATTCCCAGAGATCTTCAATAAGAAGACGATTTTTATCAAGTGGATCATGGTTACTTATCAAATCCACATTATTATTTTTTATCTTTCGAATTGATTCCATATAATCATTATGTCACAAGTAAAAATATTGAGATCAAAGTTTATTTAAATAATCAAACATTCTTGGCCTCACTCCTAATCATATCTTCGATAGAAATTTTCATTATCTGCTCAATAGAAAGACCTTTTTCATATTGATTTATCCATTTCATAGATTGATTGCCTTCTTCAAGCACTTTATAGATAGGATCTAAAAGATGTTTCATACCAAAATCTTCTGCTGTGGATGACAAATCTGATAATAAGTTTTGAATCCATTCTCTACAAGTAACTTTTTTGCCATCTTGCCAGTGAATTAGCTCTGAATTCAGACTATCTTTAGCAGCATTAATTTCATTTTGATCACATATTTTTGACAGCTCATCCATAGAAAAAATACTATTATTCATAGGATCTAAGGTATTTATATTTTCAAAAAGATTTAAAATCCTTAGTTCTATCATTGCCGTTATCCCTAAAAGTAGATTAATATCGTAAACAAAATCACAAATTCTTAATTCCAAACGATCAAGAATTAAAGGTCTTTGGGGACCATTTGGTCGGATTGAAGACCAAAAATGCCTAATATTTTGCATTTTTTTATTAGATATATTTTCCTCTATCCAGTCGATATAAGAATTATGATTTACAAAAAAAGGTACCCTACTAGGTGTTTTAGGAAACTGGATCCATCTCTGAGAATGATTATTCGTAATTTTATTATTTAAAAAAGGTGAACTAGCACTTAATGATAGATATAGAGCGGCCTCAGATCTTATAAGTCTTATAGCGGTAAAAAGTTTATCTAAATCACTTATTCCTATGTTTATATGAACACTCGAAGTTGCAATAGATATTCCATAATTATCTTGAATAAATTGGTGATAGACGTTGTCAATATCAGATCTTTGAAATGTAATATCGTGTTTAAAACAAAGAGTGGACGAAGGAATGATTGTTAAATTTTTAGTATTGAGCCAATTCCTTAACTTTTTTCTCGGAGTTATTAATTTCTCATATAAAAACTTGTAGTCTTTTTCAGGTGTTGTTATGTATTCAACATTTCTGTTATCTGGCTCTTTTACAAAATCAGAAAATTTTTTCTCAATATCAGCTGAAACACCAATATGAGAATCTAAAGAACCTGTAAAAAGTTCCACCTCAAAACCTTTATAAAGATTATCTTTACTCATTTATTTATTCAAACAGGCTAATGCTTTTAGTATCCCCTTCGCTTTATTAATTGTCTCTTGATATTCATTTTCAGGGAAAGAATCAGCAACTATCCCTGCTCCTGCTTGTACTGAAACATCATATTTTCCATCTCTTGAGGGTTTAACTATCATGGTCCTTATCGTAATTGCAGTATTTAATGCACCATTAATATCAATAGATCCGTAAACACCGGCATAAGGTCCTCTAGCATCTTTTTCAAAGTGCTTAATCAATTGCATAGCTCTTATTTTTGGAGCACCAGTTACTGTCCCAGCTGGGAAAGATGCTTTTAACAAATCCCATACATCAGCATTGTTTTTTAAGATGCCCTCAACTTCACTAACTATGTGCATAACATGTGAATATTTCTCAATAACCATTAAATCCTTGACCTTCACAGTACCAATCTTACAAACTCTTCCAAGATCATTTCTCCCAAGATCAATTAGCATTACATGCTCAGCTATCTCTTTTGGATCTTTTAACAAATCTTTTTCTAGTTCTAAGTCTTGTTGATTATCAATACCTCTTGGTCTTGTGCCAGCTATTGGTCTTAAGCTTGCGACAATCTCGCTATTTTTATTTATTTTAGCTTTAACCATTACTTCAGGACTCGAACCTATCAGATACCATGAGCCAAAATCAAAAAATGACATGTATGGAGATGGATTAACCATCCTCAAACTTCTATACAAACTAAAGGGATCATTATTGACTTGAGTTTGAAATCTCTGACTTATAACTATTTGGAAGATATCTCCCTTTCTTATGTATTCTTTTGCAGAGATAATTGCATCCTCAAAATCTTTTTTCTTCCAATTACTTTCTAGATCTAAATTCAAATTCTCATTTTCATTCCAATCTAAAAACTCATTTTCTTTTAAAGGAACTCTCATTAAATTTCTAGTTTCCTGAATTTTAGAAATTGAGTTTAGATACAACTCTTCAATCGAAGACTCTTTAGAAGAAGTTGTATCTGCATAAACTACTGCAGTAATACATCTTTTTATTTGATCAAAAACAACTAATTGATCAAAAAACATCCAAGAACCATGGGGGATATTGTTTTCTGGTATTTCATTTATTGGAACGCTTGGCTCTATTCGATTTATTAATTCATAACCCCAAGAGCCATATAACTGTCCAATTGATGGTAATTCTTCAAGAATGTTTGATTTATATTCCTTTGTCCAACTTTTTAAAATATCAAAAGGATCACCTTTATGAGTTTCAGTTTTGCCATTATTCCAAGTTTTAACTATTTCTTCTCCATAACAAACGGCTTCCCAAAGAGGTTTAGTAGCAACAATACTCCATCTACCCAAATTCTCCCCACCTTCAACAGATTCGAGAAAAACACCATGGGAATCTTTTGAAGATAATTTTAACCAAGTTGATAATGGAGTCTCTAAATCCGCTGGCCAAGTTTCAACTATAGGTATAAAATTTTTACCTTCTTTGTAAGCCTTTAAAAAACTATCTTTCTGTGAGCTGATCATATTAATAATGTCAGCCCAAATTATAATTATTTTCTTCTTTTATATCAACTTTAAGGAAGTTAATCAAAAGTATTCTTAGTTGTAAATTTCAAACCAGCTGGGTTAGGATTCTCACCTATTCTTCTAGGATTATGGCCAACTTTCTCTCTACCTTCATTTACTTTTTCGGAGAAAACACCATCCTTTGGGTGTAAAAATTCAATATCGCCACCTGGGAAGATTCGGTAGATTTTAAAATCTTCAATTCTTGGTTTGAAAGCTCTTAATTGTGTCCCTAACGCAAGACATTGTTCTTTTCTTGCAAAGTACATTAAATTATCACCTTCATGCATTATGGCCGCTCCGCCGGTGGGCAATTCAAATGCTTGTTCTTTTGAACTTTTCCATACAATTGCATATTTTTCTTCGGTTTCTGCTGAGTTTAATAAACCCCCAGTACTTCCTATATGCTTTGGAAATTGACCAACTAAAG
>JAOOLS010000070.1 GCA_028408915.1 Prochlorococcus sp. AH-716-J09
CTTCTTGGCTCATTTTTGATTCTTTTATCATCAATTCTGCTTGTTCAATAGCATGTTCTATATTTCTAATTTTAATTTCTCTTATTGAGGGATCATCTTTACATGCTTTTTTAGTATTTGCATCTAACATATGTACGAAAAAATCAACTTGAATATAATCAAAATTAAAACTTCATTATGCTACAACCGCAAATTTAATTAAAATAAATTACTATTAATATAAGAACTTTAACCTTAGCTAACCCTCTCTTCAATCGATCGAGTGGGTTTTTTTTATGGTGTAATATACTCCTAGCATTAAATACTAATTTGGAAGATTCAAAATTTAATCCTGAGGAAAATAATTCAATCGAATCGTCCCCCAATTTGAATGAAGACAATAAAGATCTTAATGAGGGGATTAAAAAAGAAGAAAATGTTAAAGCATTTACAGAATTTCTAGAGAAAGCAAGTAGTCAAGATTCTTCAGAAGAAAAAGTAAAGCTTGATTCTGAGCAACAAAATCCAAAAATTGACAAATCACTTTTTAAAAAATTTCTTAATAATGGATTTGATGGAATATCAACAAATCCAAACTATAAAATGTTGGCATTATTAATAATCCTTTTAATTAATTTGTCTCTATTTTTTGTAATTGGCAATATGGGTAAAGCTTTTTTAAGAAATGCTGGAATTATGGGTTAGAAATTATTTATTTCTTTTTGGATAATCATCTTTACAATTTTGATTCTTCAAATGAAACTGTGATATTTTCTTGTCAAATTAATATTTAAATAAAATTTGGATAATAAAGAGCCAGAAAATCCAGTCGTTTATCTTTCTAATTTAGTCAAGAAATTAGATGTAAAAAACAGAAATGGGTTAGTAGCTTTAGCAATAGTAAACCTTTTAGTAATTCTTTTATTTAAATTTTATTTGAAAGGCTCTGGATTATTATCTTGAATTTGACTGCTGGTATAATTATTCAGCATTTTCAAATTGCTTTGCTAATCTAAATGCCTTCTTAATTATTAGAAAGCCACCATATGCTCCTGCCAGTAAAGGTAATACTATTAAAGGATTAGGGGAATAATCAGAATAATTTTTCACACCCTCAACATATTCATACCCTGAACATTTAAGAAAGATAAAGCTAAAAAATGTGATACTCCAACCAATGATTGATAAAAAACCACCTTTTTTATCTCCTTCATAAAATCTGTCAAGACCTAAGCCCCAACCTCCTATTAAGAATATTCCTCTAACAACTGAATTTTTTTCTTGATTTCTAAGCATAATATAAAAATTTTCATTATGAACATAACCTATCTGTATTTAAGATGTGAGATTTTTTTATTAATTAATCTTTAAAGTAAATTTTGAATGGTTTTTTCTATAAATTACAAAATTATTATTCAGTGTTTTAATTAATCATTAGAGATTGTATTTGAATTCAACAAGGAAATTGAAGGCCTTATATAAATAAAAATAGACCCATACATATCCTGCATAATTCTCATTTCATCGTCTAAATATACAATTGAAACCTGGCAATTTGGTGATTCTTTATTCCAAGGTAACTTATTCCATACTTCTTTAACTGGATACCATCTATCCATAAGTAATTCACTAAATAATGGAATCTTATTAAGTCCATCAACTTTGGAAACTTTTGTCTTTTGTAAATTCATATCAAGTAAATTATTTCTTAAAACTAAATCACTTGCTAGCGTTATTACTCTTCCACCAAAAGTAGGCAATAGTTTGAACCAACCTAAGATAGGAATAGTTGTAAGCCCAAATATTGTAGTGTCAAAAGTAGATATAAATTCTTTTTTTTCAAAATCAATCTTTTGAGCAATTCTCCCAATAGTTGATATGCCAAAGGATCCTACTTGCAATTGATGTAATTTAAAAAAAAGATTACTTTTAAATTCATCATTTAATGCCTTTTCAATAGCAAGGAAGAAAGGAGAACTTCGAAATAATTCAACATTAGAAAAAATCAATTCCCACTCTCCAGACAATAATTTTTCTGATATTTCAAAACTAAAGTATTTAAGAGCATCAATCAATTCATCCATTTCATTAGCTTTTTCCTCATACATAGGAGAAATTAATTTATTTAATCTTTGTCCTCTATCTGTAACAGCAGCTATTTTATAAATATTTGACTTTATCTCTCCAATTTCTTTCATAACTCCAATACAAGAAATACTAACTAATCTTAGGAATTTAATTTGATGTTGATGGCAATTTTAATAATGCTGGTAATAAAATCAATTAATATTCTCCCCATCTTTTACCAATATTAAAACCCCATTCAGTGGTTAATTTAATTACTTCATCATGATTCTTGCATTTTGAAAGGGATAACTTTTTACTAGGATTATTTTTTATTAGCTCAGCAATTTGATTAAGTTGCTCTATTTTTTTTAGAAAATTACTTAGATCTTTATCTGACATTTATCT
>JAOOLS010000071.1 GCA_028408915.1 Prochlorococcus sp. AH-716-J09
TTAATAGTTTTTTTAATAATAAAAAACCTTTTTCAATTCTTTTTGGACCTAAAATTGAAAGTAAAATTACTAAAATTATGAATATTTCAGGTGAATTTAAACCTAATAGTTTCATAAATTTTCATATTCTATTTATATTTTAGTACATGCTAATAATTTAATCTAATTATTCTCAAATGTAGGTAAATAGAGTTCCCTATTTGATGCTATTAAACCTTCTTCTTTAAAAAAAATCTCTAGGTCTTTTAGATCATTTATTTCTACAAATTCACCACAATTATCTAATATATTATTATGAGTGAAGTTCCATAAATTATCCAAATATTCGTCATCGTCTGGAAATGCTACAAATTTCAAATATGTATTATTCAGAGCATATTCACTAGCAAAATCAGAATCTAATCCTTCCCTCTTAGCATCACAAAAAACTTTAGCAAATCTTTTGCCTACAGAAGTTTGAGCACTCGATAAATCCAAATTACCTTGTAAAGCTTTTACATTTATTGGTGCAATAAAAATTATTATTGGAAGAAAAATAGATACTAATAATAACAAGAAAAAATTTCCTTTTTAAATTTTAACTCAATATAAACTAGCAAAAAAAGTAATCAATTAGGCCTATTTAAGTAAAAGCACTTATTATAAATTAAGAAATAAATAGAAAAAATAAAACCAGCTTTATATCTGAATTTATAATAAAGAAAGATTAAATAAATTTAAAGTTATATGTCTTCAAATATAAAGCTAAAAGGAAGGGGAGTTAACAGGATAATAACGAGTAAGGTAATGCTGTCGCCATTAGCAGGAGTTACAGATATCATTTTTAGGCGACTTGTACGTAAATGGGCTCCAAACTCTTTACTTTTTACAGAAATGATAAATGCCACAAGTCTTAAAAAAGGATATGGAACACAAAAAATCAATCAAATAGATTTAGAAGAAGGTCCAATTGGAGTACAAATATTTGATAATAGGCCAACTGCTGTTTCTGAAGCCGCGAAACAAGCTGAGGACTCTGGAGCTTTCTTAATTGATATAAATATGGGATGTCCGGTAAAAAAAATTGCAAAGAAAGGTGGAGGCAGTGCCTTAATTAAAGACAGAAAACTTGCTATAGAATTAGTCAAAAATGTTGTAAAAGCTGTTAGGGTTCCAGTAACAGTAAAAACACGACTCGGATGGGATAGTAAAGAAGAAAATATAGAGGATTTCTTATTTAAACTTCAAGATGCGGGAGCAACGATGATCACACTCCATGGAAGAACTAGAAAACAGGGATTTTCAGGCAAGTCAGATTGGGAAATGATCGGGAGACTTAAAAAGTTGTTGGAAATTCCAGTAATTGCTAATGGAGATATCAAAAATCCGGATGACGCTCTTAATTGTTTAAAAAAAACAAATGCTGATGGTGTAATGATTGGACGAGGAATTTTAGGTTCCCCATGGAAAATAGGAGAAATAGATTATGCCATTAGAGAAAATAAAAATTTTAAAGAACCAAACACAGAAGAAAAACTATATTTAATTATTGAGCATCTTGATGAATTAATAAAAGAAAAAGGAGATCACGGCTTGCTTATTGCAAGGAAACATATCTCTTGGACATGTAAAGATTTTAAAGGAGCATCAATTTTGAGAAATAACTTGGTTAGAGCTGTTGATAAAAATGAAGTTAAAAATTTAATAATTAAAATGATTAAAACTTTGAATAATGAAAAAAATACTTTAGCTTAATACAAATTTATTTTTTAGATGAAAATTATTACTAAAGAAACAAGTAAAAGAGTTTGTGATCACATGAACAACGATCACATAGATTCAGTGCACAAATATCTTATTCATTATGGAAAGATATCAACATTTGAGAATGCTTATATGGAAGAAATTAATAACAGTTATATAAAAATCAATTACGATGGCCATTCAGCAATTATCAATTTTAAAAATGAAATATCTGAAGAAGAAATTCATTCAACTTTAGTATCAATGATAAAAGAGATTAAATAATAAATATATTTATATAAAAAAATCTAATTTTTATTTTCATAGTAATCAGTTATCTTTTTACATTCTTCAAATGAAAGCATGCTTAATCTAGATGTGGCTTTTATTTTTAGAATTGCACAAACAGCTAATAAATCGGAGCTATCAACATTAAGTGCTTCAGAAAGCTCTAGAGCTCTAAGACCTTTCATAAGTATTAAAAAAAATCTATTTCTAAATTATTTAGAACCTTGAAATCAATGGGCTGCATTTTTTCCTAAACCTGCAACAAATGGAAAAGTTTGTTCATCACCAAAAATATCTTCTGCCGAAGAATTAGAAATATTATTTTTTTTATTATCAGGCTTAATTTCTTCAATTTCATTA
>JAOOLS010000073.1 GCA_028408915.1 Prochlorococcus sp. AH-716-J09
TATTCCGGAGGATGTAGCTAAAAATCCTTCAAGTCATACAGCAAAGTATCTTAAAAAGGCTCTAAAATAAAAAATTCTTGTTGTATTTCTTTTTATTTTAATTTTCTTAGCAAAACTAATTTTTTTTTAAAAGGGGCTTAAAACTAATCTATAACTGCTTTTTTGAAAATTTTTATATTAAAAAAATTTTAAATCATAATGCTTTCTTAATATTTCCTTGGAAAATTCAGCTTATTTGTATTAAAGGCCGTTGATCGGAGGATTTGCTAAATGAGGTTGAAATTTTTACATTTACATTTACATGGTCTTATACGTTCTAAAAATCTTGAGTTAGGCAGGGATGCAGATACAGGAGGGCAAACACAATACGTTTTAGAGTTAATTAAAAGTTTGGCTAATACTTCAGAAGTTGATCAAGTTGATTTAGTTACTCGTTTAATAAAAGACCCTAAAGTAGAAGATGCATATTCTCAAGAAGAAGAATTTGTAGAACCTGGAGTTAGAATTTTAAGGTTCAAATTTGGACCTAATAAATATTTAAGAAAGGAATTGCTTTGGCCTTATTTGGATCATTTAACTGAAAAACTGATTTCTTATTATAAAAAAAACAAAAAGCCTAATTTCATTCATGCACATTATGCAGATGCTGGATACGTAGGAGTTAAACTAAGTAAATTCTTAAATGTTCCTCTTATTTTTACTGGTCATTCTTTAGGAAGAGAGAAAAAAAGGAAATTGCTTGATACTGGTTTAAAAAATAATCAAATAGAAAAACTCTATTCTATAAGTAATAGAATAGAGGCAGAAGAAAAAGCATTGAAGTCTGCAGATATCGTCGTTACAAGCACTAAACAAGAGTCAGTGTATCAATATTCACAATATTCTTCTTTTTCACCTCACAAAGCTAGAGTGATTCCTCCTGGCGTTGATCATAATAAGTTTCACCATATTCACTCCACAAGCGAGACAGCCGAAATTGATAACATGATGAAACCTTTTCTAAAGGATTCTACTAAACCTCCATTTTTGACTATTTCTAGAGCTGTACGAAGAAAAAATATTCCTTCTTTGATTGAGGCATATGGAAGATCTGAAAAGTTAAAAAGAAAAACTAATTTAATTTTGATTTTGGGCTGCAGAGATAATACCTCTAAACTTGACCCTCAACAAAAAGATGTTTTCAATAATATTTTTGAAACAATTGATAAATATAATTTGTATGGAAAGGTAGCTTATCCCAAAAAACATCTCCCAAGTCAGATTCCTGCTTTATATAGGTGGGCCGCTAGCAGAGGTGGTCTATTTGTAAATCCAGCTTTAACAGAGCCTTTTGGTTTAACTCTTCTTGAAGCTTCTTCATGTGGTTTACCAATAGTATCAACCAATGATGGAGGGCCAAAAGAAATTCGTTCAAAATGTGAAAATGGACTTCTAGTAGATGTTACTGATATTAATGATTTGAAAGTTATTCTCGAAAGAGGTATATCAAATAATAATCAGTGGAAGATATGGAGCAGAAATGGAATAGAAGGTGTTAACAGACACTTTAGTTGGAACACTCATGTGCGCAATTATTTATCAGTACTTATTGAAGAATTTTCAAATTCAAGTAGTTATTCTTCATCTGACATTAAACAAAGTTGTTTAAAAGGGACTTCCTCACTTATAAAACCCCATTGATTAAAAACTTCAGGATCAGGGTGAAGAATTAGTTGATTATTTTGACTTTTCTTTAGCTTAAAGCCCTTCTTAGATAATTTTTTCATTAAGTTAGCAGTTTCTTCAAATCTTGATGCCATTGCATCAAGACTTGAGCAGTCACTTGTTAATCCATTATCTTTCCATGTAAAAAAATTCATAACAAATTCTTCAAAGGATAATTTTTAAAACTATACCTAAAATCACAAGTAAAATGTTGATTTTCCAAAAATTTTCAACTATTTTTTGTTCCTTCACTCCTTTAAGTTCAAAGTGATGGTGTAGCGGGGCCATTAAAAATACGCGTTTACCTCTATGAAATAATTTTTTTGTAATTTTAAAAAATCCTACTTGAATCATTACTGATAACGATTCAATAATAAATATTCCTGAGAAAATAGATAAAGTAAAAACGCTATTGGTTAATAACGCTATAGAACCCAGAATTGCTCCAATACTTAGAGATCCTGTGTCACCCATAAATATTTTTGCAGGATAATTATTATACTTGAGAAATCCTAAGCATATGCCGGACATCGAAAAACATAAGATGCTAAAAATA
>JAOOLS010000072.1 GCA_028408915.1 Prochlorococcus sp. AH-716-J09
AACCCACAACCCTCCCTGTTTATAATTCGGAGAAAGGAAGTCTTTTTGAATAACTTCTAAAGAAGCCCACCACATTCTTCTGGATGTATCATCATCCACATATATGGTTTGAAATCCTTTAATCAAAAGCTCTTGAATTGTTTTTATAGTTATTTGTGATTTCATCAACTTCTTAGTGATCTAGAACGTTTCAATATAGATAAAACAAATCCAATAGATATAAAATTAGTCACCAATGACGTTCGACCATAGCTCATAAAAGGAAGGGGAATACCAGTAACTGGTCCTAATCCAATAGTCATAAATAAGTTAATAATTATTTGAAATAAAAAAGTTGAAGCTATTCCAACAACAATTAGAGATTCAAAGTTAGTCCTAGCAATTATTGCAGTATTAATAAATTTTTTAATCAAATAAAAGAACAAAAATAAAACTAAAGCGCACCCCGCGAATCCTAATTCTTCTCCTAAAGCACTGAATATAAAATCGGTATGTTGTTCAGGTATAAATTGTAAATTAGTCAGCTTACCTTGTAGCAAACCAGTCCCAAATAATCCTCCAGAACCAATTGCAATTTGACTCTGTATCAAATGATATCCGCCACCTAATGGATCTCTATTTGGATCTAAAAATAAAACTAATCTATCTTTTTGATATTCTTTTAAACCATATTGCCACAAAATTGGTGTAAATTTTGCCACTAATAAATGGAACGAAATAGAGAGAGCAGAAAAAATAATTTTCTTTTTTGAAGATCTATAGGCAAGATATCCTATAATTGGAATCCAGAAAATAAGAAGAGTTGGTAAGGTTAAATATAATATAGAAGTGATAATACAAAATACTAATATCAAAATCCACTCTATAGGCATTTGCGACCAATAGAGCATCACACCTGTCAAAACAATTAAAACTAAAGAGGTACCTAAGTCCGGTTGAAAGAAAATTAATAACCAAGGAATAACTACTACTACTAAGGGCAATAGTAAATCTTTTATTGTTATGATAATTTTTTTGTCGAGTACTAAAGCAAGAGTTAATACAGTACTAAGTTTAGCTACCTCTGAAGGCTGAAAAGAAAAGATGCCCAAGTTTAGCCATCTTTGAGCTCCAGAAACTGAAATCCCAAAAAAATAAATTAGTAATAAGAATATTAAAGTACACAAATAAAATGGAACAACATACTTTCTAAGTCTCTCTAACGGTATGTAAGAAATAAAAAATGCTAAGAAATAACCTAAAAAACCAGTTAGGATGTGACCTAAATAGTTAGATACTAAAAATTCACCCTGAATACTTTTTATCAATAAACCCGAAATAACAACTAAAAACAGGGGAATTATAAGTAGCGGAGAAAATAAAAAACCTCTATTAAAATTGCCTTTTTTTTGTAAAAATCCTCTGTTATTTAATAAAGAAATTCTCTTAACCATCAATTAAGTATTAACAAATTGATTCTTAATTAATTGAGCTAAATTACCGAATACCACAGAACTTTCTTTATTGGGCTGGCTTATTGAGATTGGTACACCTTTATTACTATCATCAACAAGAGGGATTTCAATAGGAATTTGAGCTAATAATGGTAAGTCATTTTCGTTAGCTAATGTTTGTCCACCACCTTTACCAAAAATTTCATATTTTTTACCTGGCATATCTGGCGGAATAAATACTGACATATTTTCTACAATTCCCAGTAAAGGTACTCCGAGTTGTTTAAACATCGCTAATCCCCTCCTTGCATCTTGCAAGGATACTTGTTGAGGAGTAGTGACTACTATAGCGCCAGAAATAGGCACAGATTGAGAAAGGGATATTTGAGCGTCTCCTGTTCCTGGAGGTAAATCAATAACCAAAAAGTCAAGATTATTCCATTCAACTTGATACAAAAATTGTCTGATAATGCTATTAAGCATTGGTCCTCTCCAAATAACTGGCTGACCTTCTTCTATAAGGAAACCCATTGATACCAACGAAATTCCATATTTATTTATTGGTATTAACCTTTGATCATTGCCACTACCTTCTGTAACCTTTGGATTCTGTTCGGCAACTCCCATCATTGAGGGAGTATTAGGTCCATATATATCCGCATCCAGCAAACCAGTTTTTAAGCCCAATTTAGCTAGAGAACAAGCGAGATTAACTGCAATGGTACTTTTCCCAACTCCACCTTTACCACTGCTAACAGCTATGATATGTCGAATCCCACCAATCTTCTGCAACTCAGGAGAATTATTTTGATTTTGAGATTCTGTTTTGGAAGGATTATTATCTATCTCTATTTGAACATCATCAATATCTT
>JAOOLS010000074.1 GCA_028408915.1 Prochlorococcus sp. AH-716-J09
GATAAAGGTTCTCTATGGAATTGCATAGGACTTCATGGGGGACTTGTGGGTATTTGGTTTTTTATAAATAACGGATTAATAGAATTCAAAGAAAATACACCTTCTTTTTTAGCAGGTCCTTTCACACAAAATATTCCAAACCCAATAGGAAGCTTTAGTGCAATTTTAATATTACTTTTGTTATGTATTTTTTATGGACTAAAATCAAAAAAAAATTTCCTTAGACGTTTTAATTAGATATAAATACCGATTGATTTTTGATTAGTAATTGTCAGATTAAAATAAAGCTTAATTCTCATATGAACTTTGAGGCAGGAATAAGATTTATTGTCTTTTTAGTAATTTTTGGACTTACAAACTATCTAATGATGTTGAGAAGATATGAAAACGACATCAAAAAAAAGAAATATTTACAACAGAAAAAAATTTCTAGGCTATACCCTAAAGGTTCATTTATTTTCTGAAATTAAAAAAGTTTTTGTAAAATCTACTCACCATTTTTTATTAGTTTTTTGCCAACCTTCATTTAACAATTTTTGCCACAATAATCTTGCTTCTTCTATAAAAATTTTTTTTCTAGTTTTCATCAATGGAGGATTTTCTCCATGTATTCCCATAATAATTCCTTCTTCAATAAACATATAATCAATAGATTTATCAGAATGATCATTATCTTTGTAGAAACGCATCACCCCTACAAAATTGGAGTCTATTAACCAGAAATCATTAGTTTTATTCAAAAATCCAAACTGAAATTAAATTAATAATATGCTTTCCTTACAATTTGCGAGGGAAATATTTATTTAGTTTATTCAAATTTGATATGTTTTTTCTTTTTGTCTACTTTTTTTCAATTCGCCACGTTTTTTCTTATCCTTAACTCTTTTCTTTTGTGATGCTTTAGTGGGTTGTGTATATTTTCTTAATTTAAAAGGTTTATTTAAAGCATTTTTTATTATTGAGCTAAATTTCATTAAAGCTAGCTGCCTATTTAATAATTGATTTCTGTGTTCTTGAACCGCTAAACGTAAGCTATTATTCACTAATTTATTTTTCAAGTTTCTCTTAAGAATTTCTTTCTGATAATCATTTAATACTTTGGAATCTTCTAAATTAAAAATAATCTCTACTCTGCTTTCAATTTTATTTACATTTTGACCTCCAGGACCGGAGGATCTGGAAAATCGCCACTTCATTTCGTTGGATGGGATTACTAATGTTTTAGTAATTTTTAAATCCATTTTTTGTTCTTTTTGATTTAGATCTTTAGAATCATCTCCTCAATACTCTAAAACATACCTTAAAATTCGATCGGTAAATACTGGGCGGTTAAGTTAGGTAAACCGAAATTCGGTGTATTTGCCGTATCAATATCTTCGGTATTTATCCTTTCATATTTCAAAGAATTATCAGATATTTAATTTGTACTAATTCAAAGGTCACTTATGTATTCAATGTTTGATCTTCTTTTTGAAACACCTTCATATCACCCTGTATATGTTATTTCCGATAGTAAAATGAAGGAGTTAAAGAAAAACCAACATCAAGAAGAGCTTTATGAAATTACAACACAAAAAGTAAGACTTGAAGATGCTTTTAAAGCTCAACTAAAACTTCTTGAAGAGAGAGAAAAAGAAGTAAAAAAAGAACTTAAAGTACTCTCAGCCTCAAAAGATAAATAATTTATTTTTAGAGAAATTACTTTTTTCAAAGACGGTTAAAAACCGTCTTTTTTAATTTTTATAGTTTTAAGGGATATATTAAATCCACAGATGTTAAAAATATTTTCCATAATTGGGAAATGAACAATAACAAAGAAAAAATAAGAATGTTCTTACCCTTTAGTTGGGTAATCTGTGCAGCAATATCTTTTGCTTATATAAACTCGCATTTAATAAATACCTAATATAAATGTCTTATCCCTCAAGAGACGAAATACTTGCATCTTCAAAAGGGTGGGTAGCATCTTTTTTAAATTTTCTTCCTGGTTTAGGATCGGGTTACTTATATCAAAGAAGATGGAAACCCTATTTTTTTACCCTCACTGCTAGTACTGCTTGGTTCGCTTTAGGTATTTTTTTACAAGGTGATTCAGAACCTTCTCAAAATGAACAAATAATTGGAATTTCTGGTCTTTTTTTCATATCAATAGTTACAGTTATAGAAGCTAA
>JAOOLS010000075.1 GCA_028408915.1 Prochlorococcus sp. AH-716-J09
AATCCTATTAACTTTTTTTGTTTCTTCTTGTAGATCATTTTTAGCAGAACCACGTTATATCCCCTCTGGTTCAATGCTCCCAGAATTAAAAATAAACGATAGGTTAATTATTGAAAAATTTTCGCTAAGAAACTCTTTACCAAAAAGAGGAGATATTGTTGTTTTTAACTCACCTTACTCCTTTGACGAAAAATTAATTTCATCAAGATCTAAGCCTTTACCAAAAAAAAGATATTGCTTTTTTATGAGTTTTCCTCCAATGTCGTTTATTCCTGGTTTGAGGGATCAAGCTTGCGATGCTTATATTAAAAGAGTGGTGGCACTTCCAGGAGAAATTGTAAGTGTAAACACTAAGGGTGAATTAATCATAAATAATAAATTAATTCCTGAACCATATGTCTCTTATAAATGCTCATTACCACTGTTAAATCAATGTGGTAAATTTGAAAACATAAAAGTTCCTGAAGATCATTTTTTAGTTTTAGGTGATAATAGGTCAAATAGCTGGGATGGAAGATATTGGCCAGGAAGTAAATTTATTCATAAAAAGGAGATTATTGGTAAAGCATACTTCAGATTTTGGCCTCTTAGTCAAGTTGGCTTTTTCAATAATTAAACCCCTTTTTCTGCATCTCACTTGATCAAAATAAATTTTTAAAAGGGTTTTAATTTAAAGTGCACCTGAAGCAGTTGAATCAATTATTCCTCCTAGGTGGGTTGTAATGTTTAGAGCGCTAATCACAGGAGGCTTATTGGGGTCATTAAAAAGGTCAACTATAGTTATGCCCCCATTACCTTGTTTTATCATCCAAATATTTGAATAATTAATGCCAAGGATGTTGCAAATTATAGTTTTATTGACAGCATCATGAGCAACTAGAAGGCTTAGATCATTATCCTTTTGAGATGAACAGATTTTGTCAAAAGCTTCTACGGATCTTTCTGATACATCTTTTATAGATTCACCTTCGGGCATTATTACTTCTTCAGGCTTATCGTGCCAATTTTTAAGTAAAACAGGCCACTTTTCTCTGATTTCTGCTTCCAGTTTCCCCTCCCATAATCCATGACTAATTTCTACAAGTGAATCTATTCTTTCTATTTTTAAATCTTTTCTATTTTGAAGGATTATTTGTGCAGTCTCAAAAGGCCTATGCATTGAACTTGAAAATGCCTTATTGAAAGAAATATTTCTCAAATATTCAAAGGTCTTTCTAGCTTGATCTTTTCCGTTCATATTTAAAGGGATATCAATTTGGCCTTGAAATCTACCTTCTCTGTTCCAGTTAGTTTCACCATGCCTTATTAGGAATATTCTAGAATCTCCAATCTGATTTGGAATATTTTTATTTAGATGGGAAGTTTGATTTAAGCATTCAATTTGGGTCTTAAAAGAATGATCTTTTCTTGAAATATTGATTATCGAGAAAGAAGCATTTTCTAATCTTATTTTCCTAAAACCTTGCTTAGGCTTTCCTAATAACAAAAGTATTAAACATCTGAGAATTGCATTATGCCCTACAACTAGAATATTTACATCATCTTTGTCTAGATAAATTTTTAAAATGTCTTCTACAAAATTTGTTGCTTGAAAAAATAACTCTTGAATTGGTTTATAAGTTTTATTGTCATTTCTTTTTAAGATTAGATTTTCTGGATCATTTTTCCATATAGGGTAAATTTCTGGAAATTTCTTTTTTATTTCATCAATTTTTAGACCAGACCATTCACTAAGATCTACTTCTAGCAAATTATCATCGAATACAATGTTTTGTTCTTTATTGAAGGTCTTTTTAATTGTTTTTGCAGTTTCTGCCGCTCTTATAAGTGGGGAGGAATAGATTTTATCAAAGTTTATTTTCGATAATGCTTTTCCTGCTTTTCGGGCTTGTTCGTATCCTTCATCAGTTAATAATGAATCATCTGTTCTTCCTTGAATTAATCCTTTTGCATTGAAACTGCTTAGTCCATGCCTAACTAAAACTAATCGTATAGCCATTATATAAATTTGAAAATTAAGATAATTTAATCATCTCATGGCGTGATTAAAATAGATATATAAATATTAGGAATTTCAATGATAACTAAGTATAGTTTTCAATAATATAATAAATTATGATCTTTAAATATATTTCTAAGTCAAAACTCATTTTAGCTTTTATTT
>JAOOLS010000076.1 GCA_028408915.1 Prochlorococcus sp. AH-716-J09
TGTAAAGATTGATCAATTTTCTCGCTTTTTCAACCGTAGCTTCGGTGTCAAAGCTCAGTCTTGCATCAACTTCTGTAGATACACGCCCTGAAATAATTTTCAATATTTCTTTTCCAAAAAATACTGAAACTTGGTCAACAGTTTCTTTGATTAATTCAATTTTGGAGAATCCTTTGGACAATGCATTTTCTGAACTTTCTAAAGCTTTATCAATTAATTTCACATAATCAGGGTTCTTAGCCGCAGCAAGTATTAACGATGGATTGGTGGTGGCGTCCCTTGGTTGAAATTTTTTTATCGAATCTAAATCTCCAGTATCAGCAACAACAACGGTCATTGAGGACAATTGTTCTAAAATTGATTTCATTTCTAGATAATCATATATATATATATAACCTAGCTTTTATTCCTCATGAAATCATCAGATAATGAACTAAATATTTATAAAATTGGGAAATTTTAGGGTTTTTTAACAATCATTTCATGATCTTAAAACTTGGGAGGTATTTTTTCAATTACTATCAAACTCTCGATAATTTCTTTAGCAACTGGTACAGCAACAGTTGAACCATATGCATATGATTTAGATGGCTCATCAACAATTACAAGGACAACAAATTTCGGATCATTAACTGGTAAGGTCGCGACAAAACTACAAACTTTTTTACTTGTATACGAACCATTTAAAGCTTTTTGAGAAGTACCAGTTTTCCCTGCTATCCTATAACCCTCGATTTTTACTCCAGATCCACTACCTTTATCAACAACGCTCTCCATCCATTCAAGAACTGTTTTAGAGACCTCGTGTGAAAAAAATTGTTTTTTTGGATTTGTATCAACTCTTTCTTTGAAAGTTAAGGTTACATGGGGAGTCACTTCAAAACCCCCATTTGCAATAGCCGCATGAAGTTGAACCAATTTAAGTGGCGAGATTGAGAACCCTTTACCAAAAGAAGTTACAGCAGGCTCAATTACTTGATTTACAAATAAATCTTTTCTCTTTAGTTGACCGGCAGTTGATTCAAATAAGTCAGTCTCTAAATTTTTATTTATACCTAAATTTTCTAGCCAATCCCAATAAATTGTAGGGTCTAAATTTTGCATTATTTTTACCATCCCAACATTACTCGAAACCTGCAATACTTTTGGATAGTCAATGTAACCATTACCTTTTTTATCCCAATTAAAAAGTGTCCATCCTCCAACATTAATCTTTCCAATATCTTCAACTAATCCATCTTTCTGGATTACTTTTTCTTCTAGGGCTAAAGCAAGATTAATAGGTTTAAAAGTTGAACCAGGCTCAAATAAATCTTGAGAATACCAACCTCTAAAGAGTTCAGAATCATACTGCCAAAATTTATTTGGATCATATGATGGGACTGTAACCAAAGAGAGAATCCGACCATCATTAACATCCAAAACTATGGCAAATCCCTTCTTTGCTTTCCATTTACTTACTTGCTTTGATAATGCATTGTATGACGCTTTCTGTAATTTTGAATCTATAGTTAGGCCTAAACTTTTGTAATCAGAAATAAAATCACCTGGTGCTGAATTATCCGGTAGAGGAGTTCCATCTCCTCCTCTTTTTATTAAATTACTTTTATTAAAAACTTTAATTTGATTATCTAAATGAAGTTCTAAACCTGCTGAAGCTACATTCTCATCATTAACAAAACCGACAAGATTAGAGTAGAGTTCCCCCTGTGGATAATATCTCTGCGAATATCTAAACAAATCAATTCCGCTTATTTTAAGGTTCTTAATCTTTTCTGCCTTTTCTTCAGTAATTTTATCAAAAAGCTTGATACCACTCATTTTATTATTAAATTTCCTCAATAGTATTTCATGATTAACACCCAAGATAGGTGACAATTTTTCTGTAACTTCTTCAATACTGCGAACTCTGTTAATTGAATCACCAGGAAAATTAAAGTATTTTGGATGGGCCCATAATTTATAGAGCGGTTTATCGTAAGCAATTACTCTATTATTTCTATCTACGATTGATCTCCTTTTTTTTAAGGAGTTAGTTTTAGAAGATTGTATTAATCTAGCTTTCCTTTGCAAATCAGAAGCGTTA
>JAOOLS010000077.1 GCA_028408915.1 Prochlorococcus sp. AH-716-J09
TAGAGTTGAAGCACCAGTAATAGAAATACTTTGTTCTTTACCGCTTCCTTTGTCTTTAGCAGTAACACTAAGGATACCATTTGCATCGATATCAAATGTAACTTCAATTTGCGGAACGCCTCTTGGTGCTGAAGGTATACCATCCAATCTAAAAGTTCCTAAGCTTTTGTTATCAGAAGCCATTTCTCTTTCACCTTGCAAAACGTGTATTTCAACATTTGTTTGACCGTCAACAGCAGTTGAATATGTTTCAGATTTCTTCGTAGGTACTGTAGTATTTCTATTTATCATTTTTGTCATTACTCCCCCTAAAGTCTCTACACCTAAAGAAAGTGGAGTAACGTCTAGCAACAATATATCTTTAACTTCTCCTGCTAAAACTCCTCCCTGAATTGCAGCTCCAACAGCTACTACTTCATCAGGATTAACAGTTTGATTTGGTTCTTTACCAATTATTTTTTTAACTAAATCTAAAACAGCAGGTATTCTTGATGAGCCTCCAACCATAACAACTTCATCAATTTCACTAGTAGAAATTTTTGCATCACTTATAGCTCTCTCAACTGGGGTCTTACACCTATCAATTAAAGAAGCTGCTAATTCCTCGAACTTTGCTCTAGTAAGGTTCAAATCCAAATGTTTTGGTCCTTCAGGCGTCGCTGTAATAAAAGGCAAATTTATTTCACTTTGCGTAGCATTCGAAAGCTCTATCTTTGCTTTTTCCGCAGCTTCAGTCAACCTTTGCAAAGCTTGCTTGTCTTGTCTGAGATCAATTCCCTCATTAGATTTAAAAGTATTGGCTAAGTGATCTACGATGCATCTATCAAAATCATCACCACCTAAATGTGTATCTCCTGATGTAGATAGAACTTCAGTTACTCCATCACCAGCTTCAATAACTGAGACATCAAATGTACCTCCCCCTAAATCAAAAACAAGTATTTTTTCATTTTCTTTATCCAAACCATATGCTAAAGCCGCAGCAGTTGGCTCATTAACGATTCTAAGAACTTCTAAGCCTGCAATCTTACCAGCATCTTTCGTAGCCTGTCTTTGAGAATCATTAAAATAAGCTGGAACTGTAATAACAGCCTGTGTAACTTTGTCACCAAGATATTTACCTGCATCATCTGCTAGCTTTCTTAAAACTTGAGAACTCACCTCTTCAGGAGAAAACTGTTTGTCCAAAATAGGGCATTTTAATTTAACACTAGAACCAGTTTTTTCAACAGAATAACTAACTTCTTTAGATTCTTCATTAACTTCATCAACTCTTCTACCAACAAAGCGTTTTGCAGAATAAAAAGTATTTTCAGGGTTCATTACAGCTTGTCTTTTTGCTATTTGTCCAACAAGCTGATCTTGATTTTTTGTATATGCAACAACTGATGGAGTAGTTCTGAAACCCTCAGCATTTGCTATTACAGTAGGCTTACCACCTTCCATTACAGCGACACAACTGTTAGTTGTTCCTAAATCAATTCCTACTACCTTACCCATGGGTAAATTCTGTATATTTGTTATTCTCCATAATCGGTCATTGACGTCATTATTGTTACTCAAAGACGGGGTGTGGTTCCCGAACAGACCATTACATTTAGGGTTAAAATTTTAAACATGATTTCAAGTAAGACATCTTTCATCGCATTAATTGGCAATCCAGTAAGCCATTCTTTATCTCCAATTATGCAAAATGCTGCTCTTCAATATTTAGGCTTAGATTTAATCTATATTGCTGTACCCTGTAAAGATGAAGATCTAGAATTGGTCCTTAATTCTTTCAAAAAGATTAATTGCAAAGGTTTAAACATTACAATTCCACACAAAGAAAAAGTATTTAACCTTTGTAGTGAAATCTCCCCTATTGCTAACAAACTTAAAGCAATTAATACCCTCAAGTTAAGTTCTGAAAAAAAATGGAGCGCAACTAATACCGATGTAGAGGGATTTATTTATCCATTAAAGAATTTAAACTTAGCGAAGAAAAAATCAATAGTTCTTGGCTCCGGGGGTGCAGCAAGATCTGTTATTCAAGGTTTAATAAATTTGAATCTTTCAACAATTTCAG
>JAOOLS010000078.1 GCA_028408915.1 Prochlorococcus sp. AH-716-J09
TTGATCAACTTGATTTTGAGTTTCAGTGGCACCTAAACCCCTTATAGTGATGATTGATAATTGTTCACCTTCATTAAAATTAAATTTATTTTGAACACTACTTGTCAAAGAATTTTTAAAAATTTTAAAAGTAGAATTTTTTAATTTTGTCTCTATCAAGATGTTTGGCTTTTTGAGCTTGATCTTATTAAAACCACATTTTTTAGCTAGTAATTTTAGTCTCATTATCATAATTAAGGACTCAACAGGTTTAGGTAAGTTTCCATATCTATTAACCCAATCTGTTGCTAATTCGATTAGTTCATCATTATTTGAACATTCAGTAGCAGATTTGTAAGCCTCAAGCTTCTCTTCTCTGTTTAATATCCATGTTGCAGGTATAAATGCATTTATTGGTAGATCAATTTGAGTGTCGTTAACTTCAGGTATTTCTTGCCCTCTGATTTCTGAAATAGCCTCATGGAGCATTTCTATATATAAATCATATCCAATAGCATTAACCTTTCCACTTTGTTCTTCTCCTAGTAAACTGCCAACACCTCTTATTTCCATATCTTTCATTGCAAGTTGGTATCCACTACCTAGTTCTGAAAAATCTTTTATCGCTTTCAATCTTTGTTTTGCAGCGTCATTTATTTTATTTATATTTGGATAGAATAACCAGGCATGTGCTTGTACACCGCTTCTACCAACTCTTCCTCTAAGTTGATAAAGTTGTGAAAGGCCAAATTTGTGAGAATCTTCAATAATGATTGTATTTACTTTAGGGATGTCTAATCCACTTTCAATTATCGTTGTGCATATCATTAGATCTACTTCTCCATTATTAAAAGCAATCATTGCATTTTCAAGCTCTGTTTCGTTCATTTGTCCATGAGCAACAATGAATTTTAAGCTGGGAAACATATGTTTTAATTTGATTACAGCTTGATCTATATCAGAAATTCTTGGAAGAACATAAAAAATTTGACCTCCCCTATCAAGTTCTTGATTAATTGCAGTTCTTATAACATCCATATCTATTTCAGATAAATATGTTTTTATTGATCTTCTTGATGGAGGAGGAGTATTAAGTAAGCTCATTTGTCTTAGTCCAGATAAGCTCATATAAAGAGTTCTTGGAATTGGAGTTGCCGAGAGAGTTAAAACGTCTATGTTTGTTTTGATTTCTTTTATTTTTTCCTTTTGCCTTACTCCGAATCTTTGTTCTTCATCAATAACCAGTAGTCCTAAGTTTTTAATTTCTATTTCTTTTCCTAAAATTTGGTGCGTTGCTACAACTAAATCAATTTTGTTATTTTTCAAACCTGCATAGATTTCCTTTCTTTCATTTACGGTTTTGAATCTATTGAGTAATGATACTTTTATTGGGTAAGGTGAAAATCTATTATTTATTGTTCTCCAATGTTGCTGAGCTAGAATTGTTGTGGGTGCTAGTAATATTACCTGTTTACCTGATGTAATAGCCTTAAAAATAGCCCGAACAGCGACTTCTGTTTTGCCAAATCCTACATCTCCACAAACAAGCCTGTCCATAGGCTTATCGCTTTCCATATCAGATTTTATTTCTTCTACAGCAGTAATTTGGTCAGGTGTTGGTTGATAAGGGAATGATTCCTCTAATTCTTCTTGCCAAGGACCATCTTCTGGGTAAATGTAACCTTTTAATTTTTCTCTCTTTGCATAAAGTTTTAAAATATCGACAGCAACTTTTTTGATTTGTTTCTTATTTTTTTCTTTTATTTTTTCCCATTCTGTCCCTCCTAATTTATTTATTTTCGGCTTTATTTTTCCGCTTGATCTATATCTGTTAACACTACCAAGTTGATCAGCAGCAACACTTATCTTTCCGTCTTGATACTGAATGACTAAATAATCTCTTGAATCTCCAGTTATATTTATTTTTTCTATTTTTAAAAATTTTCCTATTCCATGATTTTTATGAACTATAAAATCACCTGGACTAATCTTATTTACATTTATATTTGAATTGACACTTCTTTTTTTTCTTCTTAT
>JAOOLS010000079.1 GCA_028408915.1 Prochlorococcus sp. AH-716-J09
GACTGTTCGGTACTACATATCCAACTTTTACTACATTATTTTTTCTCTCAGAAATACTTTCTTCTATTAGGCTGATTCCAATCATAGGATGTATTACTTTCCCATTGTTTAAAAGTTGATAGGTAATTTCCTTAGCTTTATTAATTGGGATTGCGAAACTCAAACCCGCTCCTGGACCTGACCTTATCAACGTATTAATACCAATTACTTCTCCATTGCTATTCAAAAGTGGACCTCCAGAATTGCCAGGATTAATAGCAGCGTCTGTTTGTATCAATTCAAGTTTCTTATCATATATTCCTAATTGAGTTACGTTTCTATTTAGATTACTAATAATACCAAGCGTAACTGTGTTTTCCAGTCCAAATGGATTTCCAACTGCTATAGCCCAATCACCAACTTTAATTTTTGAAGAATCGCCCAACTTCGCTTTTGGCCAAGGCCCTCTCCCTTCAATCTTGAGCACAGCTAAATCAGTAAAAGGGTCCTGGCCTATCATTTTAGCGTTAAATTTTTTGCCATTGGTTAAACCAACAATTACTTTATCTGATCCATTTACTACATGAGCATTCGTCATTACAAGTCCATCTGCAAATATAAATCCACTGCCTTGGTTTTGCTCTATCCTTGGTCGATTTTCGTTAGGCAAATCTAATCCAAAAAATCTTTCAAAATATGGGTCTAGAAATAGTTGAGAATTTCTTGGTAAATTTCTTTTTTTAACATATCTTTGAGTATCAATTGTCACCACAGCTGCACCGGTTCTTTCTACAGCTTTAGTTATAAAAGATTTGTTTGAATATAAATTAACTTCATTAATTTTTGGTTTACTTAATTGTTGGGATATGACTTTTGCAGGATAGCTAATGCCCATTGTAATTAATGAGGCGATTAGTAATAGCTTTTGGATGTCTCTTTTCAATTTTGATTTTTATGTTCTTCGAAAGATTTAATACACCATATTAGTGTAGTTTAAATATAACTACTACTTAAATTTATTGAATATAGAGAATAATTTAATAACTTAAAGTAGCTAAATTTCTTTTTTTCGGGCTATGATGTTAAACATATATCTAACTAATTAATAAGTTTGATGACTATCCTTTTTCCAATAATATATTCTGCAGCCTTAACTTATTTAGTTTGGAAAGCTTTTAAAGTTATGTCAAATGGCTGGGGTATATCCGATAATAAAAATCAACGATTGAGTACTTCCAGTTTTAAACAAAAAAAGTACACAGTACATCCAGAACTTTTAGATAAATCAGGAAATATAACGGAAGAGGAACTACTAACAGTAAGATTTTCTAATGATAATGACTCTACATTAGAAGAAAAAGGTTCAACAACTGATTAATCAAATTATATCTAAGGAAAAAATTGGAATTAAGAACAAAAATTGTCTCAGCGGTAATAAGATCACTCAAGTTACCACCAAGGTTTCGTTTAAAAATGGTTAAAGAAGATCCAGTGAGACTTGAACTAAGTCTTACGCCTTCTTACGGTAAAAATCCAGTAATTGTTGGTATAGTTGAATCTTTAGACTTAGTCGCTCGAAGAGATAGAGAAGGTAGACTACCCAGAGATCTTCAAGGGACTTGGGACTGGACTGTAAGACATGGAAAAGTTAGTACTGGAGGTTGGAATCCTATGTTGAAAGAAGCATTGCAAACAATGTTTGACACAGGATTGCCAGCCATTGTTTTTGAGGAGTTAACTGGAGATGAGTATCGACCTGTTGATGGTGTAAGACATGTTAAATAAATAATTAATTATTTATCATAAATTCTTCCTTAAAACGTTAAAATTATTTGATATATAATCTAGTTAATTATGAATAATGACAATCAACCAAGATTTGGGTTCGTAAATTTTGCAGAAACTTGGAATGGCCGTATGGCAATGATGGGAATTTTGATTGGACTTGGTACTGAATTAATTACTGGACAAAGTATTCTTCGACAAATTGGAATAGGTTAGTATTTTACTTAATTTCTTCTGCTTCCACT
>JAOOLS010000008.1 GCA_028408915.1 Prochlorococcus sp. AH-716-J09
ATGTAGATAACCTCATTATCGATGTAGAGGATTTATGTTCAGTTTCCATTTGTTGGAAGGATGGATTTGTCTCTGAGTTAAAGCCTTTAAAAAATAAAATTTCAAAACCAAAAAATATTTTATTCCCAAGATTTGTTGAAACGCATTCGCATTTTGATAAATCTTTTACATGGGCAGACTTTCCTAATCTGGAATCAAACTATGGAGGAGCATTATCAGTAAATCTTGAAGAACATAAAACTAGAACTACAGATAAGGTTCTTGAAAGAGTTGAGAAATCATTAAAACTCGCTATACAAAATGGATACCGAGCTATTAGAAGTCATATTGATACTTACAAAAGTCAATCTATTGATATTTGGATTGAACTTTTTAAATTACAAAAAAAATTTTCATCTGAGTTGACTTTACAATTCGTTGCTCTAGCTCCATTGGAATTCTGGGATACAACTAATGGAGAAGATTTGGCAAAAATATTATCCTCTAATGGAGGTATTTTAGGAGGTGTAATTGTTCCTCCTTTCAATAAAAAAGATACAAGCAAATTTCTCTCAAAGATGCTTCTTCTTGCTAGTAAATATAAATTAGAAATTGATTTTCATATAGACGAATCGATCATTGAGCCTGGAGTGGGAATAAAAGTTTTATTAGAGACAATCGAAAATTTAAAAATTAAAAGTATTCCAATTACTTGTAGTCATTTGAGTAGTCTTATTTCTTTAAGTCATAGAGAGATTTTAAATTTAGGAGAAAAAATGGCTGAGAAAAATATTAAAGTTATTGCTTTACCTCTAACAAATTTTTGGCTGCTCAATCGAAATAATAAAATTACCTCATTAAAAAGACCAGTTGCTCCAATAAAGCAATTACAAAAATCACACGTGGATGTATCTCTAGGTAGTGATAACGTTCAAGATCCCTGGTACCCATTTGGTAATTTTGATCCTTTTTATATGTTGTCTTGCTCTATACCTATGCTTCAACTAAATCCTTGGGAGAGAATGACCCTATCTTCTATTTTTTTAGCTCCAAGCAGATTATTAAACTTAAAATGGGATGGTTTAATTAAAAAGGGTTGCCCTGCTGATTTTGTGATTTTAGATGGGCAAAGATGGGCAGATGTTTTTTCGAGTTCATTAAAGAGAAAAGTATTTATAAAAGGCGATTTATATTGCTAATCGGCTAATTTATATACAAAACAATAAGAATTTAATTAATGACGTCAAATAATCTTAAATTTATAGAAAAATTTAGGAAAGTTAAAAACTTAGAGATAATTGAAAGCCAATCTGACATAAGAAGGCTTTCAAAAGATTTTTATAACTACTCTCCAATCCTTACTGAAAAATTAGACGAATGTATTGCTGATTTGGTGGTAAGACCTAGTAATCACGAAGCAGTAAAGGAAGTAGCAGAAATTTGTTGGGAATTTTCTATCCCACTTACTTTGAGGGGTTCTGGTACAGGTAATTATGGACAAGCCGTCCCATTGTTTAAAGGAGTTGTAATGCAGATGAGTCACTTTAATAAGTTAGAAGAATTTTATCCAGATACAGGTTTTGTAAAAGTACAGTCTGGCTGTGTGATGGGAGATTTGAATAAACAATTGGAGAAATATGGGAGGGAATTGAGGTTACTTCCTAGTACTTGGAAAACCGCAACAATTGGAGGTTTTATTGCAGGCGGATCAGGAGGTATTGGTTCAATTAGGTGGGGATTTTTAAGAGATCCAGGAAATCTTATTGGTTTAGAGGCAGTAACGATTAATAAAAAACCTGAATTATTAAAATTTGATGCTGAAGAATCTGAACCTCTAAATCATGCTTATGGGACTAATGGAATAATTACTTCTTTACTACTAGCTACTGATATCAAACGTAAGTGGTATTCAATAGTTATAGACTGTATTGAATTTGAAAAAACAATAGAAATATTAAAAACTCTCACAAGCGCAGCAATTGATCTGAAACTAGGAGCAATTCTTGAAGATGAAATTGTAGATCAAATGCCAAAATGGCTTAAAAGTAATTCTAGAAGTCACAAGATATTAATTCAATCTACTTTTGGAGGAACAAAAACGATCGAGTTGATTTGTAAAAAATTCAAAGTTGAATTTACCCTCCTTGGGGAAGAAGAAAAACTTGTTAATGGAATTTCTGAAGTCGTATGGAACCATACAACTCTTCATATGAGGTCTAAGGATAAAAATTGGACTTATTTACAGATGCTTTTGCCACTTAATAATGAACTAGAATTGATTAATTTTCTGAGAAAAAAATGGGGTAGAAAAGTTCTTTGGCATTTAGAGGCAGTTTCTCAACAAGGATCACCGCGATTAGCGGCTTTACCTGTATTAAGGTGGAATGGGATAGATGAATTAAACGATATAATGGAAGATTGTAAGAAACTTGGAGCGTTTATTTTTAATCCCCATGTTTTAACTGTCGAAGGCGGAGGCCTAGGAGTGGTTGACGCAGATCAAGTAAAAGCGAAATTAAAATTTGATCCCAAAGGGCTATTAAATCCTGGAAAATTGGAAGGTTGGGAAGTAAAGGAACAATTTAATATTTAACATTTCTGTTTATTTGCAAATTTAATAAATTCAGCAACTAAAAAAATAGAACCCGTTAGGACTGGACGATTAGGTGGCCATTTTTCTAGGGAAAATAAATAATCAATGGCAAGTTCAAATGTTTTAAATTCAATTGTTTTTTGAAGGTCAATTTCTTTAATCTGAGAAAGATCTTTTAATTGCCAACTAGATTGGTTTGGCACTGGCACCAGTAATATGTGATCATTTTTCTTTAGAAGCGTTTTTAATATTGCGTAAAAATCTTTTTGTCTTTGGACACCTAAAATCCAATAAATTCCTTTATCTTCATTCTCCCAATTACTTCGCTCATGAGAGAGTGCTTTTGCAGCAGGATAATTATGCGCACAATCTACAAGAATTTCTTTGTTCAAAAAATTAATTATTTCTAGTCTTCCCTGCCAAGATGTCTTTTTAAGACCTTCAGATATGTTTGTTCCTGTTACATTGAAACCCAAATTATTCAACGCTTCAATTGCTCCTAAAGCTACTGAAGCATTTTGCTTTTGAAAAATTCCTTTTAATCCAAGCTCATAGCTGTTTGAAATTGAATCTTTCCAGATAATTTTTGCTCCAACCTCTTTAACTTTTTTGGTTATTAAATTTTCAACTTGAATATTTTGTTTGCATGAGATGACAATTGAGTTTTTTTCAATAACTGCTAATTTTTCTTCGGCAATTTTTTCAATAGTATCTCCAAGAAATTCTTCATGGTCTAAGCCAATATTCCCAATAGCAATTATTGGTCTAAATTTATGGGCTGTTGTCGCGTCTAATCGTCCCCCTAAGCCAGCTTCAAGAATGAGCAATTCAACTTTTTTATTGTCAAAGAAATTTAGTGCGCAGCAAATGATTTTTTCAAAAGGAGTTAATTCAAATGTTGAAAATTTCTCTTCTATTAATGTGTAAATTTTTTCAAAATCAGTCTTGTTAATATTTTTTTTATTAACTCTAATCCTCTCGCATACGTCCAAAAGGTGGGGAGATGTAGTTACGCCAAAATTCCTTTTAGCTTCAAAAAGTATATTTTCTAAATAAGCCGCGATTGATCCTTTCCCATTGGTTCCAATAATTTGTATCGCAGGGATATTCTCGCAAGGATTACCAAGTTCTTGAAGTGCTTTTTTAATTCTTGATAAACCTAACTTGATATTATCCCTTTCATATTTGGGTGATAATTCAAAAAAGTTTAAATTTGCATTTTTCAAAATTTAAATTGCTATAACTCTTCAAAAATTGAATTTAGCTTATGCAAAAGAATATTAATTTCTCTTCGAGATATAACTAATGGTGGGACAATCCTTACAACATTTCCTCCTGCAGGAACTACAAGTAATCCTTTATCAAAAGCTTTTAATGTAATTTTTTTTGCATCTGCATAATCATCATTTATCACAAGACCTTGTATTAAACCTAAACCTCTTTTCCCGCTAATAATATTTGGAAATTTTTTTGACAATTCTTCAAACCCAGCACTTAATTGTTCCCCTCTTACATAAACATTATTGATAATATTTCTTCTATTGATTTCTTCTAATACAGTTAGGGCAGCTTTACAGGCGAATGGGTTCCCCCCAAAAGTGCTTGCATGATCTCCTGGAGAAAAAATGTTGGCTTTTTCTTTTACTAATAATGCTCCAATTGCATGACCTCCTCCTAAACCTTTTGCAAGGGTGAATCCATCAGGTTCAATTCCTAAATTCTCATAACCCCACATTTTTCCAGTTCGACCTACTCCACTTTGAACCTCATCTAAAATGAGAAGAGAATTATATTTATCACATATTTCTCTCAGGCTTTTAAAAAATATTCTACTTCCAGGAATTACGCCGCCTTCTCCTTGGATTGGTTCAACTAAAACACCGGAAATTTTTTGATCATTATTTTCACACTCTTCAAATAATTTTTTTACCGAATCAAAATTGTTAAATTTAAAAAATTTGAACCCTTGAATCATTGGTTCGAAACCTTTTTGATATTTGGGCTGTCCAGTGGCACTCAAGGCTGCAAGCGTCCTTCCATGAAAGCTGGATTCTGCTGCGAGAATAATTGATTCTTTGCCATTATTTGTTGTATTACCATATTTTTTAATTAATTTAATTGCTGATTCATTTGCTTCCGCACCACTATTGCAGAAGAAGACGCTTTTAGCACAACTCATATTCGTTAAAGTTCTGCTTAATTGTTCCTGTTCTTCAATGTTGTAAAGATTGGAAATGTGTTGAATCTTCTTTAGTTGAGTTGATAACCTTCTTCTTAAAACTCTGTCGCTATGTCCAAGACTACAAGTTGCTATGCCAGCTACTGCATCAAGATACTTTTTACCTGTTTTGTCCCATAACCAACACCCCTTTCCTTTTTTGAAAGATATATCGAATCGACTATATGTATTCATCAAAGTGGGAGCGGTCGGACTTGAACCGACATACCCGAAGGTGCCGCATTTTGAGTGCGGTGCGTCTACCAATTCCACCACGCTCCCAAGGCTTTTGAAAAAATGAACTTTTTTATTATAACAAAAATCAACTTATTGACTATTGTTTTGGTCAAGGAACAGTTATCAAGATAACGTTTGTTAATAGTTAAACTTTTCGATAAAAACATAGAATAATTTATTGCATTTGCTAACAAGAAATGAGGGGAAAAAAGAAAATTTAAACATTTCTGATACATTTCTGTGATTAATTGCGCTTAAAAGTCTTTTTTGAAAGGAAAAGGCTTCATGATCAGTAATATTGTGTTATATTTGAAAAAAAATAAGTAAATGTCTAAAACTCAAGCTAAAAAATTATCCTTTAAATTTGTCCCTTACCTTTTTATTGCGGTAACTATACTTACAACATTCGCATCTAATAGCGGAACTTGGGCATGAACGAATTCAAATTTAATGGTTTAAATAAAATTTGGTCTAATCGCTTTCTAGTTTTATTTATATTATTTTTGGGTTGTATTTCACTAATCAATATTGCTTACGTTTAAATTAACTTTCTTAGTTTTAAAAATATATTTGGGAAGGACTAAGCTGCTTCGAGTTTTGAAAGATTCTCAGGTCTTCGATCAATTTCATATCCATTCTCCTCAAAAGTATTTTTACTGATCTCTCTAATTATTTTTACACCTAAATCTTTTAGTTTTAATTCAAAATTTTCATAACCTCTATCTAGATGTTCTAATCCATAGAAGTTACTACTACCTTTTGCGATAATTCCTGCAATTATTAATGCAGCTGATGACCTTAAATCTGAGCCAACTAGATTCATCCCATTAATTGTTTTAACACCTTTGATGTGAGCTACGTTTTTGTTTAGTTTTATACTGGCGCCCATTTCATTAAGTAAATAAATATGATTCATTCTGTTTTCGAAAATTGTTTCAGTTATCTTTGATTCACCATTTGCTATTGTCATTAGAGTTGTAAATGGTGCCTGCAAATCAGTAGGAAAACCTGGGAAAGGAGCTGTTTCAATATCTACTCCTTTAATCTCTTTACTCTTGATAGAAATGGAATTACCTTTAATCGTAATTTTACTCCCACTCTCTTGAAGCTTATTAGTGACAGCTTCAAGATGATGAGGGATTACTGGAGAAATTGTTATTGAAGAGGAAGTTGCAGCAGCAGCTATTAGAAAAGTTCCAGCTTCTATTCGGTCTGGAATTACTTTATGGGTACATCCGCCAAGCTTATTAACACCATCAATAATAATTGTTTCTTTACCGGAGTCATAAATTTTTGCCCCCATTTTATTAAGCATTTGGCATAAATCTTGAACTTCAGGCTCTCTAGCAGCATTTTCAATAGTAGTTCTTCCTTTGGCTAAAGATGCTGCCATTATTAAAGTTTCAGTAGCACCTACACTTGGACAATTTAATTTAATATGAGCGCCATGAAGTCTATTTTTGTTCTCCCTTGTTTTTGCCTTTACAATTCCCTCTTCAATAATAATGTCTGCTCCTAGTGCTATTAATCCATTAATGTGCTCGTCTATTGGCCTTGAACCAATATTGCATCCACCTGGCAACGGTACTTGAGCTTCTCCAAATTTAGTTAATAGTGCACCTATACAAAAGAAACTAGCTCTTAATCCTTTAACAAGTTCATATGGAAGTTCTTTAATCGAAATAGTTGTTGGATCTATTTCTAGTTGGTTGTTTTTACGAACTAAATTCACTCCTAAATTCTTTAAGATATTCCCCATCTTTTCAATATCAGTGAGAAAAGGTACATTTTCAAGAATTATTTTTTCATTAGTTAGCAATGATGAGGCTAATAAAACTAAGGCGGAATTCTTCGCACCACTTATTTCAACTATTCCATTTAACTTGCCTTGGCCAAGAATCTTTAAATTTTGCGATTTAAGATATGACTTCGTTTTGCTTCCGCAAATCATTAAGACTTAATTTATTAGATTCATCATGACAAACTAATAATATTAAGTCCACCCTATGTAACGTCATGAATATTAATTAAAAGTGAAAATGTATTTTTTGATTTCTTGGGAAATAAAAATTTAATAAATAATTGATCAAAATATTTATGTGATTAAAATATAGTCGATAACAAATTTTTTAAAATACTCATAGAAAATACTTTTTTAAAAATAACTAGTAAAAACAATAATCTAGTTAAAAGATTTAGATCATTTAAAAGAGGATCATCTCCAAAAGATCAAGACTTTTTTTGCATAGAGGGTACACATCTCATTGAAGAATTGCTGAAGTCTGGAAGAAATCCCTCTAAGATTTTAGTTACCGAAAAATGGCTAAGAAAGAATCAAAATCTAAGCAAAAAATTTGATGAGACATCAATAAATATTGTCTCAGATGAAGTCTTGGCATCTGCGATTTCAACAATTAATCCAGATGGGATAGCAGCTTTAGTAGAGATTTCAGCAATACCTAATTATCAATTTAATAGAAAAGATGATTTTGTTCTTGTTCTCGACAGAATTCAAGATCCTGGGAATATGGGTAATCTATTTAGAACCGCTTTAGCTGCGGGTGTTAATGCAATTTTTTTAGCTGGAGGTGCGCACCCATTAGGCCAAAAGGTATTAAGAGCATCCTCAGGTGCAGTTTTTCATCTGCCATTTTTAAGATTTGATGGCATTGAAGAAGAAATATTAAATTCTTTACTTAAGTCTTTGTCTGAATTATCAAATTTAGGATTTAAGATTTTCTCTACTAGTAGCCATAATGAGAGTTCAAAAAAACCTTCAAAACCTTACTGGGAAGTTGATTGGTCTAGACCTACAGCATTAATTTTGGGTAATGAAGGCCAAGGTATTCATAAAAAAATTCAAGAAGCTTTTAATGAAACAATTACAATTCCGCATAGCGAGATTGTAGAATCATTGAATGTGGCTTGTGTTGCAGTTCCGTTATTACTAGAACGAAAAAGAGTCGCATACACCTCTAAATAAATAAATAAAAAGTGACTGATTCAAGTTTTGATTTTGATTTAATCGTAATAGGAGCAGGATATGGAGGTTTTGATGCCGCTAAACATGCTGCTGGTAAGGGACTGAAAGTCGCAATAGTAGAATCTTCTGATATGGGAGGCACTTGTGTTAACAAGGGTTGTGTTCCATCTAAAGCTCTTTTGGCTGCAAGTGGAAAAGTTAGAGAAATAGCTAATTATGAACATTTAGCTAAATTTGGTATACATGCTTCACCAGTAAGGTTTGAGAGATCAAAAATTGCAGATCATGCAAATAATTTAGTTTTAAATGTTAGAGAAAATTTAACAAAAACTCTTAAAAGGAGTGGAGTTGAAATTATTTTGGGCATTGGAAGAATTGAAGGAAATCAAAAAGTAGGTGTAAGAGATAAAAACGGAATTGATAAGATTTTCACATGTAAGAATATTGTTATAGCAACAGGCTCTTCTCCTTTTGTGCCCCGGGGAATAACTTTGGATAATAGGACCGTATTTACTAGTGATGATGCGGTTAAACTTGAGTGGCTTCCAAGATGGATAGCAATTATTGGAAGCGGATATATAGGTCTAGAATTTGCTGATGTTTATACTGCGCTTGGTTGTGAAGTTACCATGATTGAGGCTTTGGAGAATATTATGCCAACATTTGATCCAGACATCACTAAAATTGCTAAGAAGAGCCTTATTCAAGCAAGAGATATAGACACAAAATCAAACGTCTTTGCGACAAAAATAACACCTGGATGCCCTGTAAAAATAGAACTGACTGATGCAAAATCTAAGGAAGTTGTAGAAACTTTAGAAGTTGACGCTGTACTAGTCGCAACTGGCAGAAGTCCTAATAGTAATAACTTAAATCTTGAGTCGGTTGGTATCGAAAGAGTAAAAGGTTTCATTCCTGTAGATGATCAAATGAGAGTGAAGAATGGTGATGAAATAATACCTAATATTTGGGCTGTTGGAGATGTAACGGGCAAACTAATGCTTGCCCATACAGCTGCAGCGCAGGGTACTATTGCTGTTGATAATATTTGCGGTGGTAATGTCGAAATCAACTATAAAAGTATCCCCGCAGCAACCTTTACTCACCCAGAGATAAGTTCAGTTGGTCTCTCTGAAGTTGAAGCTAAAGAGATATCTACAAAAGAAAATTTTACTTTGGGAGTTGTCAAAAGTTTCTTTAAGGCTAATTCAAAAGCATTGGCTGAATTGGAGAGTGATGGATTGCTAAAGTTGATTTTCAACAAAGATAATGGGAAAGTATTAGGTGCTCATATTTTTGGGTTACATGCAGCTGATTTAATTCAAGAAATTTCCAACGCTATTTCAAGGAACCAAAATGTAATTGAATTATCTAAAGAAGTTCATACTCATCCTACTCTTAGTGAAGTAGTTGAGGTCGCATATAAACAAGCGGCTTCTCAAATAAAATAATTTCTAAAATTAATGGAGATAAGACGCAGGCCACCAAATCCGACAGTAAGGGTAGAAAATTTAGAATATGCTGTCCCTCATAGAGAAGCACAAGCAAAAAATATTCTGGAAGAAATTGTATGGCACAAGGATATTGAAATTAAAAATTTTAAAAAAAAAGTCTCTTTAGAAGATCTCATCAAAAAGATTGAAGAACTTCCTGCTCCTAGAAATTTTTATAAAAATATTTTGGAGTCAAAAATAAAACCAGGAGTTATTGCTGAAATAAAAAAAGCTAGTCCGAGTAAAGGAGTTATTAGAAAAGATTTTAACCCTGAAAACATAGCAATTTGTTATGAAGGATTGGGTGCATCATGTATCTCAGTACTTACCGATAACAGGTTTTTTCAAGGTAGTTATGAAATACTCGAAACTGTAAGGAGATCAACTAATCTCCCTCTGCTCTGCAAAGATTTTATTATTTCTGCTTATCAGATTTATAAAGCAAGGGTATCTGGTGCTGATGCAATATTATTAATCGCTGCGATTTTAAGTGATGACGATTTAATTTATTTAAAGAAAATAGCTGATAATTTAAAGATAAGTGTTCTTGTTGAAGTCCATAACTCTAATGAATTAGAAAGGATTCTAAAGTTAAAATCTTTTAATTTGATTGGGATAAATAACAGGGACTTAAAGACTTTTAAAACGGATTTAAAAACATCAATAGAATTGATGCATACATATGCAGATATATTTTTAAAACAAAATATTATTCCCATAAGTGAATCTGGAATTAATTGTGCCGAAGATCTACAATCGCTTAGATCTATTGGAATCAAGGGAGTATTAATTGGTGAAACTTTTATGAGAGAAACTGATATTGAACAATCATTCAAGAAATTATTTAACTCAATTTAATATTGACTTCAAATCGTGCTATAAAATTGAATAAACAGAGTTGTATTTAACATATATGCAGGCTGTAATTTTAACAGGTATAGTCGCGGGATTTGTGCATGTAGTTAGTGGCGCTGATCATCTAATTGCAATGGCACCAGCAGCGATTAATAATCCCCAAAAAGCTCTTAAAAATAGTTTCTCATGGGGCTTGGGACATTCTTCAGGAGTCCTCTTATTAGCTTTTCTAGCGATTTTTATTAAGGATATTACGCCATTAAACAAATTTTCTAGTATTGCAGAATTTCTAGTTGGAATTTCACTTCTAATTGTTGGATTATTTGCTATAAAAAATTCTTTTCAATTCAGTATCCACTCGCATTCCCATAAGCATGAGAATGGAATTGCCCATAGTCACTTTCACTTTCATGTTAAGGAACAAAAAAATAATAATAAGCACTCACATGCTTTGACAGGTTTAGGCTTGCTACACGGTATAGCTGGAGGTTCACATTTTCTTGCAGTTCTTCCTGCTTTAGCACTACCTTTAACAAGCGCTTGCTTATATTTGATTTCATATTTGATTGGTTCATTCATAAGTATGAATCTTTTTACTTGTTTAATATCTTTTACTACCTTTAAAGCAAGTCAAAAATTTATTAAAAGATTTATAGCTTTAGCAGGAGGGCTTTCCTTTTCATTGGGATTATTTTGGATTCAAAGAAGTGCTTCTTTTTTTTTGAATTAAAAAATTTTTTAATTTAGGAATAATTAATTTAGAGGTGACAATCCCAATTATTTTTTCGTTATTGATTAATCCAAATTTATTACTATCTTCGCTAAATTCAATATTGTCGCCAATAACCTCAACGTTATTTTGATTTACTGAATTTATCCTTTTTATTAGGTTTTTATTTTTAATTGGATGATTAAAAATAACTATTTGTCGATTTTTAAGTATTGACTTATTCTTTTTATATTTTTTAAAAAATACAATGTCACCTTCTTTTAGGTAAGGAAACATCGATTCACCACTAATAATCGCAGTTTTTCTTAAACCTAAAAAAAATAAAATAAAATCAAAAAAACTTTTAAAAATAACTCTAATTAACTAGCTTTTACAAAAGCGTCTGATCTTCCTTTTGAAGCCCAGAAAATATTATGAATTTTTTCTACATAACTCATGAGTTCTTCAGCTTGGGCTAAGTCAATATTAACTTTGCATGCACTGCATAATTTAGCCGCCTTCCAAATGGTTTCATGTAAATCTGGATAAGTTTCTAAGTGAACTGGTTTAAAGTAATCTGTCCACAAAATTAGAATCTCTTTCTTTGTTTCTTTTGCTTGCTCTTCTTTAACTGCAACATATCTTGAAAATGTATTACTGTATGCAGCCCACTCTGCTGAATCAGTGCTGGAAGGGGCTTCTAATGCGATAAGTTTTTTTGTCATTGATAAAACTGCTTCGGCTGCAACTCTCGTAGATGCTGGGTCGTAAACACCACAAGGACCATCGCAGTGAGCATGGACTGTCATTGGGGATTTTTTATCTAGAAAAGAATTGATGAATTTACTTAACATTTCAAATATTTGGTGTTGTATATATATTACTTGGAGATTAACTAAATTGAAAAGTCTTAGATATTTTTCTTACTTAATTTAATTGACTTTTAATAATTCAACTTCAAATATTAAAGTCGCATTAGCTGGTATTACATTTCCAGCTCCTCTTGATCCGTATCCAAGTTCCGGAGGTATTGTTAATTTCCTTTTGCCCCCAACTTTCATGCCTGCTACACCTTCGTCCCAACCTTTTATTACTCGCCCAGCACCCAAGGGAAAGCTGAATGGAGCTCTGCCGATGCTGGTATCAAATTGTGTCCCGTCTTCTAGTGTTCCTGTGTAATTTACAGTAACTGTTTGCCCAGCACTAGCCTCATCTCCTTCCCCGTTTAAGATATCTGCAATAATCAAACCACTTTCTGTAGTCCTTGAATTATTGTCTGATGGTGTTTCTTCTGCCATAGCGAAAAGTATAGGATTTGGATCAGATGGGTCTAGTTCAAATAAATTATTATTTGAGACATTTGATGATTTTGTAACAAGTGTTCTTTGAACTGGCTGAGTTTCTGATTCAGCAGCATTAACAACTTGAGGTGAATTAAATTGACTGAAAAGAGTTAATGAAACACAAAAAACAAAAACTGCAAAACTGATAAAGACTTCTTTCACTTAAATTTTGAAAGTTACTGAAACTAAGTCTACAGAATGAAGGTACAATAAATGGGTGATTATAAATTTAATTTCGTAATTTTAGATTGTTAATCCCAATTCAAATTAAAAGTCTAAGACAATATTTTTATCCTTGTTTAGGAGGAATTTTAGGAGGAATTTCAGTTTCTACTCATTTTTGGCTGATTTTTATGCCGATATCATTATTTATTTTATGGAAGGGAAGTGAAAGGAGAATAGCAAATTTTTGTTGGGGTTTTTTCTTTATCTTGATAAGTCATTCTTGGCTTTATGATCTTCATCCATTGACATGGCTTGGTTTTTCATGGATTACAAGTTTAATAATCACCATTTTAATATTATTATTTTGCGCTTTTTTGGGTGGGATATTAGTTTATTTATGGGGATTGTTAGTTGAAATCATTCTCTGGAAAGAGGATGTTTTCAAAATGAAAATATTATCTTTAACAGTAAAAGTATTTTTTTTATCTTTAACTTGGGGTATTGGTGAATTGATACTTTCTCAAACACCTTTTTTTTGGATAGGTTTAGGAGAGAGTCTTATCCCAGGTGATATTTATCTTGCTGGTTTAGCAAGATGGATTGGTGCAAGTGGTTTATGCGTATTACAAATATTGATTGGATTTTGGATTTTTTATATTCAAGGTAGATGGGAAAGAAAACTTTACTTTAAAAAAATATTTCTTTTAGGACTTTTGGTTTTTATTCTCTTACATTTATTTGGAGGTTTAACAACTTCAATTAAAAGAAATTATGAATATCCAGTAGCTATTTGGCAAACTAATATACCAACAAGAGAAAAATTAAAAATAAATGATGAATTTCTTGAAGAAAAGTTATCTATCTCTCAAGAGTATGCGTTATCAAACAAAGTGAAACTTCTTGTTGCTCCTGAAGGGACTTTAAATAGTAATTTTTATTTATCTAAAGGCTTTAAGGTTAATACCTTGGCAGGAGGTTTCAGAAATTCTAATAATGAGTTAAGAAGTTCTTTACTCGGATTTAAAATTGGAGATAAATCTTTTACCTCATATATAGATAAACATAGACTTGTTCCATTAGGTGAAAAAACACCTAGATTTCTAGATGGTTTTTCAAGAGGATTATCTGCTGTAGGAGGAATTCAATCTGGCTCTGATTCAAGATTGTTTGATCCTAAATTTACACAACCTCTAGCAGTTGCTATTTGTTATGAAATTAGTGATGGATTGAAAATAAGAAAGGCTATTAATAGCGGTGCAAAACTAATAATAACTGCAGCAAATTTAGATCCCTATCCAACTAAGCTTTATAATCAATTCCTGTCTTTGGCAAGATTGAGAAGTATTGAAAATAAAAAAGATAATCTACTTGTATCAAATACTGGTCCTTCGGGTTTAGTTAAAGATGATGGGAAAAAAATTCAACTTCTAGATTTAAATGTAGAGCAGAATAAAGTAGTTTTCCCTAATTTTTCATCCGACAAGACCTTCTATACAAAATTTGGAGATAAACCTATTTTGTTATTGTTTATATTTTTTATGGGATTAAATTTCTTTTGGAAAATTAATTAATTAATCCGCCACCTAATAAAATTTCTCCTTTATAAAAAACTGCAGCTTGTCCGGGTGTTACCGAACTTTGACTTTCTTCAAATATTAATTTAAATGTTTTAGTTTGATTATCTAAATTTTTCAAAGGGATTAAAGTTCCTTTTACTGGATGGCTTCTATATCTGATTTGTGCTTCTACTTGTATCGCTTGCTTAGGTTCTTCGATTGAAACCCAGTTAAAGTTACTAATTATTGCTTCTTTATTAAATAGATCACTTTTATCTGCTACATAAACTATGTTTTTTACCCTGTCTAAACTTTTTACATACAATGGTTCAGGCCAAGCGATGCCCAAACCTTTTCTTTGACCTACTGTAAAGTGCTGAATACCATTGTGCGTTCCAAGGACTTTCCCATTTAGATGCATAATTTCTCCTTCATTGGGTTCAATGTGTTTGTCGATAAATCTCTGCATTGATCCATAATGCTCAACTAAACATAAATCTTGACTTTCTGGTTTTTGAGCAGTTCTAAGACCTAATCTCAGGGCTTCCTTTCTTGTTTCTTCTTTTTTCATTTCACCAAGAGGAAATTGTAATCTGCTTAGTACTTCTTGTGAAAGAGAATAAAGAAAATAACTTTGGTCCTTGTTTTCGTCAGCACCTCTTAGGAGAAGGAAGTCCTTAAATCTAAAGCTCTTGCAATCAAGTTTTTCAGCATAAGATGATTTTTTTATCCTTGCGTAATGTCCAGTCGCAATATATGTAAAGTCTTTTTTGTTTATTGCGTAATTAAACATCTCTTCAAACTTCACATTCTTGTTGCACATCGAACATGGAAGTGGAGTGAATCCTTTCTCATAGCTTTCAGTAGTTTTTTTAATTACCTCTCTTTCGAAAATTTCTCTTGAGTCTATAATTTTATGATTAATTCCCAAATCTTCACAAAGGCCAGCAGCATCTACTAATCCTTCAGAACAACAGGAGCCTTGTCCTTTCATTAGCCAAAGAGTTAGTCCCTCAACATTCCAGCCTCTTTCTACAAGAAGAGCAGCTGAAAGGGAACTATCTACGCCACCAGAAAGACCTACAATAATATTTTTCTTCTTTTTAGTTTTATCATTAGAAGAAAAAAAGTTCTCTAATTTTTTATCCTTTTGTGCCTTTAACATGGAAGTTTAAATTTTTGAACAGTACTTCAATTGCTTTGTACTAATTATGAACGAAATTGTATGGCCATCAATTGACTCTAAACATTTAATTGTTGATTCAAAGCAAATGTTGATATTAGAGAAAGAAATGTTTTCTGATGGAATGCCTCAAGAAGCATTGATGGAAAAAGCTGGTATTCAAATTAGTAGATGGCTCTTGAAAAGGAAACCTCTTCTAAAGTATGGAATAACTGTTTTTATAGGTCCTGGGCATAATGGTGGGGATGGTGCAGTAATAGCTAGAGAGCTTTTTTTGAAAGGTTTTTTAGTAAAGGTATGGTGTCCATTCCCTATAAAAAAAACATTAACAAATAACCACCTTAATTATCTTACATCTATTGGTGTCACAAAATTAGTAGAGTCCCCTGATGCAAATGGTAGAGAACTTTGGATTGATGCTGTTTTTGGTAATAATCAAACAAGAAAAGTTGATAATAAATTAATTAAACTTTTTAATAAAAAATTTCATAACAAATATGGCAAGGTAATAAGTATTGATATTCCAACAGGATTATGTCCTGATAAAGGAGAGCCTTTTTTTAATGACGCAGTAAAGGCAGATCATACCTTGGCAATTGGTCTTAATAAGATTGGGTTGACGCAAGATTCTGCATTACCTTTTATTGGAGAATTGCACCATATAGATGTTGGGGTGCCAATTAGAAAACTTTCCAAAGTTGATAAAAAGATTTTTAAAGTTACTTACAAAGATTTAAAAAATATTGATTTACCTTCTTTACCAAGAAATTCTAACAAATATAAAAGAGGTAGAACATTATTAATAGCTGGAAGTGAAAAATATCCTGGTGCTGCATACTTAGCCTTAAAAGGGGCGATATCAAGTGGAGCAGGTTATGTCTCGGCAGTCCTGCCTGAGTTAGTTGCTAAATCTATTTGGCAAGTTGCTCCAGAAATAGTTTTAAAGGATACTATGCAATCTAATCAAAATGGAAATGCATCTTTATTTAGTGCATTAAAAAATATTGATTTAAGTGTATTTGATTCAGTAGCTGTCGGCCCAGGAATAGGAATTGATAATGATGATTGGCAAAAAGCAAAAGACATTCTCACTGGTTTTGAAGGATTATTGATCTTGGATGCGGATGCACTAAATAGAATTTCAGAATCTAAATTATGTTCAAAATTCTTCTTAGAGAGAAGATTTAAGACATGGATAACACCTCATAGCAAAGAATTTTCGAGGTTATTCCCTAATATCAAATGCGAGACTAATGTTGAAAAAGCTCTTAATGCTGCGCAAGAATTTAACATAAGTGTTTTGTTAAAAGGAGCTAATAGCATAGTTGCTGACAATAAAAAGGCTTGGCAACTTTTTGGGACTGATTCACACACAGCTCGAGCTGGATTGGGTGATCTTTTATCTGGATTTATAGCTGGTAGTTCTGCGATTGATTTAACCTTTTGTAAAAACATAAAAACAGATTTTTTTGCTAAATACGTACTTTTGCATTCATTTGCTGCATCAAAGTGCAAAAAAGGGTCAAATGCTTCTGCTATTGGTGACGAATTGTCAAAATTAATGCGAAATATAAAAATGAGACAAATATCTTGAAAGAAACAATTTAAGAGAGTTATTTATAGTTTTAAACACATAAGTGTACAAATATAACTTGAAATCTGAAGCGCGCATTAAATATTTGGCTATTTCTTCAAAAGTGTAGGAGAGTTTTAGTACCTAAATTAGGTCAAAGTATGGTTTCATCATTACCAACAAAAGCAGAACCCCCTAAAAGGAGAAGTAATGATCCAATTAGCTGGTATTTGCAGAATATCGGTAGAGTTCCTCTATTAACACCTGCCGAAGAGATTGAATTGGGTAACCAAGTTCAAAAGATGATGATTCTTACAGAAGATGGACAATTAAATGAAAGGACTAATGAATTTACAATTCAGCAAAAAAGAACAATAAAAATTGGTCGAAGAGCTAAAGAAAGAATGATGAAAGCTAATTTAAGGTTAGTTGTCAGTGTTGCAAAAAAATATCAAGGTAAAGGATTGGAACTTCTTGATTTAGTACAGGAAGGTTCTCTTGGGTTGGAGAGGGCTGTTGAAAAATTTGATCCGACAAGAGGATATAAGTTTTCTACTTATGCCTTTTGGTGGATTAGGCAGAGTATGACAAGAGCAATTGCCTGTCAATCAAGAACTATCCGTTTACCTGTTCACTTAAGTGAAAGGTTAGCTTCTATTAGAAAAGTTAGTAGAGATTTGGCTCATAAGCTTGGTGCAATGCCAAGTAGAATTGAAATTGCAGAGGCAATGGAAATTGATGTTGAAGAATTGGATTCTGTTTTAAGACAAGCTTTATCGACAAGTAGTTTAGATGCTCCAGTAAATGGTGATGATGGCAGGAGCTTTTTAGGTGATTTAATTGCAGATAGTAATAATGAAGAGCCTTTAGATCAAGTAGAACAAAAAATGCATCAAGAGCAACTTGGTAAGTGGTTAAGTCATTTAAGTGAGCAAGAACAACATGTTCTCAAACTAAGGTTTGGACTTGATGCAAATGAGAGACATACGCTTGCAGAAATTGGAAGATTATTAGAAGTTTCTAGAGAAAGAGTAAGACAAGTTGAACTTAAGGCACTAAGAAAATTAAGAAATTTAACCAGAAAATTACCTAGCGGTATTTAATCTAATCTTCTGCCCAAATATATTTAGTTAATTCTTCTGAAGGAGGTTCAGGAGCTTCAATTGCATTTTTAACTGACTCCGATATTTCAGCATCAATTTTCTTTTCAATAATTTTTAATTCTTCTTCCGTAGCGTATTTACCGTCAATTATTTCTTGAGCTAATTTCTTAATAGGATCTCTTTTCCCCCAAAACTCCTTCTCTTTTTCAGACCTTAATTCATCTGGATCTGCAAGAGAATGCCCTCTATATCTATAAGTTAAACATTCTAAAAGTGTGGGACCTTCTCCTGCCCTAGCTCGCTCAATTGCTCTTTGTGCCGCCCCTCTTACTGCTAATACATCCATTCCATCAACTTCCTCGCCGTGCATGCCAAAAGCAGACGCCTTTCTCCAGATTTCAGGATTACTAGTAGCTCTATCATGAGCCATACCAATAGCCCATTTATTATTCTCAACAACAAAAATTATGGGTAATTTCCATAACTGGGCCATATTTAAGCATTCAAAAAACTGCCCATTATTGCAAGTCCCATCCCCAAAAAATGCTGCAGTTACCGCATCACTATTGCTATTTCCTGCAACTTCCTTTTTGTATTTACTTGAAAAGGCTGCCCCTAAGGCAACTGGAATTCCCTCTCCAATAAATGCATATCCTCCGAGTAGGTGATGCTCTTTTGAAAATAAGTGCATGGATCCACCTCGGCCTTTGCTACAACCAGTAGATTTACCAAAAAGTTCACTCATTACTTCAAATGAGGGAACACCCGCACTTAGTGCATGAACATGGTCGCGATAGGTACTACAAAACCAATCATGTTTCTTTTTCATAGCGCCAATTACTCCCGTGCTTATAGCCTCTTGACCGTTATATAAATGAACGAAACCAAACATTTTCCCCCTGTAATACATTTCTGCACACTTATCTTCAAACCTACGACCAAGCGTCATGTCTTCATAAAGGAATAATCCGGTTTCTCGATCTAATTCGGCTTTTTTTATGTCTTGAAGATTTGAGATTCTCTCTACGTGTGTTTCCAAGAAAAATACCTTAACGAAGTTTTGATTTGTTAACATTCTAAGCCGTGATGGGCGATTTTCATGATTTTTTTTAATAACTCTGTAAGACCTTGTGAAAAAAATTTTTAACTTGATAAAATTTGTCTAAGAATTTTCAATAGGATATTTGTTTGGAACTTCCTTTAGACCATTTTCGTTTAATTGGCGTAAGCCCCTCTGCAACTTCTGAGGAAATATTAAGGGCGTTTCAATTGCGGTTAGATAAAACACCTGATGAAGGTTTTACTTATGAAGTTTTAACCCAAAGATCTGAACTTCTTCGCCTCACTGCCGATCTACTTACAGATCCAGAAAGCAGAAGGGAGTATGAAAATGTGTTATTAAATGGGAATTCTGGATTGGATTTTTCCTCAAATAGAGAAGTAGCAGGATTAATACTTCTTTGGGAATCAGGTTCACCAAAAGAAGCTTTTAAAATTACGAGAAAAGCATTGCAACCCCCACAAACTCCAGCTTTAGGAAGTAGTAGAGAAGCTGATTTAACATTATTGGCTGCTTTAACAGCTAGAGATTCTGCAATTCAAGAACAACAGCTTAGATCCTATTCAAACGCGGCAGACTTTTTACATGAAGGGATACAACTTCTACAAAGAATGGGAAAGCTTGGAAATATAAGAAAAGAACTTGAAGAAGATTTGGTTGCTTTGCTTCCTTACAGAATCCTAGATCTACTTAGTAGGGATCTAAATGATCAAGATTCTCATAAAAAAGGCTTAATTATGTTGGAAAATTTAATAATCAAAAGAGGTGGTTTGGAAGGTAATAACAAATCTGAATATAAAGATTATTTAAATCAGCAAGAGTTTGAAGCTTTTTTCCAACAAATTAAGCCTTTTTTGACTGTTCAAGAACAGATTGATTTGTTTCTTGAATTACAAAAAAGAGGATCATTAGAAGCAGGATTTTTAGCATTTCTATCCCTAACAGCTATTGGTTTCTCTAGAAGAAAGCCGGAAAAATTATTTGAAGCGAGGAGAATTTTAAAGAAACTAAATTTATCTGGTCTTGATTCAATGCCGTTAGTTGGTTGTTTAGATTTGCTTTTAGCTGATATTGACCAGGCCTCTGCAAGGTTTTCAAGTAGTTCTGATGAAAATTTACGCGATTGGCTTAATAGTTATCCTGGGAATAAGTTAGAAGCGATTTGTATTTTCTGTAAAAATTGGTTAGAGAATGATGTTTTAGTTGGGTATAGAGACATTGACTCAAAAGAGGTGGATTTAGATTCTTGGTTTGAAGACAGGGAAATTCAAGAATTTATTGAAAAATTAGAAAAGAAATCAAATAAAATTTTAATTAGATCAAATCTTCAAAACCAACAAAACGAGAAGGAATCTTCTATAAATAAGACTGAAGATTTTGATAATTTATTAGGTACTATTGATGAAAGAAGGTTACCTTGGCCTGGCGGCATTAAACAAGACTATGAAAAGGTTGAAAACAAAGAATTCGAATTCAATGAAGAATACTTTAAGAAAAAACCAATAGAGTTTTATAATTTTTTAATAGAAAAAATTGCTGAATTAAAGTTTAGTTTTGGGGAATTTTTAAAGGATAAAGAGATTATTAATCGGTCGCCTTATTTAATTTATATCTATGCGTTTTTGATCTTATTTGCATTTGGTATTGGTATTGGATTTTTGAGAAATAATTTTAAAAAATCAATTCAGGATGAATCTATTTCTGAAAAACCTTTAGTTGCTATAGATAAAAATCAAAAGCTTAGTGAGATAGATATTATTCAAGAAAAAAAAAATCCTACAACTAAATTAAATTCTATTTCTGAGAAATCTACTTCAATTATTCCCTTTGAATTCAAAGAACTTAATACAGCTTCACCTTCTTTGGAAGATATAAGGAATTTAATTAATGGTTGGCTTCTAAGTAAAAGTAATTATTTATCAGGAAAGAGTGAAATTAATCTTTCTAAGATTGTTAGTAAAGGTCTAATTGATCGAACAATCGAAGAAAGACAGAAGGATATCAAAAAAGGTATTTATAAGGAGATAAATTCCCAAATACGTAAAATTGATTTGGAATCGCAAAATTCTTCTCGGATAGTTGTTTTAGTAGAATTGAATTACTTAGAGAGGTTAGTAAAGAATTCTGGAGAATTTATTAATGAAACATCTTTGAATCCCCTTAAAGTTAAATATATTTTGGGTTTTTCAAATAAATCGTGGAAATTGGTTGATTTCGTGAGCGGCTTGTAATTACAAACTTCAAGATCATCTATAATAATTAAAATTACTTTTTAAAAATGTTCGATGAACTCTCTTCACGCTTTGAAGACGCAGTAAAGGGTTTAAGAGGCGAAGCAAAAATTAGTGAAAATAATATAAACGATGCCTTGAAGGAGGTTAAAAGAGCACTCCTTGATGCAGATGTTAGTTTATCTGTAGTAAAAGATTTTATTTCAGATGTCAAAGATAAAGCTATTGGAGAAGAAGTAGTTAGGGGTGTAAACCCAGGTCAAAAATTTATAGAAGTTGTAAATAAAGAATTGATTAACATTATGGGGAAAGAAAATTCTCCATTAAACGAAAATAAAAATAGTCCTACAATCATTTTGATGGCTGGACTTCAGGGAGCGGGTAAAACAACTGCAACAGGAAAATTAGGACTTTATTTAAAGGAAAAAGATAAAAAAGTTCTTTTGGTGGCTGCAGATATTTATCGACCAGCAGCTGTAGAGCAGCTTAAAACATTGGGAAGTCAATATGAATTGGAAGTTTTTTCAGCTAAAGAAAAAAATAGCAAACCAGAAGAAATAGCAAAGGAAGCATTGAATTTTGCTAGTGAAAATGATTTTAATTCAATAATTATTGATACCGCAGGGAGACTGCAAATTGATGATTCCATGATGAGTGAAATGGTTCGCATAAAAGAAGTTTCTAATCCTGATGAGGTTTTGCTTGTTGTTGATTCAATGATTGGGCAAGAAGCTGCAGATTTAACAAAATCATTTCATGAAAAAGTAGGAATCACAGGGGCGATATTAACTAAGTTGGATGGTGACTCAAGAGGTGGAGCTGCTCTATCTATAAGAAAAATAAGCGGTAAACCAATCAAATTTATAGGTGTAGGTGAAAAAATAGAGGCATTGCAACCATTTCATCCAGAGAGAATGGCCAGCAGAATTTTAGGCATGGGAGATGTATTGACACTTGTCGAAAAAGCACAAAAAGAAGTTGAACTTGCTGATGCAGAAGCGATGCAAAAGAAACTTCAAGAAGCGACTTTTGATTTTAATGATTTTGTAAAGCAAATGAGATTAATTAAAAGAATGGGTTCACTTGGTGGATTGATTAAATTGATTCCTGGAATGAATAAAATAGATGATGGGATGATAAAAGATGGAGAAGATCAACTTAAGAAAATAGAATCTATGATCTCGTCAATGACTCTTGAGGAGAAACAAAAACCAGAAGTTCTTGCGGCTCACCCCTCAAGAAGACAAAGAATCGCTAAAGGTAGCGGTTATGAATCAAAAGATGTAGATAAAGTTTTAGCCGATTTTCAAAGAATGAGAGGTTTTATGAAACAAATGTCTAACGGAGGAATGCCAGGAATGGGAGGAATGCCAGGAATGGGAGGAATGCCAGGAATGGGAGGAATGCCAGGAATGGGAGGAATGCCAGGAATGGGAGGAATGCCAGGAATGGGTGGTATGCCAGGAATGGGAGGTATGAGTGGTAATAAGCCAATGAAAAAACAAAAAAATAATAAAAAGAAAAAAGGTTTTGCCGATTTATAGTTTATATATTTTTTACCTTTAAATGATATTATTATTAAAAACGCATTAATTTAAGATGATTAAATTGCGCCTTAAGCGCTTTGGGAAGAAAAAAGAGGCAAGTTTCAGAATTGTTGCATGCAACAGTACTTCCAGAAGAGATGGTAGACCCCTGCAAGAACTAGGTTTTTATAATCCAAGAACTAAGGAAACCAGGCTTGACACAGAAGCTTTAAGAACAAGACTTACTCAAGGTGCTCAGCCAACTGATGTTGTGAGAACTTTATTAGAAAAGGGAGGGTTATTGGAAAAAACAGAAAGACCCTCTATCGCAATTGGTAAAGCAAAGTTAGAGAAGGAAAAATTAGCTAAGGCTAAAATTAAAGACGAAGAAAATGATAGTAGTAAAGTTGAAAGCGATGGTAATGAAGCTGAAAGCTAGTGAGTTGATAAATTTTTATTCTTATTCAATAACTAGATGAAGGAAGTTTCCAAAACTGGTCACTTCAAAATGGATTTGCCAAGCTCTGATGCCGCTACAGCATTATCTGGACCCGGTAATTCTTTCTTAAAAAAATTTGAGTCTCTTACAGGAGTTTCTTTAACTATAAGAGGCTTACAACTTGAGATGAACGGTGTCATATCTAAAATTGAGAGAGCCTCAGCATTAGTAGAGCTAACAAGACCAATTTGGGAACAAGGCTTAGAAGTCCCAGAGGTAGACCTTAAAGCGGCTTTAAGTTCTTTAAATATGGGGGAATCGTCTTCACATGCTGAACTTGGAAAAAAAATTCTTGCGCGTTCCAAAGAAGGAAGATATTTAAGACCAAGAACTATAAGGCAAAAAGAATATGTTGAATCAATTGAAAACTTTGATCTTACCTTTGCGATTGGTCCAGCTGGAACTGGTAAGACATTTTTAGCAACTGTTTGCGCGGCACGACTATTGAACGAGAAAAAAATTGAAAAAATTGTTTTAACCAGACCAGCTGTAGAAGCTGGTGAAAGTTTGGGATTCCTACCTGGTGATTTGCAACAAAAAGTAGATCCATATTTAAGACCCCTATTTGATTCTTTACATAGTATTTTCGGGTTTGACAGGACAAATTCGTTAATTGATAAGGGAATTATTGAAGTTGCTCCTTTGGCATTTATGAGAGGTAGAACCTTAGACAACTCCATAGTTATCCTAGATGAAGCACAAAATACTACTTGTTCTCAAATGAGAATGTTTTTGACCAGATTAGGAGAGAGATCAAAAATGGTTGTAAATGGAGATATTACACAAATTGATTTAAAAAAAGATCAGGAAAGCGGCCTCATCGAAGCATCGAGAATTTTCTCTGAAACTCAAGGTATAAAATTTTGTTACTTAACTGTTGAAGATGTAGTTCGTCATCCTTTAGTTCAGAAAATTATTGAGGCTTATCAATAACTTCATAACTCTGGAGATCCGTACCCTGAAATTTTAAAAATCGAGTAGAATAAAATCATATTTAAATAAGAAAATGCCAGCAAGTAGTAATTTCAATCAAGCTATTCGTGAAGCACAAACTAGTTCAATTGTTGGACCTAATGTTGTTCAAAAAGCTTTACCTTACGTTGGTGGAGGTATGGTTCTAACTTCTTTGGGCGTTTTAGCAGGTGTCTCACTCATAGCAACAAATCCTGGACTTTTCCAGCCTCTTTCAATAGTTGCATTAATTGCAGAATTGATTTTGTTTTTTATAGCCACAAGCGCTGCAAATAATGCAAATAACGCGAAGGCTTTACCTTTACTAACAGGATTTAGCTTATTAACTGGATTCACCCTAAGTGGAATAGTTGCGTTAGCAATAGGAACTATTGGTATTGGTTCTGTTGGAACAGCTGCCTTGGCTACAGGGATAACTTTCGTTATTGCCTCTTACACTGGCCAAAGAATGAGTGATAGTGTCGGTCAAGCACTAAGTGGAGTAGTTGGTCTTGGGTTGATAGGACTTCTCATAGCAATGTTTGTTCAATTAATTGGAGGATTCTTTGCTCCAGGTGTTTTTGGAGGTTCAGGACTAGAATTGTTAATTGCGGGATTTGGAACTGTCTTATTCGTTGCAATGTCATTTGTCGATTTCTATACAATGCCTAGAAGATATAATGATGATCAATATCTTGCAGGGGCTTTAGGTATGTATCTAACTTATATAAATCTTTTTGTTTTTATTTTGAGATTAATGATTGCACTTCAAGGCGGCGGAAGAAGAGACTAAACACGTTACGTAAATAATTAAACCTAAAGCGTAGATTTTTTTCTACGCTTTTTTATTGGGCGATATCAAGAATTTGTTTTTTTATAAATTCCTTTTGCTCTGAATCATACTTTACTGAATTATCAAAACTATTGCCCATATCATCTAAATCTCTAAGGACTTGATTGACAGACTTTGTAACTGACTTAGTTTCTAACAGTCTTAAAATAGCCTTGCATCTATCTGAAATGTTTTTTGATGTTATCTCATATTCATGATTATTATCTCTTCGATGAATAATAATTTGAGCGGAACTCATTATTAAATTTTTTATTACTATGTTTGTTACAGAATCACCACCTTCGTTAAGTTTGTAAATTAGTGAAAAAGGAAGTTTATCTAACAAAAAACAATCTTTATCTGATAAAGCATATGCAAAAAATCCTCTGAGTCCATTTCTTGTTTTAGTTAGCTCTGCAATTCTATCTGCTAAAACCTCTTCGCTAAGAAGATCTTCACCCCACTCTTTGCACCATTGTGCTGATATGTTTATTGCTTGCGTGAACGAAGCTTCTTTTAAATCTATGGTTTTTTTTTTCATTTTTGATCAGAATTTTATTATTGATGCATTAAAAGTCTTTGAACAATTATAGATCTGGGTTTGTAACTTTACTAGGAAGGCCAAATGTTGGTAAATCTACTTTAATAAATAAATTGATTGGAGAAAAAATAACAATTACTTCTCCAATAGCGCAAACTACAAGAAATAAATTAAAAGGAATACTTACTACAAACGATGGGCAAATAATTTTTGTCGATACGCCTGGTGTGCATAAACCTCATCATCGACTTGGCGAGATATTAGTAAAAAACGCAAAATCTGCAATTAATGGAGTTGATATGGTAATTTTTGTAATTGATTCAAGTGAAAAACCTGGTAGAGGTGATGAATATATTTTGAACTTTCTAATCGCAAATAAAACTGAGTTTATTGTTGCACTAAATAAGTGGGATTTAGTTAATAATGAATTTAGGAATTTACGATTAGACCAATATAGAAGATTTTTTGGAATTAATAGAAACTTTCAAGTTGTAAGTGCTTCTCAAGGAGAAGGATGTTCTGAACTAGTCGAAATGGCTCTAAGTTTTCTTCCTGAGGGACCAAAACTTTATGGCGAAGAGACGATTTGCGACCAACCATTAGATAACTTACTATCTGATTTAGTAAGAGAACAGGTGTTAAAAAATACAAGAGAAGAAGTACCTCATAGTGTCGCAGTAAAGATAGAAAAGAGAGAGGAAATGAAAAGAAAAAATGGCAAAGTTTTTACAGCTATTTTGGCTACTATTATTGTTGAAAGGTCTACTCAAAAAGGCATTCTTATTGGAAAGAAAGGTTCAATGTTAAAAATGATTGGTCAGTCAGCAAGATCAAATATGTCAAAATTAATTGATGGTCCAATTCACCTAGAGTTGTTTGTGAAAGTTGTTCCAAATTGGAGAAAAAAAGAATCAAGGTTAATTGAGTTTGGTTATGAGGAAGAATTCTAGATGAGTTGTTTTAATTTTGATGTAATTACATTGTTCCCTAAAGCTTTTGAATTAATAAATAATTTAGGGGTCATAACAAGAGCTCTAGATAAGAATTTGATCGATGTAAATTTACATGATTTAAGAGAATATGGAGAAGGTTCTTACAGACAAGTAGACGATAAGCCTTATGGAGGAGGAGCTGGAATGGTATTAAAACCTGAACCTATTTATAAGGCATATGAATCAATTAGAAAATCACCTAAAAGTGAAACTTTGCTGATGACCCCTCAGGGTAAAGTTTTAAAGCAAAAGGATCTTGCGAGATGGTCCACTTTGGATCAAATAATAATTATTTGTGGTCAATATGAGGGTTTTGATGAAAGGATTAGATGTTTAGCTGATGAAGAGATATCGATAGGCGATTATGTCCTTTCTGGAGGTGAAATACCTGCTATTTCAATAATTAATGGTTTGACTAGGTTATTACCAGGGACTCTTGGTGATCCAGACTCCTTAGTCGATGAGAGTCATAATTCCTCTTTATTAGAATATCCTCAATACACAAGGCCTTTAACTTTTAAAGATATGAAAGTTCCAGATATTTTAGTGAGCGGTAATCATGAAGAGATTAAATCGTGGAGAAGAAAAAAAAGTTTTGAAAGAACATTGGAGAGAAGAAGTGACTTAATTTCAAATGAAAACTACAAAAAATCCCCACAAAGTAAGAGAATAATAAAAGAAAATAATCAATTCATGAAATTTAGAATAGGAAATGGATACGATATTCACAGACTAGTAGAGGATAGAGATTTAATTCTTGGAGGTGTAAAATTGCATCATCCTGAAAATTTAGGATTGGATGGTCATAGTGATGCTGATGTTTTAAGTCACTCAATAATGGATGCATTATTGGGAGCGCTTTCGATGGGCGACATAGGAAAGTATTTCCCCCCATCTGAAAAAAAATGGAAAAATGCTGATAGCTTGTTTTTGTTATCAAAAGTAATTGACTTGATAAGACAAGATGGTTGGGAAATAAATAATATTGATAGTGTTCTTGTGGCTGAAAGGCCAAAAATCATGCCACATATAAAACTAATGAAAAAAAATATTTCTGAAATTTTAAATATTGATGAAAATTTAATTGGGATTAAAGCAACCACTAATGAAAGATTAGGTCCAGAAGGGAGAGAAGAGGGTATAAGTTGCCATTCAGTAGTTCTTCTTGAGAAAAATGAGATTTAATTTAAACTTTAAAAAAAAAGTCCAAAGATTTTGTTTATTATTAATTTGCTTAGTAGTTTTAATTTTTCAATCTGATATTCCCAATTTAAAAGCTCTTACAATGGATAATTTTCAAAGTAAAATGGTCATAGAGGAATTAAGACTTAAAGTACCTGCTGATATAAAATCAGCTTGGCTAAATGCGGAAAAAGAAATATGGGAGCCATGGTTATCTTCTCAAGATGGTTTTTTGGGTAGACAATTATTTTGGGATAAAGAAAAAGAAGAAGCTTTAATATTGGTAAATTGGGCAAGTAAGAAATTATGGAAAAGTATACCAATGTCAGAAGTAAATGTAGTTCAACAAAAATTTGAAGAAAATGTTAAAGCTGCTCTAAATGTTGGCGATAATCCTTTTGAATTGATTTATGAGGGAGAATTAGATAAACAGAGATGAATTTTGATATCAAGTTTGATTTTCAAAGAAGAGATAGGCTTGGACTCATTGAGGCTATTTGGGGACAAGATAAGAGTATCGACCAATTAGAAAGATTATGTGGAAATGTACTAAGTAAAAATGAGGTTGTTTTCATAACTAGGATTAATAGTGAAAAAGCTGATTATCTTTTAGATTTGTATGATGATGCACGATTCTATGAAGAGGCAAATTGCCTAACAATTGGGAAAAATTTTAATAAAATAATTACGAATAAAAAAGTTGCCATAATTTCAGGCGGCTCAAGCGATTTGGCCGTTACACTTGAAGCACAATTAGCGCTTGAAATTTATGGAGTCAATTGTCAATCTTTTATAGATGTTGGAGTAGCGGGACTTCATCGATTGATGAGTCAGTTAGAAGAAATTAATAAATATGATGTATTAATAGTTTGTGCTGGAATGGAAGGAGCTTTGGCAACAGTTGTGGGCGGATTGTTGGCTCAACCGATAATTGCAGTACCTGTCTCAGTAGGATACGGCGTTAGCAAGGATGGAGAAACTGCTTTAAATAGTATGTTGTCAAGCTGTTCTCCAGGTATTGCAGTTATGAATATAGATAATGGTTATGGTGCAGCAATGGCGGCTCTCAGAATTATTAAAAGTTTTTCCTAAATAATCACTTTTTTTCTATTTCTAGTAGGTTTTCTATCCATAAATTTAGTTGTTTTGATAGCATTCCTTCTTCTCTCATTTTGATTGCTTTTATCACGACTTCTGTATTTACCCACTCTGGAAATCTTTTAGGCATTTATTTTTATATTCAGTATTTTTAATTTGGTACAAATTTTTATAAAAACAAGATCTAAGTAACAAATTTAATCTTTTATGTTTGATTTTGTACCTAATCTAGACAGCTCAGATGAGATATGTTCACTTTCTACATTTTTTAATCTTTCAATAAGCTCGGAAAGATCTTTATGCGCTAGCTCCCCATTTTGCTCCCATTTTAGAGACCTTGAGTTGCTATCAATTTTTTCTTTCATTGTTAAATTTAAGTATTAAGAATATAAAACGAAAACAGGAGAAATTTGGTTATTGTTTCAAGCATAAACTTAAAAAAATATGAAGATTTTTAATACATTAAATATTTTTCTTTTATCCGCCACCAACTATTGAAACAATTTCTAAATTATCACCATCTTTAAGCTTCACTTTTTCCCATTTCATTGAATTTATAATTAAATTATTTAACTCCACTACAATTGTGTTTGGTTTATATCCCATATGGTGAAGAGCTCTAGATAGTAGAGCATTTTCTTGATCAAGTTCTATTTTTTTTTCTTCTCCATTTACGCTAATTTTCATGAGACAACTCTTTTAAAATCATCATAGCGTCTTCTTTGGGATCTTCAGAATTCATTAATTCCGAAACTAAGGCAACTTTTTTAAACCCATTTCTTTTTAAATATGAAATATTATTTGACTTGATTCCTCCAATAGCAAACCAAGGAATGTTTAAATCCTTTGTTAATGTTTTGATGTTTTCAATGCCTAAAGGCTTTTTATTCTTTTTTGTTGTAGTTTCAAATACAGGCCCTATTCCTATGTAGTCACAACCCTCGTTTAGAGCATTTGAAATATCAATTGCATTGTTTGCACTTATACCGATTAATTTTGAATGTCCTAATAGTTTTCTTGCGGTTTTTAAGTCTAAATCATCTTGTCCAAGATGAATTCCATCCGCGTTAGATGCTAGAGCTATATCAAGTCTATCGTTAACGATAAATAAAGAATTATATCTTTTACATAGATTTTTAATCTGAATTGCTTCTTGAAGATGATCTTGATCAGTTCCCGTTTTAAATCTGTACTGAATAATTTTTACTCCCGCAATTAAAATCTCTTCTATTATTTCTAATAAATTGTCCTTTTGATCTGTGATTACATATAAGTCATTGTCTTTTAATATTTTCTCCGACTTCTTACACTTGCTATAACTTAATAAGTCAATTTCAATTTTATAAATTTCATATCTAATTTCAGAAGCGATTTTTGAAAGCTCATGATTCTGCAGCCGTGTGAATTCTTCTATGACTCGTAATGCTTCTTGAACTCTGGCTGAATTAGAACTTATAATTTGTTCAGAAGTTTTTCTGTTGAATTGCTCTTGATGAGTCAATCCTTTACATTTGTCCTCAATGTGATTTCTAGATTTTTTATAAACTTCTAAATGATTTTTTCCTAAAATTTGTCTAAAATTTTTAATCTTTTCAACATATTTTTTTTTGCCAAGGCCAAATCTAGCCCAATCTTCTAATACTCTTAGTCCTTCTCTAGCTCTATCTAGATTAGCGTCAATAATTTGATAAATTTTTAAATCTTCAGCGTCTTTGGTATCGGAATTCAGCATTTGTAATTTATTTTTTGTAGGTTTTAAAAATTTTAAGAGCATTATCTCTATCTTTTTTAATTTGATTAGAAAGTTGATCTATATTTTTGAACTTGATTTGAGATCTAAGCTTTTCAACTGGTTCAACAGATAGATTTAAACCATATAGATCGATATCTTTATTTATTAAATGAACTTCAACTGCAGATGGCAATATAGGACTTATTGTTGGTTGAGAGCCAAGATTCATAACAGATTCAATTTTTTTGTCGGAATTTTCTATGGTTGTCCAAGATGCGTAAACTCCTTCTCCAGGTAAAAATTTTCTGCCATCTATTTCAAGATTTGCAGTAGGCCATCCTATACTTTTTCCAATTCCTTTACCTTTGACGACCTTTCCATTAAAACTATAAGGCCTATTAAGAATTTTGAAAGCATTTTTCAGATCACTTTTCTCTAATAGATCTCTTATTCTGCTGCTGCTGATTCTACCTTCCTTGTCTTCTAAAATTGGAATAATTTTTAGTTTAATATCCGTATCCTTAATCATATTTTTTATTGTATTTATGTCTCCACTCCTTCTGAAACCAAATTTAAAATTAGCACCTACAGAAATGTTTTTTGCTTGTAATTGATTTATCAAAATATCTCTTACGAATCTTTCTGCACTTAATTTGGATAGTTCCATATCAAAAGGAATTAGAACTAATTGTTCAATCCCGAGATCTTCAAGAATAGATAGTTTTTCATTAGGGAGATCAAGTCTAAGACGCATCTCTTTATAAAGAACTTCTCGGGGATGAGGCCAGAAGCTTGCAATTGTTGGGGTATATTGATTTTCTTCAACTACACTTTTTATTAATTGTCTGTGGCCAGCATGAAGACCATCAAAACTTCCAATGGCTATTGATGTAGGACTCTTAACTTCAGATGGCGATATTAAAGAGATCAAAAGATTACGTGCAATTTTATGATTTTAGTGGCAAATTTGGATTGATTACAGTTTATTCAATCAAATGAATGTCTGACAAAATGGATTTTCAGTCCCTTTCATTTGGAATGCGGCGTATTGGATGGATACGCTTTTGGGTTCAGTCCATTTTAGGTGTTGTTGTTGCAGCTGTTTTGCTTTTTTCAAATGTTGTAAATAACAGCGAAGGACAGCTTGGCTTAGCGCCTGGTCTATCATTTACAACAATATCCCTGATTTTACTACTTTTTAGTCTTTGGCAAGGTTGGTTAATTGTTAGAACAGGAAGAGCAATCGCAAGTAACGCAAGACCCTCAAGAGGACAAACCGGTAAATTGATAAAACGAGGACTTATAGTTGATTTATTTGGAATTTTGTTTGGATTAATTGGATATCAAGCTCTTATGGGAGCCTTATTTATACAAGCATCCTCTCAAACAACTGGACAATTGATAACAGCGACATCTGATATCCCAATTACTGGTCTTGAAATATTATCAGTTCTCAGTAATACGCAAGTTATCGCTGCTCATTTTTTTGGACTTTGCTTTTCTTTATGGCTTTTAAGAAGGATTTACAAATGAATTATTAATTTTAGGTAAGTCATCTAAATTACCTCTCCAAAATAAATCTGGTTCTACAGGTGTAAGAGATATTTTATTTTCTTGTATTTGAGATACATCGCTTGGCCAATTCTTAGGACCGTAACCTTTCGATTTAAGATCTAAAACAACTTCACCTGCTAACCAATAATAATCATCGCCCCTAGGGTCTTCCCTTTTGGAAAATTGATTTTTATATTTTCTTACTGATAATCTTGTCCAGGATAATTCTTTTATCTTGTTTTTTTCGCAGGGTGGAATGTTCAAATTTAATAAAAGTGAGGCTGGCCAACTATCGTTAATTGCTTGTTCGGCAATATCCATTGCAATTTCTCCAGCAAATTCAAAATTCTTCCATTTAAAACTAGCAACACTTATTGCCATGGAAGGAACATTTTCTAAAGTGCCTTCCATAGCTGCAGCGACTGTGCCTGAACAAAAAATATCTGTCCCTAAATTGGGTCCGTGATTTATTCCGGATAGTACTAGATCAGGTTTATGATCCAAGAGTTCAGATAGTGCTAATTTGACACAATCAGCAGGTGTGCCAGAACATCCCCAAGCTTCAACTCCTTGACCGAATAACTCGTCAGCTTTTTCCACTCTTAATGGGGATTGTAAAGTAAGACCATGACCAGTAGCTGATCTTTCTTGGTCAGGACATACTACTTTTACCTTATGTCCTCTTTTTTGGGCTGATTTTGCTAAAGCTCTTATCCCCGCTGCGAAAACACCATCATCATTGCTAATTAATATATTTAACGGTTTCATTAATCAAGAAATTTTATTTATGGACGATATTTAAGTAAGATAAAGCAATACTTATTTTTACTATATCAGTGAGTCAAATTGAATCATTAAGTCAAATTGAGGAAAAACTAAATAATCTTTCTCTAACAGCAAAAAATAATATAGATAATTCTAATACTCATGAAGAACTGGATCAATTGAGAGTTTCCTTGCTAGGAAAAAAAGGTGATTTGTCAATTATTTTGAAAACAATGGGTCAATTATCCGCTACCGATAGGCCAATTATTGGTCAGAAGGCAAATTTGCAAGAACTAATAACTGAAAGAAAAAATAAACTAAACAGCGAAGCCTTAGATAAAAAGATTAAAAAAGAAAAAATTGATGTAACTATCCCTTCTATTGGAACACCCCCTGGGAATAAACATCCTTTGATTTCAACACAAGACGAAATAATAGATATATTTTGTGGTTTAGGATATTCAGTAGAAAGTGGCCCTGAAATAGAAACTGATTTTTATAATTTTGAGTCTCTCAACATACCCAAAAATCATCCCGCAAGAGATATGCAGGATACTTTCTACTTAGATGAAAATCGACTTTTAAGGACTCATACTTCTCCCGTTCAGATAAGGTACTTAGAGAAGAATCCTCCTCCAGTAAGAATTATTGCTCCCGGTAGAGTATATAGGAGAGATGCAGTAGATGCTACTCATTCCCCTGTATTTAATCAGGTTGAGGTTTTATGTATAGATCAGGACATTAATTTTGGTCATTTAAGAGGAACAGTTCTTACATTTTTAAGGGCCTTTTTTGGAGATATTCCTGTAAGATTTAGAGCTAGTTATTTCCCATTTACTGAACCTTCAGCAGAAGTAGATGTCCAGTGGAAAGGTAAATGGTTAGAAGTAATGGGTTGCGGAATGGTTGATCCAAAGGTCTTAGAAAAATTAGGAATAGATTCTGAGAAATGGACTGGTTTTGCAGCAGGATTAGGAGTTGAGAGATTTTGTATGGTGAGACATCAGATCGACGACATCAGAAAATTTTATACAAATGATATTAGATTCTTAGAACAGTTCTAATAGTATTTAATTTTTAAATTAGGATTGTCCAACAAATTA
>JAOOLS010000080.1 GCA_028408915.1 Prochlorococcus sp. AH-716-J09
TATCTAATTTACTATTCGTTTTATCATTTAATATTGAAAAATCTCCTCCGTTTTTTTTAAATCTTGACCATTTTTTAAACCTTCTATGTATTACTTCATATATCGAAGCAAAATCATCACTATGTCCTACAAAAACGTTTGGATCTTTAATTTTATATTTCCTATAATCCTGTTTAGAAGGAATCCCATCAATAAAAACGACTTGTGATGCTACAGGGTCACTACCTTGTATATGGCTTATATCATAGCCTTCAATTCTTTTAGGTTGTTCGCTTAATTCAAGTATTTGGGCAAGATCCTCAATTGATGACTCATTATCTTGTATCCCATTTAAAATTCTATCTAATTCCAATTTCGCATTTTTTAAAACCATTTCTACAGTTTCATGTTTTTTATTTCTTTTTGGAATTAAGATTTTTACCTTCTTTTTTCTTAGTTCCGTTAACCAATCCTCTATGGTTGCTTGTTTTGGAAGGTTATATTGAATAAGAATTTCTGATGGTATTTCTACGGCTTCAACATTCATATAATGCTCTTCTAATATCTTTTGTAAAATAAGATTTTCATTTTCATTATTTAATTTTTGACTATAGCCAATTCTTCCAATGAGCTTACCAGATCTCATTTGGAAAATTTGTATACTAGCTATATTTTTTTCTGAAACTATTCCAAAAATATCTCTATTAATTGAAGAATCTGGTATTGATATTTTTTGTGATTCAGTTAATAATTTTAAACCTGAAATTTGGTCCCTTATTTTTGCTGCATTCTCATAATCTAGATCATTTGAAAATTGCAGCATTATTTCTAAGTCATCATTTCTTCCCTGAAATATCATAGATACTTGTTTCATTATTTTTTTATAATCGTCAGATGATATTACTTCTTGGCAAACTCCTGGACATCTTCCAATTGAATAATTCAAACAAGTTCTATCTTTATAGACTGGCCTAGGCCTTTGTCTAAGTGGAAATATTTTTTTTATCGTAAATAATGTTCTCCTTAATAATCCGACATCTACATAAGGTCCATAATATCTATCTAAATTATTTCTATTTCTTCTTTTTCTTGTAATAAATATTCGAGGATATTTTTCACTCCAAGTTATACAAAGATATGGGTATTTTTTATCATCCTTTAAAAGAATATTAAAGTATGGTTTGTTTGTTTTTATTAAATTTGACTCTAAATTTAGTGCCTCATATTCACTATCTGTGACTATAATTTCTATTTCAGTTATTTGACGAACCATCAAACTTAATCTTGGAGTTAAATCTGAAAAATTATTAAAATAACTACTTACTCTACTGCGTAGTTTTTTAGATTTACCAATATAAAGTAAATTATTATCTATGTCTTTAAAAAGATAGCAACCAGAAGACTTTGGAATTTCGGATAATCTTGATTTTAGTAACTCTTTATTATTAATTAATTTATATTCAATTTTAAAATTATATTTGTTATCTATTGTTTCTATAGAGGAATTACTCATTTATAAAGATTAACCTCCATAATTCCAACCAGTTGAAGATAAATTTAGAGAGTCAACATCATTATTCAGATAAGCAGATTGAACTTCTCCTACAAAAACTGTATGGTCTCCATGATTAACACTTCCAACAACATTACATTCAACTCCACCCACACTATCAACTAAAATAGGTAATCCGAGTTCTCCTAAATTAAATTCAACAGATTCAAATCTGCCTCCTAATGCTTTTTGGGGTTTAAAGAAAACAGCTGCTAGATCCTTTTGATCACTTTTAAGAACATTTAATGAGAATTTATTGGTGGATTTTATTATTTCATGACTAGAACCTTCTGCTCTAACAGCCATTACGACTAATGGAGGAGTGAACGAACCTTGAGTCACCCAACTCGCAGTAAATCCATTCACTTCATTTTTATCTTCATCTCTAACTCCACAAATGAATAATCCATGAGGTATTTTTCTTAATAAGATTTTTTTTGCTTCTAGATTTAATGTCATAATTGATATATCTAAT
>JAOOLS010000009.1 GCA_028408915.1 Prochlorococcus sp. AH-716-J09
TCCTATTGATTTCCATTTAAGTTTGCTTTTTTCAACCCTTTCTGTAATTTGAGCTTTCCATTTAAACCTGAAGCCATTTGCAGCTAAAGTCCATTCTGTTAAATCTGGTAACGTATTAGTTTCTTCGTCAACTGTTTTTACAGATTCAATCCAGCTCATCCAAAGTGACATTGAGTCTAAATCGCTCCATGTATCCCATACATTTTCAAGAGGCGCATTAACAACTGTTATTACGTCATGTTTTAGCCAAGTACCCATTAATTAACTTACTGCAAGATTTTTTGCTAACTCGGCTTTCTTCTCTAAAATTGCCGCGGCAGCTAGATGACCACTCATTGTAGCTCCCTCCATTGAGTCTATATAATCTTGTTTTGTATAACTACCAGCCATGAAGAAATTAGATATAGATGTTCTTTGATCGGGTCTGAAAGGTTCCATACCGGGAGCTTCTCTATAGAGTGATTGTGGAATTTGTACCACATTACTCCAAAGCAATTTAAGGTTTTTTGAGGATGGGAATAGACGGCGAACCTCTTTATCAATTTCTTTTGTAATTCTTTCTGTGGATCTTCCCATCCATCTATCGCCAGGAGTTAAAACACATTGGAGAAGCGATCCCATATCTTTTTTTCTGTAGTCTGCTGGACTTGCTAGTGCTAAATCAGCAAAACAACTGAAAGAGGCATCAGCAGAATAAAGAAGGTTATCTAGTCCAATTGGTTCGTTTCCAGTATTGTGTTTTTGTAATTCAGTAACCCAACCGTCATATCTCAATTGGATTGTGGCAACAGCCACAGCTCTAAGTTTTTTTAAACCTTCAAATTCTTTAAACTGGTACCATTCTTTTGGAATAATTTTTTTTATTCCAGGAACATCACAGGCAGCTAGAAATTTATCTGCAAATACTGCCTTAATTCCTTCAGGAGAAGATATTTTTAATTGATTTACTGAATAAGAGGAGGATACCTTTTCATAAATGATTTCTTCTACCTTATGGTTAAGATGTATTTTTGCTCCTTTGTTTGTGATGTAGTCGACGATAGGTTGCGTTAACCACTTATGTGGGGAACCTTTTAAAAGATTAAGTTTTGAGGCTTCTGTTTTTGATGCAAACATCATGAATATAGTTAACATGCATCTTGCTGAAATATCTTTGCAATTAATAAAACCTAATGCATATGCGATAGGATCCCACATTCTTTCTAAACTTTTTTCACTTCCACCATGGTTTAAAAACCATTCTTTAAAACTAATTCTATCTAGATCTCTAATTATTTTCATTGCGCCTTCATAGTCTATCAATCCTCTAACGATTGGACTTGTCCCTAGAGCTAAGGCATTTCTGAACTTATCTACCCAAGTAAGTTGTTCGGTGGTAAAAAAAGCTTTTAGTCCATTAAATGGAGCACCTAAAGGGAATCTGAAGTCTAAAGATTTTAAATTACCACCATTATTGATAAATAGATGAGTATGATCTTTTGGGAGTAAATTGTCTAGAGCTCCCACTTTTTTCATTAATTTGAAAAGATTTGCATAATTGTAAAAAAATACATGCAAACCCATTTCTATGTGATTACCATCCTTATCTTCCCAGCTTCCTACTTTACCTCCCCAGAATGACCTGCTCTCGTAAATTTCTACTTCGTGTCCTTCATCAACCAAATTGACTGCTGCTGTAAGACCAGCTAATCCAGAACCAACTATTGCAATTTTCACTTTTTCTTAAAATTATAACAAATCAAGTTTGGATAACGTTTGTTCTATGCATCCTATCGATTAAGTTTTTATATTATAAATAGTAGAAATCCCTTGTTTATGGAAAATGTAGAAGTTAAACAGGAAATTAAAAATTCTGATGATGGCAAAGGTATCTTAATTACGAATGATGCTATAGAACAAATTTCAAATTTATTGAAAGGCCAAAGTGATAAAAAAGCACTAAGGGTAGGAGTAAGATCTGGTGGTTGTAGTGGGATGAGTTATACGATGGATTTTATAGGAACTGATAAAATAAATCCCGATGATAAAGTTTATGATTATTCATTAAAAGGTGATCAAAGCTTTCAAGTTGTTTGTGATCCTAAAAGTCTCTTATATATTTATGGAATGCAGTTAGATTTTAGTAAGGAATTAATTGGAGGTGGCTTTAATTTTGTAAATCCTAATGCCTCTCAAACTTGCGGTTGCGGAAGCTCTTTTGCAGTTTAATAAATAATGAATAACGAAATTAATCCCATCGAAGAGGATTTTAATGCAGCTTTATCAAGATATAAAGCAGGGCAAGATTTAATTCCAATCGTTCAAGATTTTCAAAAAATTATTCAGCAAATTCCAAATCATTTTGCTGCTTGGACTTGTTTGTCATGGCTTCAATTACTTTTGAAAAATAATGAAGAAGCTTTATCAGCTGCCAGACAAGCTGTTCGATTAAATCAACAAGATCCACAAGCAAGAATGAATTTGTCTTTAGCTCTTTTGGCTACCAATAATAAAGGTGTTAGGGATCATATTGAGTTAATAAAAAAAATGTCTTTGATGATGCCTGATGTGAAAAGTGAGTTGAAAGAATCTGTTGAAGACGGATTAAGTAGATATCCAGATTGGCCTGAGCTAACCAAAGTAAAAAGATGGTTGGATTTTTAAATTGTTTAGGATTTTAATTTTAAGTAATGGGCATGGAGAAGATCTATCTGGCAGTCTAATAGCTAAACAATTCGTAAAAAGTGGTTATTCTGTTCATGCTTTGCCAATTGTTGGTATGGGAAACCATTACGAAAAAGAAAAAATTAAGATTATCGGTAAAACTAAGGAATTTAGAACTGGAGGAATTGGTTATAATTCTTTCAAAGGAAGACTTAATGAGATATTAGGAGGAGAAATATTTTATCTTCTAAAAAGATTATACTTAACTTTCAAAATAAGAAAAAAATATGATTATTTTTTTGTAGTTGGAGATATTGTGCCAGTTTTTTTTGCATGGGTTTGTAAGAAAGATTTTTTTACATATCTAGTTGCTTATTCCAGTCATTATGAAGGGAAGTTGAAATTACCATGGCCTTCTAAATTTTTCTTGCTCTCACAAAAAGCAAAAAAAATATATACGAGAGATTCCCTTACAGCTAATGATTTAACATTGCAATTAAAAAAGAAAGTGTCTTTTTTAGGCAACCCATTTATGGATAAGTTTTTTCCTAGAGACAAAGAATTAAATAAAGATGAATTTAGTATTGGATTATTTCCAGGAAGTAGATTCCCTGAGATTTTAGATAATTTTGTTTTGATTCTAGAGGTATTAGAAGCATTGTCAGATTTAAGATATTTTCAAAAAATCCAGTTTAATTATGCAATAGTTAATGCTCTATCTTCATCAAAAATAAAAGAGATATTTCAAAAAAAGAGGATGGTTAAAAATAGAAAATATAAAAGATAATAATCTCTTGAAATTCCAATATAAATTTTTAGAAGTGAATATATATTGGAATAATTTTGACAAAATATTATTGAAAAGTAGATGCTGTATTAGCATGGCTGGAACAGCAGCAGAGCAAGCGATTGGATTAGGAAAACCTGTTATTCAGATTGAAGGTAAAGGTCCACAATTTACAAAAACTTTTGCAGAAGCGCAAAGACGTTTGCTTGGAAAATATGTTTTTTGTGCCAGTGTTTATAAAGACAAAAATGATCAAATCAATCAGTCAATTAAATTGATCATAAAAATAATATATCTTATACAGCTAAATAAGAACTTTATGATCTCATGTAATGAAAATGCTAAAAAAAGACTTGGTGAAAATAAAGCTTGTCTTAAAATGGTTAATGATATGAATATTGTTATGAAAAATGACTAAGGAGAATAATCAAAATAAGTTAAAACAAATTATCGATAATTTGTTATTAATAAATTTATTTACAGTTATTTTTTTTGCAATATTTTTTATTTTTGCAATCATCATGCAATTTAATGGGATATTTATTTTTATTAATTTTATTCAGATAGTTTGGAATCCTCTTGTAGTTCCATTGATAACAATTCTTATTATTGGTGCTTTAGTAAACGGTATTAATTCTTGGTGGATGCGTAAATTGCTTTCTCAAGAAGAGGATATTTAAAATTATAATTTTTGATTTTATTGCTAATTACTTTTTGTCCTTCTAAAACAACTTTCGCTCCATCTCCTAACAATATTTTTAAAACCGCTCCAGGCACTGGAAGTAAATTAGGTCTATTCAGACATTTGCCTAAAGTCTGTGAAAATTCTCTCATTAATACTGGATTTGGTGCAACAGCATTAAATACTCCCGAATACTTTTTATCAACTAATGCTTGAATAATTAATGCACATAAATCAGTTCTATGAATCCAACTCATCCATTGCTTACCATCTCCAATTGGTCCACCTAATCCAACTTTAAAGATAGGGAGCATTTTTCCTAATGCTCCTCCGTCTTTCTCTAGAACAATTCCAATTCTAAAAATAACTAACCTTGAGAAAAATGGTTTTTCAGCGGCGACTGTTTCCCATTTTTTGCAAAGATTAGATAAAAAGTCTTTTCCTCCAGGACTATTTTCAGTGAATTCACTAGACAAACTTGTACCGTAATAACCTATAGCTGATCCATTTACGATGACTTTCGGGTTTATTTTTAAATTTTTAAGGGTATTCATCATAAATTTCGTGGTGTTAATACGACTATTTTCAATTTCCTGTTTTTGTTCAAAAGTCCATTTTTTTTCTGCTATGGGTTCTCCCATCAAGTTAATAATTCCATCTGTCTCTCTTAAAATATTAAGAAGATTTTCGTTATTCCAGTTGTTTTCTTTTGATAAATCTATTTGAAAAAATTTTAACTTATTGAAATCTAAATCAAGCTTTAATTTACTAATGGGTTTTCTACTTACAATGTATATTTCGTGATTTTCATTTAGTAGTGTTGGTACTAATTCTTTACCAACAAATCCAGTGCAGCCAAGTAGTAAAAGACGCATATCTTATAGATGTTTATCAATTAAGGCTATTAAATTTTTTTGACGTTTGTAATTATTATTCCGGTATAAATTTTTTTCAATAGTTTTTAAACAAGTTTTTGTATAATGGACTTCAAATAACTTTCTTGAATTTATTATGACAGATTCTATTCCAAAGAAACCTCTCAAGAAAGGAAGCTTAGTTTTTGTTGAAAGAGAAAATTATATAAAAAGTATTGAAGCGCTAGCTAGTGATGATGATCTACCTAATTATGTCTTTGAAGGTCCTGGAGAGATTCTTTCAGTCAAAGACGAATATGCTCAGGTTCGATGGCGCAGACCTGTTCCAGATGTTTGGTTGAAATTAGATCAACTTAAAGAATATACTCAATAAAATTTTTATATTTAAAAGTTTTTATTTTTTTTCTCTATAGACATCTTTGATTGTATTCTATTTGCTTTTTTGATCATTTCTTTGCCATCAAATAAGTAATTATCTACGTATCCTTGTGTATATCTATCAAATTCTGATAGAGCATCTTTAACTTGTGAAAAACAATGATAAAGATCTAGGCCTAGAGCTGAAATAGACTTTGGAACTATTTTTTTGTTATAAATTTTTTCAACTTTTTCTATTTTCTTTTGTGAAAGAATAATATAACTGCAAAAATTTTCCATTAGTTCGTCATCATATGGATCCGCAGATAATTCTTTTATTTCGTTATTCAAAGGTTTAATGATTTGACTAATTAATCTATTTATCGGACTATAAATTTCTTTAATCCATGTTTCAACTTCTTTGTCCTTAATTGAGGAATTATGTTTTTTTGAATTAAATTTCTCTTCCCAATTTTCATTTAATGAATCAAATGATGAGCTGGAAAAGGAAAAACTGCTATCATATTGTTTCTTTTTGATAGGGTCATTTAGAGTTTCCCAGGCATTTTGTATAGCAAGAAATCGTTCTTTCTTGCCGCCTGCATCTGGATGATGTTGTTTAACTAAAGAGCGATATGAAGATTTAATTTCACTTCTGGTTGCATTTTGTTTGAGACCTAATTCTTCATATAAATTTTTTTCCATTTTTTTATAAATTATGCATTAAAGATAACCATCTTTTCTGGCTTGAATTGAGGTATTAGATTCAAACATTGCTGTTGATAAATATCTTTCTCCAAAACTTGGAAGAATAACTATCAATCTTTTATTCATTAGTTCTTTTCTTTTGCCGATTTTTATAGTTGCTGCTAAAGCTGCACCACTGCTGATGCCAGATAAAAGACCTTCCAATCGAGCTAATAAACGCCCATAATAAAATGCTTCATCGTCATCTATTTTTATAATTTCATCAATTAATTTAGTATTAAGTACTTTCGGTACGAAACCTGCTCCAATTCCTTGAATCGAATGAGATCCTGCTTTTTCACCGGAAATCACCGCACTTTTTTTGGGCTCTACGGCGTAAATTTTGCAATTTGGATTAACTTTTTTCAAAAAACGTGCACAACCAGTAATTGTTCCTCCTGTGCCTACTCCTGTAACTAGTCCATCTAAATTGTTATTGGATTGGGACCATATTTCTTGGGCCGTTGTTCTTTCATGAATATCTGGATTAGCAAAGTTTTCAAACTGATTAAATTGGTAGCTATTGGCAATGGTTGAAGACAACTCATTAGCTAAATCTAAAGCTCCTTTCATTCCGTCTTTCCCAGGAGTTAGCTGTAATTCAGCTCCATATGCTCTCAACATTGCCCTTCTTTCAATACTCATCGTATCCGGCATAGTTAATATCAATTTATAGCCTTTTGCTGCGGCAACCATTGCTAATGCGATACCAGTATTTCCACTAGTTGCTTCAATTAACGTTGTTTTATCTGGTGTTATCAATCCTTCTTCTTCAGCTTTACATAACATTGAATAAGCGATCCGATCCTTAACTGATGCTGATGGATTGAAACTTTCTAGTTTGGCTATTATTTCTGGATAACAATCAAAATACTTTTTGATTCGATTTAATTTAACTAATGGGGTATTTCCAACTAAAGAAGTTATATCATTTGCTATTTCCATGAAATTATTTTTAATGCAAAATAAAATTTCCTACATCCATAATAATTGTATTTAAAGATCTTTTATATAATTTTCTCAAAATAATTTAATTTAAATAACTTCCTGCTGAAAAATATTTAGTAAAATAAGAGGTAGTTTTTATTATGATTATGTATGCGTTGGAACTAAGTCTAAGATATTCACCTTTTCCACTATCAATTCAGAAGAAAGAATTTGATGATGTTAAAGGAATTTATGATGAAATAAAAAGTTCTATGAATGAAACTTTAGAATCCTCAAACTTGATCGAATTAAGGTGTGACAAAGTGCAAGGTAAATTAATTGCTGTAAGAGTTAAAGAAATCATATCTGTTCAGATATATGAAAAATCGTCAGTAGCAGGAGGAGCTAAAAGACCAGGATTTTCTCTCAATATAGATTGATAGAATTAATGCGAGATTACCCTGAAAATGAATTACCTTATATCAAATTTAAAGATGTTTCTTTTTCATATCCTGGAGAAAGAGAAAATTTAATTTTTAAATGTAACTTCACAATAAAAAAACATGGATTTTGGATGGTCGTAGGTAAAAACGGGAGCGGAAAAAGTACTCTTTTAAAATTAATTAATGGAATAATCAATCCCAAAAATGGTTTTATTCAATCTAATGCAAATATTGGCATGGTGTTTCAAAACCCTGATCATCAAATATTGATGCCAAATTGTAGGAGCGAACTTCTGATTAATATTAATAAGAATTTAAGTCAAAAAGAAATTAATAAAAAAATCGAATATGTGCTTGATCAGGTAGGAATGACTGGTTTTGAAAAAAGGCCAATACATACTTTGAGCGGTGGACAAAAACAACGCTTAACTATTGCAAGCGCTTTGATTGGTAATAAAAACTTTATTCTTTTAGATGAGCCTACAGCGTTACTTGATCAAACTAGCCAATTAAAAGTTTTACAAACTATTAAAAATCTTACAAGTGACCATAAAAAACCTTTATTGGCTTTGTGGATTACTCATCGTTATGAAGAATTAACCTATGCTGATGCAGTAGCAGAACTGAAAAATGGTTTTTTATCTAGCTGGCAAGAACCATCAAAATTTCAATATAATTAACTCTTGTACTTGTCATAAGGTACTTTAAAGAGCTAAATTCATTTTATATTCCTCGGTAGCTCAGCGGTAGAGCGATCGACTGTTAATCGATTGGTCGCAGGTTCGAATCCCGCCCGGGGAGTTCTATATCTTTTTAAAAGTCCAACAAAGACCCGATGAGGGTCTTTTTAATTTCTGCTACTAGTTTCTCAGGGTTTTAAAGTTATACTAGTAAGTATATTATAGGACATTTTGATTAGTCCATTACTAGTCTTTTTACAGGTCTTTTCACGTTTCTACTAGTCCATATTTTGATCTACTTTCTGATGCCATTACTTGTCTCTACTAGTTTTGCTCACGACTTTCATGCTCCTAGAATTTTTAGGCAATTTCCATCTAAAGTCCTGGAAGAATATCCTCCTGATGAGAGAGAATGTATAATTTATGCAACCAGAGTCAGGAAAAAATTAGTGCCTGAGCAGTATGCAGGATTGGGAACTTTCAATGCGGCATATCTTGAGTGTATGAATAGTAAATCATTATCTAACAAATAGCGAATATTGCTGATAACTGAACTACTCATAAATATTTATATTAAAACTAATTGTTTTTGCTTTTTTAATTTCTAAATCATTTCAAGATTTGTTCAACAGAAAATAAGCTACCCCGTTCAGGAAATTTTAGTCATCCCACATATCTTTTTTCTCTTGTTCCAAATTATTCCTTTCAAGTAATTCTATTCTTTGCTTCTGAGAATCTATTTCTGTTTCAATTACGTTTTTATCGTCAATGTATTGTGTTTGTATTTCTAAGATATTTATTTCAAATTGTTCTCCAAAAAAATCTGACATTTCTCTCCAGGCTTCCATTTCTTCCTCTTTGCCAATAGTATCATTTATCTGATGAGAAATAATTTCGAAAACATATTTTTTAAGTTCTTGATGACTCATCGATTCAACTTTTTTTTGAATATAAAGTTCTTTAAGCGTTTCTAGCTCTTTTCTTGATAAATCAGAATAGATAATAGACTTCTTTTTCATAAATATTTAAATTTTTTTTAATATAGACAAAAATATTAGTTTAAACATTTTGGAGGAATTAAAAATTTTCAACTTAGTTGAACCCTATTTGAAAACTGAAAATCTCCATTTAATTTAATTTTTCTAACCCTCATTATGACAATTTGAATTAAATATTCTTTCAATTTGAACCATTATTTGTTTCTAATAATCCTTTGATTATTAAGAAAAAGTGAATAGAATCGAAAGAAATTCTAAAATTTCAACATTGTTAAAATTTGAAATTTCTATCTAATTCGTTGCAATCACTAAGTTATTTGATAATTCTAATTGATAAAATTGTTTACAGTAATTCAGCAATCTTTATAAATTCTTGAGAGAATCATAATACTAAAACTTAATTTTAATTTAATAGTTCATAGATATGAAAATCTCAATCCTTTTAATTGAAGACGATCTTGATATGCGTGATTTGGTGGCTAGACATTTAGAGCATTCTGGTTTCGATGTCCAAAAAGCTGAAGATGGAATTAAAGGGCAAGCATTAGCTCTTCAATATTCACCAGATTTAATACTTTTGGATTTAATGCTACCAGGTGTTGATGGTTTAACTTTATGCCAGCGATTAAGAAGAGACGAAAGAACATCAAATATACCAATTTTGATGATAACTGCGTTAGGCGGCCTTAAAGACAAAGTTACTGGGTTTAATTCTGGAGCAGATGATTATATTACTAAACCTTTCGATTTAGAAGAATTATATGTACGTATAAAAGCTTTATTAAGAAGAACCAACAGAGCACAATTAAACTCTAGTAACCAGCAAGAAATATTAAATTATGGCCCTTTAACTCTTGTTCCGGAAAGATTTGAAGCTATATGGTTTGAATCTCCTGTAAGATTAACGCATCTTGAATTTGAACTTCTTCATTGTCTTTTGCAGAGACATGGTCAAACTGTATCACCAGCATTAATTCTTAAAGAAGTATGGGGATATGAACCTGATGATGATATTGAGACAATAAGAGTTCATATTAGACATTTACGCACTAAACTTGAACCAGATCCACGCAAACCTACTTATATAAAAACTGTATATGGTGCTGGCTATTGTCTTGAGTTACCAATTGGTTCGCAAGTAGAAAATGCTAGGCAGGAGTTCATTCAGGCAAGAAATCCTGACTTGATAAATTCTGCGGTAGATTAACTTCATATATCTTCCATTGCAATTTTTAAAAAAGCTATTTCCCATGCCAACCTTGGTTGAATGCTTTTTCTTAACAAGTATTTTAAATTTTCAAGTTTTTTAACTAAACCGATTTTTTTTGTTTTTCTCCACCATATTGTTTGAATTAAATTTACTAAATAAATCTGTTGAAAAACTTCTAATTTTTCAGATATTGCTTTAGATATTTCTAATATTTCCAGACTATTTTTAATTGGATAATCCAATTTACTTATAATTTCATCTGAAAAATTATTCCATATTTCAATATTTTTCAATAATTGATTTGGAGATCCATTTGCTGTGTTTATTAAATCTTCAAATTTTAATTTTGTATTTATCTTGCATTTAGAAGTATCTAAATATTCTTTTAAAATTGATTTTATTTCTTTATTAGAAAAAGATCGAAATCTGACGACTTGACATCTCGAGATAATCGTATCTAAGAGAAGGTTTAATTTACTCGTTAGTAAAATAAAAATGCCGTTACTAGGTTCTTCTAAGGTTTTTAAAAGGCAATTTGAGGCTGCTTCGTTTAAGAGGTGTGCATCAATAATCAAAACAATTTTTTTTTCTGAGTTTATTGATTTTTGACTAAGAAAAGTTTTGATATTACGTATTTGAGCAATTTTGATAATCTCAGATCCACTTTTTATTGTTTTTTCAAGATCGGAACTTCTTGAACTTTTTGTTGCTAAAAGAGAATGAGGTTCAATAATTAGAAAATCAGGATGGTTATTGTTTGTAATTCTATCTTCAACATTTTCACTTGGTGAAGACTGTTTGAAAATCTCTTTTATAAATTGAAGAGCAGTTTGCTTTTTACCTAATCCTTCAGCACCATAAAATATATAACCATTAGCCAATGATTTGTTTTTAATTATGTTTTTAAGAAAGGTATTGACTTCTTCATTCAAGAAAAAATTATTTTTTTTAACCTCAATCATATGTTATTAGAAAAATTGTTTAGCAAAGTCTCTTTAATTTGATTAGAAATAATTTTAATATTTTGTGAAGCAGAAATTACTTTCCAGTTTTTTTGTTTGGCAATTAGTTTGAAGCCTTCATTTACCTTTTCTAAAAATCTAATACCTTCTGATTCTATTCTGTCTGGAATTTCATTTTTTCTTCGAAATATGCTCTCTTCTGGAGAAATGTCCAAGAAGAAAGTGAGATCTGGTGATGCTCCTTGACACACAATAGATTCAATATTTTTAATTATTTCTAAATTTATATTTCTTCCATAACCTTGATAAGCTAGTGTCGAATCGGAAAATCTATCACTTATTACCCAATTATTGTTATTTAAAGCAGGTGAAATAATTTTGGAAACGTGTTCAGCTCTATCTGCTGAATAAAGCAATAATTCTGCAAGAGATGAAGGCTTGTTATTTGTATTGTTTTCAAGAATCAGTCTTCTAAGTTTTTTTCCTAAAAGACTGCCTCCAGGCTCTCTAGTTGTGATTAATTTAGACCCTTTCTTTAATAGACCACTATTAGGTAGCCATTTAGATAGTTCATCTATTTGGGTAGTTTTACCACATCCATCAATACCTTCAATAACGATAAATTTTCCTTTCATTTAATCCAAAGATAAAGCATTAATTACAACTGTAATAGAGCTAATAGCCATCAATAATGCGGCTATTGAGGGAGTAAGAAGAATACCGTATTTAGGGAATAAAATTCCTGCGGCTAAAGGTATAGCTAGTAAGTTGTAACCAAAAGCCCATGTTAGATTTTGCTTTATTTTTCTTATAGTTTTTTTTGCAAGATTTAAGGCGTAGGGTAATCCATTTAGTTGATCTCCCATTAATACTACATCTGCATTTGCCTTGGCTATTTGAGTACCTGATCCTACCGCAATTCCTAAGTCTGAGGATGCTAAAGCTGGAACATCATTAATACCATCACCAATCATTGCTACTTTATTATTTTTTTTGAAATTTTCTATAGTCTTTAGCTTCATTTCAGGAAGAAGATCCCACTTTACTTCTGTTTCTTTACAACCAATTTTTTTTGCTAAAGCTAAAACTGTATGTTTCCTGTCGCCACTTAAAATATTAATTTTTAATTTGTTTTCTCTCAAATTTTGAACTGTTTTCATTGAATCATCTCTGAGTAAATCTCCGAGCAAAATAAAGCCTAATAACTTATCTTTGATACTTACACCAATGATAGTGTTCGTTTTTGTCTCTTCATTTTCAATGACTTTTTTTGCATCACTATCAATAATTATTCCTTTGCTTAGTAGCCATTCAATATTTCCAATATTAATAAGTCCATCAATTGATTCAAGTTCTCCAGAAATACCTCTTCCTGAATGAGTAAAAATTTTTTTTATTGGCAATAAACTTAAATTTTGCTTTTTTGCCTCTTGAATTAAGGCATCTGCGATTGGATGTCTGCTTTCCTTTTCTAAACTGGCAGCTATTTTTAATAAAAATGAATGGTCATTATTATTTTTGTAACCAACAATGAAAGGCTTACCTTTTGTTAAAGTGCCTGTCTTGTCAAAAATAATTTGATTAATTTTTGAAGCCATCTCTATTTTATCCCCGCCTTTAAATAAAACCCCTTTTTTTGCAGCTTTACCTGAAGCGACAGTGATTACAGTGGGGGTGGCTAAACCTAATGCGCAAGGACAAGCTATCACTAAAACCGCAATTGACAATTGAATTGCTAAACTCAGGAAATTCTCAGCATTACTACCAAGAGAACTATGAAGTGTATGGCTTGAGTGAGTGATTAATTCATGTTTGTGACTTAATAAATCAGGCCATATGTTTCTTGCCCCCTTCCACCAAAAGAAGAAGGTTAAAGTAGCAAAAATAAGTACAAAGTAAGTAAATTTACCTGCAATTTCATCAGCAATGCTTTGAATGCGAGGTTTTCTAGCGTTTACCGACTCAATAAGATTTACTAGTTTTGCAAGAGAAGAATCTCCTCCGACCTTTTGTACTTTAAGTCTAAGAGTTGAATTAAGATTTAAAGATCCACAAGATAGATTTTCGCCTTCTTTTACTTCTATAGGTTTGGATTCCCCAGTAATATGTGAAACATCAACATATGAATTACCTCGGGTAACAATGCAGTCAGCAGGCACTCTGTCACCTGCTAAAACTTGAATCTCTTGATCAGGTTTTAAGGTGTTTACTCGTATTGACTTTATATGATTATCTTTAGTGTAGATATTTGCCATTTCAGGTTGAAGATCTAATAATTCTCCAATGGATGAACCAGTTTGATATCTTGCTCTTTCTTCTAAGTAACGCCCAATCAGTATGAAGCCTAACAGCATAACTGGCTCATTAAAAAAACAAGGAAAACCAGTGGCAGGAAATATTAAGGATAGAAGACTTGTTGTATATGCGCTAATTACTCCAAGAGCTACTAAAGAATCCATATCGGGATGGTTCTTAATAAATGATTTAAACCCATTAATAATTATTCCTCTGCCAGGAAATAATAGAGCTAAAGTTGCTAATGAAGCGTGAAAAAATATATTACCTAATATTGGAAAATTTACATATCTTCCTTCTGCCAGGTGACCTAATCCTGAAAATAATAAAAGTAATAGGGCAAAAGTTAGTTTTTTCCATTGATTATTCCACTTCTTCTTTTTTTCTAATTCTGCTTTATTTATTTTTTTTGAAAAATCATTTATGTAAATCTTTGATGGGAAACCATTCTCTTTTAGATTTTCGAGGACTGATTCTATTTTTATATTTTTTTGGGTAATTTCAAAATAAGCACTTTCAGTAAGCAAGTTAACAGAAACATTTGCAATACCATCAGAATTATTCAATATTTTTTCAACAGTACTAACACAACCACCGCACTTCATTCCTGTGACGCTTAGTTGAATGGTCTCCATATTTTTCACGATTGAAGCAAATTAATGCTTGAATTAATACTTAATTATAATAATAAATGTAATAGACTTTTTAAATAGTTATTTTTTAAATTACTATATTAATTTTATTAGATTTTGAGCAGTGCCTAGTAATCAAAACAGAGACAATTTTATTGATAAAGCTTTTACTGTAATTGCTGAATCTATTGTAAAAATAATGCCTATCGCTGAGAAAGAAAAAAAGGCATATATTTATTATAGAGATGGCTTAGCTGCGCAAAATAATGGGGATTATTCCGAAGCATTAGAGTATTACAAAGAGAGCTTACTGCTTGAGGAAAATAAAATTGATAGGGGTGAGACTTTAAAAAATATGGCAATAATATATATGAGTAACGGTGAAGAGGATTTGTCTATTGAAACTTATGAAAAAGCATTATTAGAAAATCCCAAACAGCCATCATGCTTGAAAAATATAGGTTTAATTTATGAAAAAAGGGGAAGATATGCTGAGCAAAATGGTGATTTAGATCAGAGAGATATTTGGTTTGATAAAGCTGCTGAAGTCTGGTCTAAAGCAGTGAGACTATATCCAGGTGGGTATCTAGATATTGAGAATTGGTTGAAAAACTCAGGTAGAAGCTCAATTGATATGTACCTTTGATTTTTATTTTGATAACGAATAATCAACTGCTTCTTTAATATTTGATATTTCTTTGATATTTATTAAATTTTGAAAATTATTATTCAGTTCCTCCTCTATTTTTGGCACTACGATATTTTTGATCCCTAGTCTTACAGCTTCTTCTATTTTTGTTCGAAGGTTATTCGACTTTCTAACCTGACCGCTCAAACCTAATTCCCCAATGAATGAGCTATTGGCCAAAGGGGGAATATTTTTTAAACTTGATAAAATTGATATTGCTACACCTAAGTCAGATGATGGATCATGAATCTCAAAACCCCCACCAGTAGCTACATAACAATCAAATTCAGATAATTTGATCCCTACGTGTTTTTCAACAACAGCTAGAATTTGATGCAATCTATTTATGCTTATTCCAGTTGTAGTGCGTCTTGGATTACTGTAGAAAGTTTTATTTACCAGTGCTTGTATATCAACTGCTAAAGGTCGAGTGCCTTCATTTGTAATGGTAGTTGTTACACCTGAAATATTTTCTTTATTTGTAAATATTGAACTTGGGTTTTTTAACTCTCGTAAACCCTCTTCAAGCATTTCAAAAATTCCGATTTCAAAGGTCGATCCAAATCGATTTTTTATACTTCTTAGTAATCTATGTGAGGAAATATTATCTCCTTCAAAGTTTATTACTGTATCAACTAAATGCTCTAGAGTTTTAGGACCAGCTAAAGCACCATCTTTGGTTACATGCCCAATTATTAGAAGCGCAATATTATTTTCTTTGGCGAGATTTTGCAATTCAGATGAACATGCCCTAACTTGAGAAACCGATCCTGGAGAACTTTCCATCTCATGATTATGGATGGCTTGAATACTATCAATAATTGCGAAACTTGGATTTACACGTTTGATCTCTTCAATTATTAGGGACAAATTGGTTTCCGCAAAAATTTGTAAATCAATACTTTTTTGATTTAATCTTTCCCATCTAATTTTTACTTGTTCTAAAGATTCTTCTGCAGTTATATATAAAACTTTCTTATTAAGAGATATTTTTCCTGCTGATTGAAGAACTATTGTGCTTTTACCTATACCTGGTTCTCCACCAAGTAAAACAACAGATCCAGGTACTATTCCACCTCCAAGCACTCGATCAAATTCCCTAAAACCACTTGTAAATCTTGATATTTTTTTTGATGAAATCTCATTAAATAGTATAGATTTTTTACTATTTTTTATATTTTTTATTTCTTGATATTTAGATCTCTTACTTTTTATTTCTTCTACAATAGAATTCCATGAGTTGCAATTCAGGCATCTACCAAAGTATTGAGAAGTTTCAGATCCGCAATTCTGACAAATAAAAGTAGATAATTTGCTAGACATTTAGTCTCTGAATGAAATAATGGAACTAGAATGTTTGGGATATTGCCCCTCTACAAGTTAGATTAGGTTAATAATAAATTCTCTTACTGATTAGCTAATAGAAACAAATGGCTCTATCTAGTCAAACTAAAGAAACTATACTTGTCGCTGATGACGAGGCAAGTATTAGAAGAATTCTGGAGACACGTCTTTCCATGATTGGCTACAAAGTTGTAACTGCAAGTGATGGCAAAGAAGCACTAAAGTTATTTAAGGATTACGAACCTGATTTAGTTGTGCTTGACGTTATGATGCCAAAGCTAGATGGTTATGGAGTTTGTCAAGAGTTAAGGAAAGATTCTGATGTTCCAATTGTTATGTTAACTGCATTAGGAGATGTTGCAGATAGGATAACAGGTTTAGAATTAGGGGCTGATGATTACGTAGTAAAACCATTTAGCCCAAAGGAGTTAGAAGCTAGAATTAGATGTGTTCTTAGAAGAATCGACAAAGAGCAAATTCCTGGGATGCCTAATTCAGGATTAATTTTGGTTACGGATATAAAAATTGATACAAATCGAAGACAAGTTTTTAAAAGTGATGAGAGAATTAGATTAACTGGTATGGAATTTAGTCTCTTAGAGCTTTTAGTAAGTAGGTCAGGAGAGCCATTCAGTAGAGGAGAGATTTTGAAAGAAGTTTGGGGATATACCCCTGAGAGACATGTAGATACTAGAGTTGTCGATGTTCATATATCAAGATTAAGATCCAAACTAGAGGCTGATCCAGCCAATCCAGAATTAATATTGACAGCAAGGGGTACAGGATATCTTTTTCAACGGATTGTCGATATTGCTCCTTTTGATGGTAAATAAATGGGGAAAGAAACAGCTCAAAAAATTAACAAGCCCAGAGCTATTAGAAGATTAGTTATTTGGTACAAAAGAAATTCGGCTGTGACTTCTATAGTTGATAGTGCTGCTAGTTCTGCCGTAACTGCTAGTAATGTGGCGGGTAATGTAGTTTCTGGTGCTGGTTCTGTTGTGAGCACAGCTAGTAATGTGGCGAGTAATGTTGCAGGTAATGTGGCGGGTAATGTAGTTTCAAGCGCTGAATCTGTTGTGAATACTGCCAGCAGTGTTGTCTCAAATGCTAGTTCACTAGCTAAAAATACATTACAGCCATTAGTTTTTGATCCATTAAAAAGGTTACAAAATAACGATAATATTTTAGAGAGGGTGGAGGAATCTCAATCTAGAAGAATTTGGATCGCAGTTGATGGTATGGGAGGAGATTATGCCCCTGGTCCAATTCTTGAGGGTTGCCTCGAAGCAATAAGTAGATTCCCAATAAATATAAAGTTTGTCGGCAAAATTGAAAAAGTTAAAGATGCAGCAGAAAAAACTGGTTTAGCAGAATTATTAGAAAATGAAATTGATAATAATCGTCTTGAATTAATTGATAGCGGAGAGCCTATTGGGATGAATGAGGAAGCTACTGCTGTTAGAAAAAGGAAAAATGCAAGTATAAATGTTGCAATGGATTTAGTGCGAAATAATAAAGCTGAAGCTGTCTACTCAGCCGGTAATTCAGGTGCCATGATGGCTTCTGCCATATTTAGAATTGGAAGATTGAAAGGGATTGATAGACCAGCTATAGGAGCACTATTTCCAACAAGGGATCAAACTCGCCCGGTATTAGTTTTAGATGTTGGCGCGAATACTGATTGTAAGCCATCTTATCTGCATCAATTTGCACTTCTAGGTAACATTTATGCAAAAGATGTCTTACAAGTAAAAAAACCAAGAATTGGCCTTTTAAATATTGGAGAAGAAGAATGCAAAGGTAATGATTTATCCCTAAAAACATTTGAATTATTATCTTCTGAAAAAAGTTTTGATTTTGGAGGTAATTGTGAAGGGCGAGATGTATTGTCAGGTAGTTTCGACGTAGTAGTCTGTGATGGATTTACTGGAAATATATTATTGAAATTTCTTGAATCTGTTGGAGGAGTTTTGTTAGATATTTTGAGATCTGAGCTGCCACGTGGAAGGAGGGGGAAAGTTGGTTCAGCTTTTTTAAAAAGTAATCTTCTCAGAATTAAGAAAAGGTTAGATCATGCTGAACACGGAGGAGCATTATTACTTGGGGTAAATGGAATTTGCGTTATTGGTCATGGTAGTAGCAAATCTTTATCAGTAGTTAGTGCTCTTCGCTTGGCTCACTCCGCAGTGAATCATAGAGTTATGGACAATTTAAATCAACTGCAAAAGCTTCAAGTTTTAAATTCATAAAACATATTGAGTCAAATTTATGTTTGACTAATATAAGTAACTAAAAAACTCTTTTGGAAGGAATAAATTTTAATCAGATTGGAGTATCATTCAAGGGGAGCGGAAGTTATGTACCTGATCAAATTCTGACTAATCAAAAAATTAGTCAAAAGGTTGATACAAGCCATGAATGGATAAAATCTAGAACGGGCATTTCTGAGAGAAGAATATCTAGCTTAGGAGATAATGTTACTGAGATGGGCTTTAAGGCAGCTCTAACTGCTATTGAAATGGCTAATTGGGATATGAAAACAATTGATTTGATTGTTTTAGCAACTTCTACCCCTCATGATTTATTTGGATCAGCGCCATCCATTCAAGCTAAATTAGGGGCAGCTAATGCTGTGGCTTTCGATTTAACTGCAGCATGTAGTGGGTTCTTATTTGCCTTAATTACAGCCTCACAATTTTTAAAAGGGGGTAGTTTTAAAAGGGCTATTGTTATAGGAGCAGATCAACTATCAAGCTTTGTTGACTGGAATGATAGAAGAAGTTGCATTCTTTTTGGAGATGGTGCAGGTGCATTAGCAATTGAATCCACTAATGAATACGATAATTTAATTGGTTTTGATATGAGAACTGACGGAGAAAGAGGTTCTTTTCTTAATCTCTCATCAAAAAATAATAAAGATTCAATAATTGATAATATTGATTTTTTAAGTGGAGCGTTTTCTCCAATTCAGATGAATGGTCAGGAAGTGTATAAATTTGCAGTTAGAGAAGTTCCGATGATTCTTGAAAAGTTGTTCAAAAAAATGAATTATACTTCCAACGAAGTTGATTGGCTTATATTGCATCAAGCTAATCAAAGGATATTAGATTCTGTAGGAGATAGATTAAAAATTCCTGGAGAAAAAATTCTTAGCAATTTAGAAAAATATGGAAATACTTCAGCAGCAACAATTCCACTAGTGATGGATGAGGCAATTAGAAATAATAGAATTAAACAAAATGATATTATTGCCACAAGCGGTTTTGGCGCTGGGTTAAGTTGGGGTGCAGCCCTAATTAAATGGGGTTAAAAAATAGGAGCATTATGACAGTTGCATGGGTATTCCCTGGACAGGGTTCGCAAAAAATTGGAATGGCAAAACAAATTGAAAATTTGCCCAATACAAAAGAGAGGTTTAGTTATGCATCTGAAATATTTGAGAGGAATTTATTTGAAATTTGTGAGTTAAATATTGAACCAACAAATCCTCTTATTGATCTAAATAACACAAGAAATACACAAATTTGTCTTTTTTTAGTTGAATCAATTTTATTAGATGCACTAAAGGAAAATGGATTTAAACCAACTTATGTTGCTGGGCATAGTCTTGGAGAAATCACTGCACTATATTGTGCGGATGTTTTTTCATTCGAAGATTGTGTTTCTTTAATAAAAGAGAGGTCTCAACTAATGGTAAATGTTGGGAAAGGATCTATGGCAGCAGTAATTGGTTTTGATAGAAATCAACTTGATTTATTAGTACAAAAAATTGATGATATTGTAATTGCTAATGATAATAGCTCTTCCCAAGTTGTCTTATCAGGATCTGCTGAAGCATTAGATAATTTATCGAAAGAAATTTCTTGTAAAAGATTCTTGAAATTAAATGTTTCAGGTGCATTTCATTCGCCATTTATGAACGAACCTTCATCAAAATTTACTGAGTATTTAAAAAAGATTAATTTTAATAATCCCTCTTTCCCTGTCATAAGTAATTATGAACCTTCATTTTGTAGTGATCCAAATGAGCTTAAAATTAGATTAGAAAAGCAAATGTGTAATGGGGTGCGGTGGCGAGAAACTATGGATTTAATGGCAAAAGATAGTGATCTTCATATTGTTGAAATTGGCCCGTCTAATGTACTAAGCGGTTTAGGAAAAAGACATCTTAAAGATGTAAAAATTTCTCAAGTTTCATCTTCTGATCAAATATCTTATTAATTTGTATGAAAAATCATGCTATTCAAAAGTTAGTCTATGAATTAGTTAGCAAGCTTATTGTATTTCCTATTTATAAATTAGTATTTAAAGGTCATTTAATAGGTAGAGACAATATTCCGCAAAAAGATTCCTTTATCATGGTTTCTAATCATGGTTCTTTACTCGACCCTCCTTTGTTAGGCCATGCCCTTGGACGTAATATATCTTTTATGGCTAAGGCAGAGCTTTTTAAAATTCCTTTTCTGGGTTTTATTATCAAGGCTTGTGGAGCGTATCCGGTAAAAAGAGGAATTGTTGATAGAAATACAATTAAAACAGCATGTAAAAAATTATTAAATGATAATTGTATTGGAATCTTTATTGATGGCACTCGTCAGAAAAATGGGCGAGTGAATAAGCCCAAACAAGGTGCAGCATTATTAGCCTTTAAAAATCAAAAATTATTATTGCCTGTTGCAATAGTAAATTCACATAGACTAATAAGATTTAATTTCTTTATTCCAATGTTTTCAAAAATAGTTATTAAAGTGGGAAAACCTATTCAACCTCCACAAAGTTCATCAAGAGATGATCTGAATTCTGTAACAATTCAGCTTCAAGATAAAATTAATAATTTGATTGGATGAAAATTTAGTTAATTGGAGAAATAGGGTAAAGAGGCAAAACTTTTCTCCAGGAATCTATATTTGAATTTAAAAATTTTTTATTTGATAAATCTAATAGTTCTTTTAAATCTTCTTTATCATCATAGGTAGCTTCAAAGGAAAATTCCTGATTCTCAAGTTCTTGGAAAACTTTTGGTAAAACTGTTTCTCGAATGATTAAATTCGCAGAATTTTTTTCGTTATGACAAATTTCATATTTACCTGCAATAAAACCCTTACGTTTTAATTTTTTGTAAATCCAGAATGATTTTTTGTTTGTAAAGATGTTATTTTTTGATGCAATTCTTTTTGCCATTATTTCAAATGTACTAAATCTGTCTAGAGGACAATTTATTTGTTGTGAGATAGTTCTCGCTAAAACTACAATTAGTCGTGAAGCATTAAAATTTGCTGGCCCTATGCTGACAGATAACTTATTTATTTTTTGTAAATTTTCTTTGGAAATGAATTTGTTAAGATCGTTAATTAAGTTGTTGCAAAGGTCATTATCAAATTTTTTGATAAATAATTTATCAGATTCAAGGTTATTGTTTTTCCTATACCCAAAGCCAAAAGAATTGTCTGTGCTATGAATCACTAATGTAGGGTAATTCTCTATTTGCTTGAGTTTGTTTGTCATTTATTAACTTTAAACAGGTAATTCCATACCTGGATTACACTTTGACCATTTACCAAATTCATTTTCAAAACTTTCACAAGACTGAACATCCCAATCAGTTTTATAATCACCCTTATTATCTTTTACTATATTTACATGAATGAATGGTTTTTCTGCTTTAAAATCAGGTAGATCACAAATATGATCAACACCATGATTATTCTCGACATCATGATATGTGATACATCTATCAACCCATTTACAGTTGATGCAAATGCACATAATTAATAAATAAAATGAAAAGTAATATTTACACAGATCATACACTAATAATTGATGAATTAGAAACATGCATAAAACTTCATAATTTGGATTTAATATTAAGTTTGTTACCTAAAGGATCATATTTGGTTGGTGGTTACATAAGAGATATTATTTTGGGAAGAGAACCTGAAAAGGTGGATCTTGATATTGTGGTACCTTTAGATGCAATTGAAATTGGTAAAAAGATTGCAGGAAATATTGGATCAAAACTTATTATTTTAGATGAAAAAAGAGAAGTAGTAAGAATTATTCTTAATCATATTTATATTGATATTGCTAATCAGGTTACAAATACAATAGAAGGAGATTTATGTTCTAGAGACTTTTCAATTAATTCAATTGCTTTTTTGTTTGATAAGAAGTGTTTGTTTGATCCATTCAATGGTCTCAAAGATTTAGAGATTTCTTTGCTTAGAACTCATTCTGAAAACAATTTACTAAACGATCCTTTACGAATATTAAGATGTTTTCGATTTGTTTCAGAATTGAATTTTAAAATTGATTTTAATTTAATTACTTTTATAAAAAAAAATAAAGGGAAACTATATCTTGTTGCTAAAGAGAGGATTAATTATGAAATACAGAGAATAGTAAATGGAGCAAATGCTCTTGATGCAGTATTGTTGATAAAAAAATTAAATATATTTGGTACTGATAATTTATCTGAAGATTCTTTTTTTTTGGATTTAGAGAAAATTACTTATGGAGAACTGAATCAGAAAGAAAAAGAAAAATTTTTACCATCATTTTTTATTGGTCAAATTTTAGATGTTGTATCTTTAGAGAAACTTAAATTTAGTAAAGCTGAAATTGAAAAAACTAAGTTATTACGAAAATGGCACTTTTTGTTAGAGAAAAAAAATATCTCTCAATTTACTGAATCAGATAGATTTGCATTACATAGAGAATTAGAGATGTTTCTTCCATCGTTTATTTTTTATTTACCTCAAAACTTACGATTAGATTGGCTTAATAGATGGCGTGATAAGGATGATAAATTATTTCATCCTGCAAACCTAATTAATGGTGATGTAATCAAAAAAAATTTTAAAATTAAGGATGGGCCTTTATTAGGAGAGCTTTTATATTATCTTTCTAAGGAACTTGCGTATAAGAGATTGAATAATTTTGATGAAGCTATTTATAAAGCAAGGCTATGGATTGAACAAAATGCGCCAAAATGTGATTAAATACACATAGCTTAGTTTTGTTTAGAAGTTCAGACTTCAAAATCATTTTTAAAAATTTATGAGCATTCGCATTTACATTGGCAATTTACCACAAGGATTCAATCCAAAAGAGTTTGATAAACTTTTAAAGTCAGTTTCTGATTCGATTAGATTTAAAGCAGTTCTAGATAAGGAAACTAAGGAATGCAGGGGGTTTGGTTTCGCGACAACAAGTAATGAAGAAAATGCTAATTTATTAATTCAAAAATTAAACGGGTCGGAATTTAATGGTTCTAAATTAAGAGTAGAGCTATCTGAAAAGAAAGATTCTGCTTCAAACAAAAGAAATAGTGGAAAATTAAACAAAAATAAGAAGAAGAAAGACTTTAAGAAAATTGTTCATAGTGATGCTCCTAACTTGGAAGCTCCTGACCCAAGATGGGCTGGAGAATTAGCCAAATTAAAAGATTTGCTGGCTAATCAGAAGACGCCTGCTTAATTATTTAATTCGGGAAATCAAAAAAGATATTGGGATCTCAAGAGCTTTTACTGAATTTTTTACAAAAGCTCTATTGTTAAAAACATCATAATCTAGTTTTTCAATTGAATTTAATATTCCCCTGTAAAGACGTAAAGATGTCCATACTGGCCATCTTGCGTCAGAAGATAGCCACTTAATACCATCTTCAGATTTTTCGAACCATTCGCGAGCCCTTGTTAATTGAAAATTCATCAGTGATTTCCACTGCTTGTTTATTTTTCCTTGTAAAAGTTCTTCCTCAGAATAATTAAATTTTTCAATATCCGCTTGTGGGAGATAAATTCTTCCTCTCTGTCTATCTTCTCCTACATCCCGCAAGATATTTGTTAATTGATTTGCAATTCCAAGAGCGATAGCTGCTTCGGAGGGGTCAGGCATAGCACTCCATGGGGCCGATGTATAAGCGCTATCAATCCCCATCACATTTTGAGTCATTAAACCTACAGTCCCTGCGACCCTATAACAATAGAGTTTTAATTCATCAAAATCTTTATATCTAAATTTATTTAGATCCATTCTCTGACCATCTATCATGTCCAGATAAGGTTGAATACTTTGTGGATATTTCTCGATCGTATCTAATAGAACTGAGTCTAATTCAGATTTAATATTCCCTTTAAATACATTTTTAGTATTTTCTTCCCATTCATCCAGATTATCTGAAAGTTCATCTTGCGATTTAGTTGAGGCTTCTGCGCTATCCATTATTTCATCTGTTCTTCTACACCATACATAAATAGCCCAAATTGCCTTTCTTTTTGCTTGAGGTAATAGAAGAGTTCCCAAATAAAAGGTTTTGGCCCATTGTTGAGTTTCTTTTCGGCATATCTCGTATGCTTTGTCTAGTTGAGAAATTGAATTTTTCAAAAAGTTTTAGCTAATATTCAATGGTTTATAAAAGTTATTAAGAAACATTTTGAGGGGTTTTGATGTACTCCTTATTTATTGATTCTGCGCATAATTTACCACTTAAAACAGCTCCTTCCATAGATGCTAAGTATTTTTGCATTGTATAATCACCCGCTAAGAAAAAGTTTTTTATGGGGGATTTTTGACTAGGTCTGAACTCCTGACATCCGGGAACTGCCTTGTATACAGATCTTGGAGTTTTAACTACTTTATATTTTCTTAATTTTGTCTTATCATCACCCATAAAATGTGTTGGGAATAATTTCTTCAACTCTTCCATAGTTGCATCAACGATGTCTTGATCGCTTCTATTAATCCAATCTTTTGCTGGTGCGAAAACTAATTCAAGCATTGATCTATTTGGATCTTCATATTCTTTACATGCAATACTCATATCTGCGTAAACACTGAGAAGTGGTGATCTGCTAAATAGGAGATGGTCGATATCAGTTAATTTTTTGTCAAACCATAAATGAATATTAATGACTGGCACGCCATTTAAACCATCTAATTTAGAAAAAGCATCTAACCCTTTCCATCGTTTAGGGATCATTAATTTAAAGAGATCAACAGGCATTGCACTTACATAAGCATCAGCCGTTAGCTCTTTCTTTTCGTTTTCATCCAAAGAGGCAACAGTAAAACTTCTAACAGTGCTGTCATCATTAAGGTTGATTTGCCTTAATGGACTATTCATGTGAACTTCTCCACCACGAGCAGTTATATAATCAACCATTGGTTGGCAAAGTCTTTCTGGAGGAGCTCCGTCAAGGAATGCCATTTTAGAACCATTTTTTTCTTGTAAAAATCTGTTTAATGCTGTTAATAAAACTGTAGAAGATATTTCATCCGGTCCAATGAAATTAAGAGCTTTACTCATTGCTATAAAAACTTCATCATTAACTCTTTCCGGTATATTGTGCTCTTTTAGCCAATCTGTCCATGATTTTGTATCACATTTATCTAAGTACTTTTGGCCCCTCAACATTGCAGGCACTAAACCTAAACCAAATAAAATCTTTTCATTCCATGAAAGCATGTCATTGTTGCTTAGTATTGCTGAAACTCCATTAACAGGAGCAGGTATATCGGGAAAATCGAATCTACTGTAAGTTCCCGGCTCTGATGGCTGATTAAAAATCATTGAATGACTTTTCCATTGGAGTCTATCTTCAATATCTAATTCTTTAAAAAGTTGCAACATATTTGGGTAGGCTCCAAAAAATATATGCAACCCAGTTTCATACCAATCTCCATCTTCGTCTTTCCATGCGGCAACTTTGCCACCTAAAACATCTCTGGCTTCTAGTACGATCGGGATGTGTCCATTATCGACTAAATATTTAGCACATGATAAACCTGCTAAACCAGCACCAGCAATTACAACACGCATTACTAAATCAAGAAATAAATTAACACTTACTAATAAGCTACATTAAAGTTAGAACATAATAGTTTTTTTCGTTGATTATTTCGCAAAATTATGGAAAAAATGCTTTTAAAATCGACTACTAGACATGTAAGAATTTTTACTGCCGAAGTGGTAGACGAAGAATTAAAGTTTCATCCCAACAGACTAACTTTGGATTTAGATCCCGATAACGAATTTATTTGGAACGAAGATTCTCTAAAAAAAATAAATGAAAAATTCAATGAATTGATAAAAGAAAGAGCAGGAAAGGATTTAGATGATTATGAACTTCGAAAAATAGGTTCAGAAATCGAAGGTTTAATAAAATTTTTGCTTCAAAATGGTCAGCTAAGTTATAACCCTGATTGTAGAGTAATGAATTATTCAATGGGTTTACCAAAGACAAATGAAGTGTTGTGAATAGATCATCCTCAAATAAAAGGCCAAGGAGAGGCTCAAATAGAAGTTATTATCCTCCAAATCCAAGGGATGTGGATTCATATGGTCAAAGAAATAATAGATTGGCTGCTTCTTCTGAGCAAAAGATCAACTTTAGTACAGGAACCATTGCCGTACTTGCTGGAGTTCTAATTTTAGGAGTTGGTATTGGGAGCGCTATTACCAGTACGACAGATGGCGGGCAGGGAAATATAGCAAGTCAACAACAATTAGATATGGCTGTTCCAGATCCTGAATTTTGTAGACAATGGGGAGCTAGTGCTTTTGTAATTGATGTTGAAATGTATACGACTCTGAATCCATCTACAAGTTTTGTAACGCAGCCAGCTCTTCAGCCAGGGTGTGTTATTAGAAGAGAGAATTGGACAGTTTTACAAAAACAGGGGGCAATTAGTAATGAAGATGTAAGAGAATGTAAGCAAAGAATGAATACTTTTGCTTATATTGGTTCTATAAGAGATAAGCCAATAGTTAAGTGCGTTTATCAGACTGATGTAAATGAAAATAAATTTATAATAAAAGGTGATGGACAATCCGAAGACGGCGGAGTAGGTATTAATAAAGAAGCAATTCAGTTTTGATCAACATTATATATTCCTCAAAGGGCTTTCTAAACTAGCAAATTGTGGAAGGATATTTTTCTTAAATACTTCAGATGCTCTTGATGTATATCTTGACGGATTACTAATTAATTTAAGTTCTCTTTTAACTTCTAAATCAGCAACGAATGCTTTGTGGATTGATCCAGCCGATAATTCTCTTTCAATAGAAACAACAGGCAAAAAGGAAGCCCCTAAGCCTGATTGTACTGCATTCTTGATTGCTTCAAGAGAGTTAAGCTCCATCTCAATTTTTAATCTTTGAATATCAAGCCCAGAATCTTGGAGAAGTTTGTCAACAACTTTTCTTGTCGTAGATTGTGAATCTAATGTCACAAAATTCAATTTGTATAAGTCTTCTTTTAGAAGCTCTTTTTTGGTCGAAAGGGGATGTTTAGAGGGTAAGACCAATGCCAATTCATCAGTGGCATATGGAATTACTTGTAGTAAATTTTCCAAATCTCCAGGTAATTGTCCGCCAATAATGGCTAAGTCAATTTGTCCATTGGCTACACTCCAACCAGTTCTTCTAGTACTATGAACCTGAAGTTGAACGGATACATCAGGGTATTTTTGTCTGAATAGTCCTATCATCCTAGGCATTAAATAGGTGCCAGTTGTTTGGCTTGCTCCAATGACAAGAGTTCCGCCTTTTAAGCTATTTAAATCTTCAATAGCTTTGCAAGCTTCGTCGCATTGATTCAAAATTCGTTCACAATATTCAAGTAATAGTCTCCCTGCTTCAGTCAATAGAGCCTTCCTACCTCCTCTATCGAAAATTGTGATTTCGAGTTGTTTTTCTAAATTTTGTATTTGTAAACTTACGGCAGGTTGGGTTACATATAAAAGATCTGCAGCTTTTTTAAAACTTCCTTGAGCTGCTATAGCTTTTAGTATTCTTAATTGGTCAAGTGTAAATGGTAATTCTGGCATCTATTATGTCTACAATTTCTTATAATTCTAATGCTTAGGAGCATTCTTGTTAAGAACGAAAATTATTTGGACAATTTAAATATATGGAGACTCATAAAACTTCACTAATTATTTTACTTTTGATTTTTATTTTTGCGGTTATTCATAGTGGGGGAGCAGCTTTAAGAATCAAAGCAGAATCTATTATGGGTCCGAGATTATGGAGGTTATGTTTTGTTTTTTTAAGTTTGCCATCTGCAATTATCTTGATTAGTTATTTTTTGGCTCATAGATACGACGGAATCCGATTATGGAATTTACAGGGCAATAATATTGTTTTTATGATCGTTTGGTTCTTAACTGCAATAAGTTTTTTATTTTTATATCCCGCTACTTACAATTTGCTAGAAATTCCTTCGGTGTTAAAACCTAAAGTACGAATCTATGGAACTGGGATAATGCGAATAACAAGACATCCTCAAGCATTTGGTCAGATAATTTGGTGTTTTGCTCATACTTTATGGATTGGTACATCATTCACATTAATAACTTCTATTGGCTTAGTTTTGCATCATCTTTTTGCAATCTGGCATGGCGATAAGAGATTAGCAAATAGATTTGGAGAAGAATTTGAGAATTTTAAAAAAAGTACTTCCATAATCCCCTTCTTGGCAATAATTGAAGGGAGGCAAGAATTTAAGATTAAAGAATTTTTTAGGTTATCTCAATTTGGTATATTAATTGCGATAGGCGTACTTTGGTGGTCTCATCAATTTATAAATATTGCTGTTCAAACATTTAATTCATCATTTTTGTCTGAATTTTTCAATTGACAGTTTAATATCAATATATAAGCTCTTTAAAACATGCCACTAGCTTCAGAAATTGCCTGGTTAATTCCTGTTTTCCCACTTATTGGAGCAGTGCTTTCTGGCTTAGGACTAATAAGCATCAACAAGAAAATTAATAATTCAAGAGAAATTGTTTCTGTAGGTCTAATTTCTTTCGTAGGGATTTCTGCGGTTATAAGTTATAAAGCTTTAATTGAACAAGTTAATGGTTATCAATCAGTAGAAAAATTATTTGTATGGGCCAATGCTGGGGATTTCACAATTCCAATGGGATTTGTCCTGGATCCTTTGGGAAGTGTAATGCTTGCACTAGTAACTACAATAACTTTGCTGGTAATGATTTACTCTCACGGTTATATGGCCCATGACAAAGGTTATGTCAGATTTTTTACATATCTAGCATTATTTAGTAGTTCAATGATGGGATTAATAGTTAGTCCGAATTTATTAGAAATTTATGTTTTTTGGGAATTAGTTGGGATGTGTTCTTATTTGTTGGTTGGCTTTTGGTATGACAGGGATGGAGCTGCACACGCTGCACAAAAAGCATTTGTTGTTAATAGAGTTGGAGATTTTGGATTATTACTAGGAATTCTTGGACTATTTTGGGCAACAAATAGTTTTGATTTTAATGAAATAGCTATTGGAATTTCTCAATCAATAGCTGACAATTCGATACCCATTTGGGCTGCTTTACTACTTTGTTTTTTAGTTTTTTTAGGACCAATGGCAAAATCTGCTCAATTTCCTCTTCATGTATGGTTGCCTGATGCCATGGAAGGTCCGACACCTATATCTGCACTTATCCATGCTGCAACAATGGTTGCAGCAGGAATTTTTCTCGTAGCAAGACTTCAACCTTTGTATTCAATATTTCCCTCTATTCAGTTCATTATCGCTTTAGTTGGCACCATTACTTGTTTTTTAGGTGCTTCTATAGCGTTGACCCAAATGGATTTAAAAAAAGGTTTAGCGTATAGCACAGTTTCTCAACTTGGTTATATGATGCTCGCAATGGGTTGTGGAGCACCAATAGCAGGAATTTTTCATTTAGTGACTCATGCTTGCTTTAAAGCGATGCTATTTTTGGGATCTGGTTCAGTAATACATGCTATGGAAGAGGTAGTTGGCCATCAGCCTGTATTAGCTCAAGATATGAGATTGATGGGCGGTTTACGAAAAAAAATGCCATATACAGCGACAACATTTTTAATAGGTTGTGTAGCAATTAGTGGAATTCCCCCATTGGCAGGTTTTTGGAGTAAAGACGAGATACTTGGAAATGCTTTTATATCATTTCCAGCTTTTTGGTTCGTAGGACTTCTAACAGCAGGTATGACTGCTTTTTATATGTTTAGGCTTTATTTCTTGACATTTGAAGGAGATTTCAGAGGGGAGAATAAAGAATTGCAAAAAGAGCTTCTAATAGCCTCCAAAGCAAACCTAGATGATGAAAATGA